>NZ_CP034686.1:0-120000 GCF_007363175.1 Bacillus sp. BD59S
ACCCGTTCCCATACCGAACACGGAAGTTAAGCTCTCTAGCGCCGATGGTAGTTGGGACCTTGTCCCTGTGAGAGTAGGACGTCGCCAAGCAACTAAAAACACAAGTCTTTTGACTTGTGTTTTTTTTATTTCCCATGAAATAGGTTCGGTTCTGCTAGTAAAAAATTCGAAATGTAGTAAGGGATTTTTTGAGCAGAAATAGTAAGAAATTGATAAATAAATGGGTAATCTTCAGAGCCATAGCTTCCAAGTAAATCATACCACCAATCTGTTTCGTATCTAGAAATCATACTTAAATTGTAGAGCAATAAATAATGAACAAGAAGTTCAGGTAATACGGGTGTAGGATTTCTAGGGTCAGTTGTAAGTGGTAAGTAATAAGTATCAGCGAGATATTCGTAGTATAAAGGCGTACTATATATAGGATTCCACGATTGGATAGGAGCTGTAAAAAGTAAATTGGATGCGCTCGTTTTCCCGGTGACATGTTGCACGGATAAGTGCTTACAAATTGATTCAATATAACGTGAAAATCTTTCTGAAGTCATATGAAGTCGATCTAGTATGTTGACTGAAAAGGAAAGTTCATTTGCATTTGTTGAATCAATTTTATACAAAGTGGAACCTCGCTGACTATAGCGAAATAAGTTTTGTAATTCAGGAATAGTTCCCATTAAATCCAACATGTTAAACTTCTCTGATTCTAAGTGTTTCATGTGAAACAGCTGTTCTGCAACATGAGTAAATAGTCCATTTTTTTGTACTTTTACCTCATCTTCTAAAAATTGATATCCCTGTTTTTTTCGCTTACGAGTCGTAACGCCATGAGCTAAAACAGTAGTGGATTCAGGATAGTTTGGATCAATAGTTAATAAGCATGCTTTAAAAAGTTGGCTCATTCCATAAAACAATAACATTGGCTGAATCGAAAAGGGAGCTACCTTATATAATTCGTAATAATTTTTCCCATGTTCTAAGTAATAAATAAAAGGATAACAATTTTCGAAACTTTTTTTTTCAGCATTTTGTATGGAGGATTTTTCATAACAACGGGCAAGATAACGTTGTACATTTTGAGATGAAAAGAAGAAACTTAGTTGCTGCCAAGTACAATGTGTTTGATGCATATATTACGCTCCTTTTATTGTCTAAAAATTCTAACATATATATACGTCCTTGACAGTATTTTAACCAATTGATAAGCTACTAATAATAATTTCTGGTATCATGGGGGGAACAATTATGTGGGAATCTAAATTTGTTAAAGAAGGTTTGACTTTTGATGACGTATTACTTGTGCCAGCAAAGTCAGATGTACTACCAAGAGAAGTAAGTGTTAAAACTGTTTTATCTGAAAGCTTACAGTTAAACATCCCGTTAATTAGTGCAGGAATGGATACAGTAACAGAAGCGGATATGGCTATTGCAATGGCTCGTCAAGGCGGTTTAGGAATTATTCATAAAAATATGTCTATTGAACAACAAGCCGAGCAGGTTGATAAAGTAAAACGTTCTGAAAGTGGTGTTATTTCAGATCCTTTCTTTTTAACTCCAGAACATCAAGTGTATGATGCAGAGCACCTTATGGGGAAATATCGTATCTCAGGTGTACCGGTTGTAAATAATTTAGACGAGCGAAAATTAGTTGGTATTATTACAAACCGTGATATGCGTTTTATCCAAGACTATTCAATCAAAATTTCCGACGTAATGACAAAAGAACAGCTAATTACAGCTCCAGTTGGTACAACGCTAGATGAGGCTGAAAAGATCCTACAAAAGTATAAAATTGAAAAACTCCCTCTTGTTGATAACAACGGTGTATTACAAGGGCTTATTACAATAAAAGATATTGAAAAAGTAATTGAATTCCCAAATTCTGCGAAGGATAAGCAAGGGCGCTTATTAGTTGGAGCAGCAGTTGGTGTAACGGCTGATGCTATGACTCGTATTGACGCATTAGTAAAAGCTAGCGTAGATGCAATCGTACTTGATACAGCTCATGGACATTCTCAAGGCGTTATTGATAAAGTAAAAGAAGTTCGTGCAAAGTATCCATCATTAAATATTATCGCTGGAAATGTTGCTACTGCTGAAGCAACAAGAGCATTAATTGAAGCAGGTGCAAACGTAGTTAAAGTTGGTATTGGACCAGGCTCTATCTGTACAACACGTGTTGTAGCTGGGGTTGGTGTACCACAATTAACAGCGGTTTATGATTGTGCAACAGAAGCTCGTAAACACGGTATCCCAGTTATCGCTGACGGTGGTATTAAATACTCTGGTGATATGGTTAAAGCTTTAGCAGCAGGAGCACATGTTGTTATGCTAGGTAGTATGTTTGCTGGTGTTGCTGAAAGTCCTGGTGAAACTGAAATTTATCAAGGTCGCCAATTTAAAGTATATCGTGGTATGGGTTCTGTCGGAGCTATGGAAAAAGGAAGTAAAGATCGTTATTTCCAAGAAGGAAATAAAAAACTTGTTCCAGAAGGTATTGAAGGACGAGTACCATATAAAGGGCCTTTAGCAGATACGGTTCATCAATTAGTTGGTGGATTACGTGCGGGTATGGGATATTGCGGAGCACAAGATTTAGAATTTTTACGTGAGAATGCACAATTTGTTCGTATGTCAGGTGCTGGTTTACTTGAAAGTCATCCTCATCACGTACAAATTACAAAAGAGGCTCCAAACTACTCATTATAATGTCTCATATATAAATAGACGGAGATTTTATATCTCTGTCTATTTTTTTTTGATTATGTTAGAATAACGGTTATGTGAGTACATAGATATTGGGGGTAGCAAAAGTGAAAGGTATGTTTTGCAAAAGATTCATTGCACTAGTAACAATGCTTACACTAGCTTGTAGTATGTTGTTACCATATAGCAATGCATCAGCTGAAACAGGAGCCGCTTTAAATATTGAAGCAGGTGCGGCAATTTTAGTTGAAGCGAATTCTGGAAAAATTGTATATCAAAAGAATGCAGATGAATTATTATCCATTGCTAGTATGACGAAGATGATGAGTGAGTATTTAGTTCACGAAGCAGTGGATAAAGGAAAGCTTAAGTGGGATCAGAAAATTAAGGTTTCTGAATATGCGTATAAAGTTTCACAGGATGCTTCATTGTCAAATGTAGCATTAGAAAATGGCGGCTCTTACACAGTAAAAGAGTTATACGAGGCAATGGCAATCTTCTCTGCAAATGGTGCAACGATTGCATTAGCAGAAGCAATTGCAGGTAAAGAAGTAGATTTCGTAAAAATGATGAATGATAAATCGAAAGAACTAGGGTTGAAAAATTATAAATTTGTCAATTCTACAGGTTTAACGAATAAAGATTTAAAGGGAATGCATCCAGAAGGAACAACAGCGGATGAAGAAAATAAAATGTCTGCAAAGGATGTTGCAACTTTAGCACAACATTTAATTAAAGATTATCCAAAAGTGTTAGATACAGCAAAAATCCCGAAAAAAGAATTCCGTCCAGAAAAAGAGAAGTTTGCAATGTCGAACTGGAACTGGATGTTAAAGGGCTTAGTTAAAGAATATGATGGCGTAGATGGCCTAAAAACAGGCTCAACTCCAGAAGCGGGAGATTGCTTCACTGGTACGGTTGAAAGAAACGGTATGCGTTTTATTTCTGTAGTGATTAAAACAAGTTCTCATACAGCACGTTTTGATGAAACAAAGAAGCTATATGATTATGGATTTGCTAACTTTGAAATGAAACAAATGTATAAAAAAGGTTCTTCAGTAAAAGGACAAGAAACAGTACGAGTAGAAAATGCGAAAGATAAAGATGTAGCAGTTCAAACGAAACAAGCCATTTCACTTCCAGTACCAAAAGGAAGTAAAGATGTTTATAAAACAGAATTAAAAGAATCAAGTAAGGGACAAGAAGCACCTATTAAAAAAGGAGCTGCGCTTGGTCAAATGGTCATTACGCCAAAAGATACAAACGATCCTGGATTTTTAACTGGTAAGTCGTTGCAAGTGGATCTTGTAACAACAGCTGAAGTAGAAGAAGCAAACTGGTTTACTCGTGCTATGCGCGGAATTGGTTCTTTCTTTAGTGGTATATGGAATAGTGCTGTTGATACAGTAAAAGGTTGGTTTTAAAAGCTCCTCATTGTAGGGGCTTTTTCTTATTCCTATTTTTCATACCGACTTTATGAAAAAGTAGTAGACAAGCATCTGATAGTTAATGGTAGAATGTAAGAGTATTCTTAATTTTCGCCTTTAACGGGGAAAAGCAATTCACCTAGGGGGGTTTTTGTAACATGACAAATGTAACAGGGACAGAACGTGTAAAACGTGGAATGGCAGAAATGCAAAAAGGCGGCGTTATTATGGACGTAATTAACGCTGAACAAGCAAAAATTGCAGAAGAGGCAGGCGCAGTTGCCGTTATGGCATTAGAGCGTGTACCAGCAGATATTCGTGCAGCAGGTGGCGTTTCTCGTATGGCAGACCCAACAATCGTTGAAGAAGTTATGGGTGCTGTGTCAATTCCGGTTATGGCAAAATGCCGTATCGGTCACCTTGTAGAAGCACGTGTATTAGAATCGTTAGGGGTAGACTATATCGATGAGAGTGAAGTATTAACTCCTGCCGATGAAGTATACCATTTAAATAAACGTGATTACACAGTTCCATTTGTATGTGGTTGCCGTGATATCGGAGAAGCTGCACGTCGTATTGCAGAAGGTGCATCTATGCTTCGTACAAAAGGTGAACCAGGAACAGGAAACATTGTAGAGGCAGTGCGTCATATGCGTCAAGTCAATGCAGAAATCCGTCAAGTTGCAAGTCTACGTGAAGATGAGTTAATGACATATGCAAAAAATACTGGTGCTCCTTATGAAGTACTACTTGAAATTAAACGCCTTGGTCGTTTGCCGGTTGTAAACTTTGCAGCAGGTGGTGTAGCAACACCAGCAGATGCAGCATTAATGATGCAACTTGGTGCGGATGGTGTATTTGTTGGATCTGGTATCTTTAAATCAGAGAATCCAGCGAAATTTGCACGTGCAATCGTTGAAGCGACAACTCATTATGAGGATTACGAGTTAATTGCAAGCCTTTCTAAGGGATTAGGTAATGCGATGAAAGGTATTGAAATTTCAACGTTACTACCAGAGCAACGCATGCAAGAGCGTGGATGGTAATTGAAGGAGAACTTTAAAATGGTGAAAATCGGTGTACTAGGTCTTCAAGGTGCAGTTCGTGAACATGTAAAATCAGTTGAAGCAAGTGGTGCAGAAGCTGTTGTTGTAAAGCGTATAGAACAACTTGAAGAGATTGATGGTCTTATTTTACCAGGCGGTGAAAGTACAACTATGCGCCGTCTTATTGATAAGTATGCTTTCATGGAACCACTTCGTACATTCGCGAAGTCTGGTAAACCAATGTTTGGTACATGTGCAGGAATGATTCTTCTTGCAAAAACACTTATTGGCTATGACGAAGCACATATTGGTGCTATGGATATTACAGTTGAACGCAATGCGTTTGGACGTCAAAAAGATAGCTTTGAAGCTGCACTTTCTATTAAAGGTGTGGGAGAAGATTTTGTTGGCGTATTTATTCGTGCTCCGTATGTTGTAAATGTAGCGGATGATGTTGAGGTACTTTCTACACATGGTGATCGAATGGTAGCGGTAAGGCAAGGGCCGTTTTTAGCTGCTTCTTTCCATCCGGAATTAACGGATGATCATCGTGTAACAGCATACTTTGTAGAAATGGTAAAAGAAGCGAAAATGAAAAAAGTTGTATAAGTAACTTGCAACTTGTATAAGATTATAGTAAATTGATGGTAACAATTTTATAAAATAAGCGTGTTGATAGGAAGTAGTAACAAATGTCGTTTCTTATAGAGAGTCGATGGTTGGTGGAAATCGATAGAAACAGTTTGTGAATCCATCCTGGAATGGAATGTGGAATATCTTTATGATTAGTAAACATTCCCGGTGAAGAGCCGTTATTTCTACTTGAGAGGAAGGCGGTAATGCTTTCAACTAGGGTGGCAACGCGGGTTAACTCCCGTCCCTTTATATAGGGACGGGAGTTTTTTGTGTTTTATAAAATAAAAGGAGGAGTATATAATGCTTGATATTAAATTTTTACGTACAAATTTTGAAGAAGTAAAAGCTAAGTTACAGCATAGAGGCGAAGATTTAACTGATTTTGGTCGCTTTGAAGAATTGGATACGAGAAGAAGAGAACTACTTGTTCAAACAGAGGAACTAAAAAGTAAACGTAACGAAGTATCTCAACAGATCTCTGTATTGAAGCGCGAAAAGAAAGATGCAGAAGCTCTAATTTTAGAAATGCGTGAAGTTGGAGAAAAAGTAAAAGATCTTGATAATGAACTTCGTACAGTTGAAGAAGATCTAGAAAGATTGATGCTATCTATTCCAAATATTCCTCACGAATCTGCGCCAGTTGGTGAAACAGAGGATGATAATGTAGTAGCTCGCACTTGGGGAGAAGTGAAGGAATTTGCTTTTGAACCAAAACCACATTGGGATCTTGCTACAGATTTAGGAATTCTAGATTTTGAACGTGCTGGAAAAGTAACAGGAAGCCGCTTCGTATTCTACAAAGGTGCTGGCGCAAGATTAGAGCGTGCTTTAATTAGCTTTATGCTGGATCTTCATACTGATGAGCATGGATATGAAGAAGTATTACCTCCGTATATGGTAAACCGTGCAAGCATGACAGGGACAGGACAACTTCCGAAGTTTGAAGAAGATGCATTCCGTATTGAAAGTGAAGACTACTTCTTAATTCCAACAGCTGAAGTACCTGTAACAAATATGCACCGTGATGAGATCTTAAATAAAGAACAATTGCCTATAAGATATGCTGCATTTAGCTCTTGTTTCCGTTCTGAAGCAGGTTCAGCTGGCCGTGATACACGTGGTTTAATTCGTCAGCATCAGTTCAATAAAGTAGAGCTTGTGAAGTTCGTAAAACCAGAAGATTCTTATGAAGAGTTAGAAAAACTAACAAATGATGCAGAACGCGTGTTACAATTATTAGAGTTGCCATATCGCGTTATGAGCATGTGCACAGGCGATTTAGGATTTACGGCAGCGAAGAAATACGATATTGAAGTATGGATTCCAAGCTATGGCACATATCGTGAAATCTCTTCTTGTAGTAATTTCGAGGCTTTCCAAGCGAGACGTGCAAATATCCGTTTCCGTCGTGAGCCAAACGGCAAACCAGAACATGTTCATACATTAAATGGATCTGGTCTTGCAATTGGACGTACGGTGGCAGCTATTTTAGAGAACTACCAACAAGAAGATGGTACAATTATAATTCCAGAAGTTCTTCGCCCTTATATGGGAGGAAAAACAGTTATTAAGTAAATTTATAAACATTCATCGGTATGAGTGATTGGTAATTATGAGCGTTGTCAGTACTATAATATAGGAGAGGAAAAGTAAATTTTTCCTTTCCTCATAATTTATTTTAGTAGGGTTGACTAACTGTTTTTCTTTTGATATTATATTTGATGTCAATATGGAGGTATACCCAAGTCTGGCTGAAGGGATCGGTCTTGAAAACCGACAGGCGGCGAGAGTCGCGCGGGGGTTCGAATCCCTCTACCTCCTCCAGATATAATTGACAACAGCGCATATAAGTGGAGATTGGAGAACTCGTTACCACACGTAACGAGTTTTTATTTTAAAACCAATCATAAAGTATGGTGTAAGGCGATTTTGTCCTTATTACACACTCATATTCCGATGATTATCTTCATAGATATGAAAGGAGTCAACATGGATCTTATTATACAAACGTTTCCTTTAGATGGAAAAACTTTATATTATGTACAATGTCCTGTCTGTAAGAACAATAGAATTTTAAACAGTGGTGCAAATGTATCACGCATTATTAGCGATGATACATTCCGTAAACTTTGTGGTTGCACTTGTGATGTAAAGCAAACTGCAACAAAAGTAGAGGCACCAAAAAAAGTTAAAAAAGAAGCTGTAAAGAAAGAAGCAGCTCCAAAACGTACAGGTAAAGTATTAACAGCAGTAATTAACGGGAAAGAAATGACTGTTAAAGAGATTGCTGAGGCGTACGATATTAGTACAAGTACTGTTCGTCAGCGTATTAACGCTGGAAAACCTGAGAGTGAAATTATTGCTCCAACAAAGAAGAAGTAATTTAATAGAAAAACCCGTGCGTATGCACGGGTTTTTTATTTTACAAGTTTACGTGTTTGTTTTAAAAAATGGCCGATTTTTTTAATGATTGGTTCAATGGAATCGCCATCTTTTAAAATATCGTATTCATTAATGTTTAATCGTAAAACAGGGCATGAATTAAAGTTATTAATCCAGTTTTCATAACGCCCATGCATCTCTTTCCAATACTCAATTGGTGTTTGCTGTTCCATCGGACGTCCGCGTTCTTGGATACGATCAACGATATCATCGAAAGAACCTTCTAAGTAAATTAATAAATCTGGATGAGGGAAGTAAGGAGTCATGACCATAGCGTCAAATAAACCTTTGTATGTTTCATAATCAGTTTCTGTCATTGTACCTTTTTCGTGATGCATTTTTGCAAAAATGCCAGTGTCTTCATAGATAGAGCGATCTTGAACAAAACCGCCGCCGTATTCAAAAATTCTTTTTTGTTCTTTAAATCGTTCTGCTAAAAAGTACACTTGTAAGTGAAAGCTCCAGCGTGTGAAATCAGCATAGAACTTGTCCAAATATGGGTTAGAATCTACCTTTTCAAATGACGTGCGATACCCTAAAGCGTTAGCTAGTGCAGTTGTCATAGTGGATTTACCGACACCTACTGTTCCAGCGATAGTGATTACTGCGTCATTTGGGATATCATATTTTTGCCTTAAATTCATTATTATTTCGACTCCTTTAAGAGAGTATTTTGAAGGGTAGATAGGATGACGTTTAAATCATCAGGATTTTTTACAAAATCCATATCGTCTCCGTTAAATTTCATTACTGGGATATCTGGATGGTCCTTTTTAAAAGCATCCATTGCTGTTTCGTAATCTTTTGTGAGCTGTAGTAAGTAATTTGGATCCATATTTTTTTCGAATTCTCTTCCGCGCATTGCGATTCGCTTTTGTAATGTTTCTAGGCTAGCTGTTAAATAAACGATAACGTTTGGAACTGGCATATCTTGTGTAAGGATACGATAGATTTGCATGTACTTGTCATATTGAGAATCTTTTAATGTACGGGATGCGAAAATTACATTTTTGAATATATGATAATCCGCTACTACTGGCTTCCTTTGATTCAAATACTTTATGTTAATATCTTCTAATTGTTTGTATCTATTACAAAGAAAGAACATCTCTGTTTGAAAACTCCATTCGTCGATGTCTTCATAGAACTTTCCTAAAAAGGGGTTTTCATCAACAATCTCTTTCAGTAAGTGGAGTTGCATGTGAGTTGAAATTTCCTTCGCAAGTGAAGTTTTTCCAACACCAATTGGTCCTTCAACCGTGATAAATGGTACTCCGGTCACGCTGTTTCCTCCTTTCAATCAGTGATTTACCGTGACTACTAAAAACACAAAACAGAATTATTGTAGCACAAGAGGGAAGCGAGCGGGTTAATTTGATATAAAAAGTTGGAAAATAGATATATGTATTAATTAAATTTTATTTGAGACGACGGTACTATATTTGCTTTTAATGTGGTTTCCATTATTTTTAAAGCATGCAGGTTATCCTGATCATCATTAGATGCAATACAGTCCTGTGGTACATACAATGTATAATTCCTCATATGAGCATCGTTAGCTGTAAAGAGGATACATATATTCCCGGCGACACCTGTTAATATTAGATTTTCTATTTTTAAATAGCCTAATAAAGAATTTAAAGGTGTTTCATAAAAAGCAGAGTAATGTGGTTTAATAAAAATGTAATCATCAGCATTTGGAGCGATCTTATGAATGATATTTTCACTATACTCATTGGTACAATGAGTAATCAATTGGTCAATATCAGATCTCCAAAGTTGATAATGGTCATTAATATAAATGATGGGGCAACCGAAGGATTTCATTGTTTTCTTTAATTGTAAAATAGGGTTGGTTATAATTTCGCATTTTTCGGCTAGGATAGGCCCATGTGAAAATTGAAAGTCATTAATCATATCGATAATGAGTAAGGCAGTATTCTTCATATGTAATCCCCTCTCTTTTTTCTTAGGGTGGATTGAATTTGTAAAAGTTATCCCATGTGTAGTAAATGGAAATAAGTGTACTTTATTTGTAATGAAAGGACTATGTTATGGAACGTGATCAAGATATTTATTTTATGCAGTTAGCAATAGAAGAGGCTAAAAAAGCAGAGGCAATACAAGAAGTACCGATTGGTGCAGTTATAGTATTGGATGGTGAAGTAATTAGTGTTGCTCATAATTTAAGGGAGACTGAGCAAAGATCAATAGCTCACGCTGAGTTGTTAGCTATTGATGAGGCGTGCAAAAAATTAGGGACATGGCGTTTAGAAGATGCGACGTTATATGTAACATTAGAGCCTTGTCCGATGTGTGCGGGTGGAATTGTTTTATCACGAGTAAAGCGAGTTGTATATGGTGCGAGTGATCCGAAAGGTGGATGCGCAGGGACATTGATGAATCTGTTAACGGATGAACGCTTTAATCATCAATGTGAAGTAGTAGCTGGTGTATTAGAAGAAGAGTGCGGTACGCTGTTAACGAACTTTTTTAGAGCGCTTCGTAAAAAAAGAAAAGCGATTAAGAAATTAGAGAAAAGTAAAGAGAATTAACGTATTTGCATTTTATAAAAAAACAAGTTATACTGATAGTGCCTTTAATGAAGGCAACCGAATATTGGTTTTAACTTTGCCGTGCTAAGCGGGGAGGTAGCGGTGCCCTATACTCGCAATCCGCTCTAGCGAGGCCGAATCCCTTCTCGAGGTTATGTTGCTGTAAGGTCTGCCTTAAGTAAGTGGTGTTGACGTTTGGGTCCTGCGCAACGGGACCCCGTGAACCTTGTCAGGTCCGGAAGGAAGCAGCAATAAGCGGGTCTTCTCGTGTGCCGCAGGAGTGCCTGAACCGAGCTAACTGCTTAAGTAACGCTTATGGTACGTAATCGACAGAAGGTGCACGGCAGTTATATATGTATACAAAACTCACCTTAATACTAAGGTGGGTTTTTTGTATAGAAAATAACTTTTGGAATCCGACAGAAGGTGCACGGCAGTTATATATGTATACAAAACTCACCTTAATACTAAGGTGGGTTTTTTGTATAGAAAATAACTTTTGGAATCTATAAACAGAATGGGTTATAATAAATGAGATAATAACCTTTGAGGGAGGCCGTATTTTCGTGTCATACCAAGCGTTATACCGAACATGGAGACCGCAAAAGTTTGAAGATGTAGTCGGTCAAAAGCACGTGACAAAAACGTTGCAAAATGCCCTTCTTCAAGAGAAAGTTTCACATGCTTATTTATTTTCTGGGCCGAGGGGAACAGGAAAAACGACAATTGCAAAAGTGTTTGCAAAAGCAATTAACTGTGAACATGCTCCGGTAGCTGAACCTTGTAATGAATGTCCTTCTTGTTTGGGGATTACACAAGGATCTATTTCAGATGTATTAGAAATTGATGCGGCTTCAAATAACGGTGTAGATGAAATTCGAGATATTAGAGATAAAGTAAAATATGCTCCAAGTGCTGTAGAATATAAAGTATACATCATTGATGAAGTTCACATGCTTTCCATGGGTGCCTTCAATGCGCTTTTAAAAACGTTAGAAGAACCGCCCGGACATGTTATCTTTATTTTGGCGACAACAGAACCACATAAGATACCGCCTACAATTATTTCGCGTTGCCAACGTTTCGAATTCAGAAAGATATCAGTAAATGATATTGTTGAGAGATTATCGACAGTTGTGAACAATGAAGGTACGCAAGTAGAAGATGAGGCGTTACAAATTGTTGCACGTGCCGCTGAAGGTGGTATGCGTGATGCGCTTAGTCTTATTGATCAGGCAATATCTTATAGTGATGAGACCGTTACGACAGAAGATGTATTAGCTGTAACAGGGTCTGTTTCTCAGCAATACTTAGGCAACTTAGTAGAATGTATACGTGAAAATGATGTATCAAGAGCATTACGTATCATAGATGAGATGATGGGTAAAGGGAAAGATCCAGTTCGCTTTATGGAAGATTTCATTTACTATTATCGTGATATGCTTTTATATCAAACTTCACCACAATTGGAACATATGTTGGAACGAGTAATGGTAGATGAGCAATTCCGGGCGTTAAGTGAAGAAATGCAACCGGAAGTAATCTATGAGATCATTCATACTCTTAGTAAAGCACAACAGGAAATGAAGTGGACAAATCATCCGCGAATTTTCTTAGAAGTTGTTATGGTACAACTGTGTCAACAGTTTATGATGCAAGCAAATGGTGCAGATCGTTTACAAGCAATTATGAACAGGATGCAGCAATTGGAGAAAGAGTTAGAAGAAGTTAAAAAGAATGGTGTGCCGGCCGGTGTGCAGCAGGAAGTCAGAGAGACACGTGCAGCACCAAAGCCAGTACGGACAGGAAGTATGAAGATACCTGTCGGACGCGTAAATGAAGTATTAAAGCAAGCAAAGCGTCAAGATTTAGAACAATTAAAAGCTGTATGGGGTGAGTTGTTAGGAAGACTCAAAGCATACAACAAAGTAGCGTTTGCTGTTTTATTAGAAAATAGCGAACCGGTAGCGGCTTCAGATGATACTTACGTTTTAGCGTTCCAATATGAGATTCACTGTAAAATGGCAAGCGAAAATCGAGAGGCTATGGATACAGTGGAACAAACTTTATTTGAATTGCTAAGTAAAAGATTAAATATGATTGCCATTCCAAAAAGTGAATGGGGTAAAATCCGTGAAGATTTTTTACAGCGTGAAGGTGGAAGTTCTGAAGAAAGCCCAGAGAAAAAAGAAGATCCTCTTATAGAAGAGGCTGTAAAATTAGTAGGGCAAGAACTCATTGAAATAAAAGAGTAATAATAATTAGGAGGAATTAATTATGATGCGTGGCGGAATGGGAAATATGAATAACATGATGAAACAAATGCAAAAGATGCAAAAGGAAATGGCAAAGGCGCAAGAAGAACTTGGCGAAAAAACAGTTGAAGGTACAGCTGGCGGCGGTATGATCACAGTTATTGCAAATGGTCATAAGCAAATTCTTGAAGTAAAAATGAAAGAAGAAGTTGTAGATCCAGAAGATATCGAAATGTTACAAGACTTAGTGTTAGCTGCAACAAACGATGCACTTAAAAAAGCTGATGAACTTTCAAACTCTACAATGGGTAAATTTACAAAAGGCTTAAACTTACCGGGTGGAATGTTCTAGGAGGATATGGATATATGCATTATCCAGAACCAATATCAAAACTAATTGATAGTTTTATGAAATTGCCAGGAATCGGACCGAAAACAGCGGTTCGATTGGCGTTTTTCGTATTAGATATGAAAGAAGATGATGTGTTAGGTTTTGCAAAAGCACTTGTAAATGCGAAGCGAGACTTAGCATATTGTTCTGTATGTGGGCATATTACTGACCGTGACCCTTGTTATATTTGTAACGATTCACATCGAGATCAATCAGTTGTTTGTGTCGTGCAAGAACCGAAAGATGTAATCGCGATGGAAAAGATGAAAGAGTATCAAGGTGTATATCATGTGTTACGTGGTGCTATCTCTCCAATGGAGGGAATTGGACCAGAAGACATTAATATCCCGCAACTTCTAAAGCGACTACACGATGAAACAGTACAAGAAGTAATATTAGCAACAAATCCTAATATTGAAGGGGAAGCTACAGCGATGTATATATCCCGCCTCTTAAAGCCGACAGGTATTAAAGTAACTCGTATTGCACACGGTCTGCCAGTTGGTGGAGATTTAGAATATGCAGATGAAGTGACACTGTCGAAAGCGTTAGAAGGTCGTAGAGAAGTATAAGAGGAGAAACAAAAATGTTCTTTCAAAAAAAGGGTAAATTGCGTAAAGAGTATGATGATAAGCTAATTGTACTATTAGAAAAAGTGAAGAATGAATGGTTACGTCAAAAGAGAATGGTTGAACAAAGTGTTGAACCATCTCAAGATGTACTTTGTTCTTTGAAAATAGCAGAGGCGAAATATTTCTTCTTGCTAAAAGAAGCAAAACGTCGTCCTGTGAAGATGGAACAATGGTAAAAGGTTCTGCTGAAAAAGCAGAGCCTTTTTATTTTATTCGTTAAATATGTAGTAGTCACTTCGTTTGGAAAGATCGATTAATGTTTGTTTGTGAAGAATGTGTAGCCGAATCAAGGTAAATAAGATGAAACGACTGGAGTTATATAATAAACGTTCTTTTTTATCGTCTTGTCCCATACAAATAAATGTGTATAGGTCATTCATAAGGAGGAAAAAATGAATTCTACAATTATTATTGTTGGTATTCTTACGTTAATTTTTATTTTCCTTGTTTTTGGTGTTTCTTCTAAGCCGTTACGTTTTATAGGAAAAGCGCTCTTTCATGTTACTTTAGGAGTAGCATTACTTTTTATCGTAAATGTTGTAGGAACGTATTTTGATTTTCATATTCCAATTAACTTGGGGACCGCAACGATTACAAGTTTATTAGGTTTACCCGGTGTTGCTGCATTAGTGGTTATTAAGCTTTATATCATGCCAAGATAAATTTATTTTGGCATTTTTTTTAAAAGTGTTGACTTGTTAATGGTTAATATGGTAAATTAATAAGCGTCGTCAGGAACGAAAGAAAAAAGTTGTTGACAGGTTTAACGCAAAATGTTAAATTATAAAAGTCGCTGAAACGCGATGTTGAACTTTGAAAACTAAACGAAACAAACAACGTGAAACGTCAATTTTTATTTTTGATGCTAGACAAACTAACTTTATTGGAGAGTTTGATCCTGGCTCAGGATGAACGCTGGCGGCGTGCCTAATACATGCAAGTCGAGCGAATGGATTAAGAGCTTGCTCTTATGAAGTTAGCGGCGGACCTTCATAGTTTGGTGATGATGGCAGAGAGGTCACACCCGTTCCCATACCGAACACGGAAGTTAAGCTCTCTAGCGCCGATGGTAGTTGGGACCTTGTCCCTGTGAGAGTAGGACGTCGCCAAGCAACTAAAAACACAAGTCTTTTGACTTGTGTTTTTTTTGTGTTTTCAAACAGTATGCAAAAAGAAGTAATGGTAATACAAACACGTTGCCCAAGGATGAATCATATTATATAAGAAATCGATGTATATTTTTCTGTAAATTGTTAAGGAATAGAAGTATAAAATATGTCCATTTAAATAGGGAGGGAAAGATATGAAATCACAAAACGAAGTTTGTATTGTTTGTGAGACAGAAAGAAAAGAAGGGATATATGTTTATAATAATTTAATATGTTATGAATGTGAAAAGGACATGGTGAATACAGAAACAAATGATCCGAAGTATATATATTATTTAAAACAGCTTCGGAAATTAGAAGTATCATATTTTTAAATAGGCATATGCCTATTATTTTTTTTGTTCTGTATAATAGATAAAGAATGAAATAATAAGGAAGAGATATAGATGAATCAAAATCGCATACCTTTATATGAAGCATTAATAGAGTTTAAAGAAAGACGGCCGTTATCCTTTCATGTTCCAGGTCATAAAAATGGTTTAAACTTTCCTCAGGGGGCAGTAGAGGAGTTTAAAGATATACTATCTATCGATGTAACTGAGTTATCAGGGTTAGATGATTTACATAGTCCGTTTGAATGTATAGATGAGGCACAACAATTATTAGCTGATGTATATGAAGTGGAAAAAAGTTATTTTTTAATTAATGGTTCAACAGTCGGGAACTTAGCAATGATTTTGTCTTGCTGTAGGGAACATGATATTGTTCTTGTACAAAGAAATTGTCATAAATCAATTATTAATGGTTTAAAATTAGCAGGAGCAAATCCAATTTTTTTAGATCCATGGATTGATGAAGCTTATAACGTACCCGTGGGAATTCATAATGAAATTATTAAGGAAGCAATTGAAAAATATCCAAATGCGAAAGCACTTATTTTAACACATCCTAATTATTATGGTATGGGGATGGATTTAGAGGCAAGCATTGCTTATGCACATGCACATAAAATTCCTGTGTTAGTAGATGAAGCGCATGGAGCTCATTTTTGTTTAGGTGGGGCATTTCCAAAGTCAGCTTTAGCATATGGTGCAGATATTGTAGTTCATTCCGCACATAAAACATTACCTGCGATGACGATGGGATCCTATTTACATATAAATAGCCGCTTAGTGAAAGAAGAAAAAGTTTCTACTTATTTAAGTATGCTACAATCTAGTAGTCCATCGTATCCAATTATGGCTTCTCTTGATATTGCACGCTTTACGATAGCACGTATAAAAGAAAAGGGACATGATGAAATTGTCGAGTTTTTACGGGAATTTAAAGAAGAATTGAGTGCTATTCCACAAATAGCTATTTTACAATATCCATTACAAGACGAGCTAAAAGTTACCGTACAGACGCGTTGTCAGTTATCAGGATACGAATTACAGTCTGTATTAGAAAAGGTTGGTATATATACCGAAATGGCAGATCCATATAATGTCTTATTTATTTTGCCTTTGCAAGTAAATAAGAAGTATATGAAGGCTATAGAGATGATCCGGGTGGCATTGCAATCTTATGAGGTGAAAGACAAGACGGAATCTATTCGTTATACTTATAAAGGAGAAATTTCTCCTTTACCGTATACATATAAACAACTGGAAGGATATGAAACAAAAGTAGTATCTGTAGAAGAAGCAGTTGGGATGATAGCGGCGGAAATGGTAATTCCATATCCACCTGGTATTCCATTGATTATGTATGGGGAAAGAATTACTTCAGAACATAAAGAGCAAATTATGCATTTAGAGGGAGCAGGCGCTCGTTTTCAAGGTAGCACGAAATATATGAAAGTGTATGATATAGAAAGTAGGTTTTAGGATGAAGGGATTATTTGTAACAATTGAGGGGCCAGAAGGTTCGGGTAAAACAACGTTAATTCAAGGTTTATTGCCACACTTTGAAAAAAAGGAACAAAAGGTAATGGCGACGAGAGAACCAGGTGGTATTGCAATTTCTGAGGATATTAGAACGATTTTACATAAGCAAGAATATACGATGATGGAAGCACGTACAGAGGCACTTCTATATGCCGCTGCACGTAGACAACATTTAGTGGAAAAAGTTATGCCGGCACTTAATGAGGATTACCTTGTATTATGTGATCGTTTTATAGATAGCTCTTTAGCGTATCAAGGCTATGCAAGAGGATTAGGTATGGATAAAGTATTTGAAATCAATCGTTTCGCAACAGAAGACTGCATGCCTAGTTTAACAATTTACCTAGACATTGAACCCGAGGTTGGTTTAGCTCGAATTGCAAAAGATGCAGGACGTGAAGTGAATCGGTTAGATATGGAAGATATCACTTTCCATAAACGTGTGCGTGAAGGGTATTTACAAGTTGTAGAACGATTCTCGGATCGTATTGTATTAGTAAATGCTGATCAACCAATGGAAAAACTTATAGAAGAAGTTATTCAAGTTATAGAAGATAAATTGTTATAATAGAAGGAAAGAATGAAATAAGTGAGGTATGCATTATGACGAAGACGTGGGAGCAGCTTTCTGCTATACAACCCATCGGTGTAAAAATGTTGATGAATAGCATCGCAAAAGAGCGTATATCCCACGCTTACTTGTTAGAGGGAGGGAAAGGGACAGGAAAGTTTGCGACAGCACTTCAAATGGCAAAGAGTTTCCTCTGTTCTCAGCGTAATGGGGTAGAGCCTTGTCATGTATGTACAAATTGTAAGCGAATTGATTCAGGTAACCACCCAAACTTACATATTGTAAAACCAGACGGATTATCTATTAAGAAGCAGCAAATTCATGATTTACAAGAAGAGTTTTCAAAAACAGGATTAGAAGCAAATAAAAAAGTATATGTTATTGAGCACGCAGACCGTATGACAGCAAATGCGGCGAATACACTGTTGAAATTTTTAGAAGAACCAAGTAGTGATACAACAGCTATTTTACTTACTGAACAAAGTCATCAAATTTTAAATACGATTTTATCTCGTTGTCAAGTTGTTACATTTAGACCTTTACCTACGGAATCTTTAATTAGAAGATTACAGGATGAAGGTGTTACAGCATCTTTATCGACACTTGCTGCACAACTCACAAATAGTTTTGATGAAGCTTTAGCTTTATGTAGTGATGAATGGTTTGCACAAGCACGAGCTTTAGTGATAAAATTATGTGAAGCGCTCGAAAAAGATAAAGCCTCTATTTTTTTTGTACAAGAAAAATGGGGAAAACACTTTGGAGAGAAAGAACAATTACAGCAAGGTTTAGATATGTTACTCCTTATTTATAAGGATTTATTATATGTTCAACTTGGAGAAGAAGATCGTCTTGTTTTTCATGAGCAGAAAGAGATGTTTGAATCTTTCTCCTACGCTCAGAAGCGCATTGTATCAGCTCTCTTTAATATATTAGAGGCAAAAAATAGAATCAACGCTAATGTAAATGCGCAGCTTGTGTTCGAACAGTTAGTGTTGCGGTTGCAGGAGGGATGACCGTTTTGTATGATGTAGTAGGTGTTCGCTTTAAGAAGGCCGGAAAGGTGTATTACTTTGATCCGAATCAGTTCGATATCTCTGAAAATGAGTTTGTAATTGTAGAAACGGTAAGAGGTATTGAATACGGAAAAGTAGTTATTACCAAAAAGCAAGTTGATGAAAACGACGTTGTATTACCGCTAAAAAAGGTTATTCGTATTGCAAATGAAAATGATCGTACCATTGTTGAAGAGAACAAACATGCCGCAAAAGAAGCATATCAAGTTTGTCAGCAAAAGGTAGTAGAACATAATCTTGATATGAAACTTGTAGATGTAGAGTATACGTTCGATCGCAATAAAATTATTTTCTACTTTACTGCGGATGGTCGGATTGATTTCCGCGAACTAGTGAAGGACTTAGCAGCAATTTTTAGGACAAGAATTGAACTAAGACAAATTGGTGTTCGTGATGAAGCGAAGATGCTTGGTGGTATTGGTCCATGTGGTCGTATGCTTTGTTGTTCTACTTTTTTAGGGGATTTTGAACCTGTATCTATTAAGATGGCAAAGGATCAAAATTTATCATTAAATCCTGCAAAAATCTCTGGTTTATGTGGTCGCTTAATGTGTTGCTTAAAATATGAGAATGATGAATATGAGGCAGCAAAGGAACAACTTCCTGATTTAGATCAACGTATACAAACCCCGCATGGTACTGGCCGTGTTATCGGATTAAATATTTTAGAAAGATTAATTCAAGTGGAACTAGTAGACAAGGAACGGATAGTAGAATATACGTTAGATGAGTTAGTGAATAAAGGGGTCGTTTCGAGTCAAACCACAGATTAATGAGGTGGGTGCTTGTGGAGAAAAAAGATATTTTTGCATCGGTTTCTAGTATGGAAGAGCAAATTGGACATTTATACAAACAGTTGGGAGAACTAAAACAACATCTTGCAGAGTTACTGGAAGAAAACCAACATATAAAAATGGAAAATGAAAATTTGCGACACCGCTTTGAAGAAGTGCAGATTAAAGAAAAACAAAAAACTCAAAAACGTAAAGAAGTGAAGCCGAAGACAGATATTGGTGAAGGCTACGATAATTTAGCAAGACTATATCAAGAAGGTTTTCATATTTGTAATCTGCATTATGGAAGTGTACGTAAAGAGGGAGATTGTTTATTCTGCCTGTCATTTTTAAATAAAAAGTGAAATTACCTTTCCAATGATAATTGGAAAGGTAATTTTTTATACATGAGAGTAGAATGAAATATGTTTTTTATTAGTTGAAGATGAAATAGGGTAGGTTAAGTGTAAGAAAAGGAGTAACATATGAATTTATATGAAGATGAACGTTTAGATTACTTATTAGCGCAAGATTTGAAGATTATACAAAGTCCATCGGTATTTAATTTCTCGTTAGATGCTGTTTTACTTGCAGATTTTGCCTGGGTACCAATTCAAAAAGGTAATTTACTTGATTTGTGTACAGGTAATGCAGTTGTGCCCCTTCTATTAAGTACAAGAACGAAAGGGAATATTACTGGTGTAGAAATTCAAGAACGCTTATATGATATGGGAATAAGAAGTGTCCAATACAATAAGTTGGAAGAAAGAATTCACTTAATACACGGGGATTTGAAAGATATGCCGGAGAAACTTGGGCGTCATCAATATGATGTTGTCACATGTAATCCGCCTTATTTCCAAACACCTGCAACTTCTGAAAAAAATATGAATGAACATTTAGCGATAGCTCGTCATGAAATTATGTGTACACTAGAGGATGTTGTATCTGCAAGTAGTCAGCTAGTAAAACAAGGCGGGAAAGTAGCATTTGTACATCGTCCAGGTCGTTTATTAGATATTGTTACATTAATGCGTAAATACAAAATTGAACCGAAGCGTGTACGATTTGTGTATCCTAAGGCAGGGAAAGAAGCGAATACATTGTTAATTGAAGGAATTAAGGATGGAAATGCCGATTTGAAAATATTGCCACCCCTTTTTGTATATGAAGAAAATAATGAATATACAAAGGAGATTCGTTCTATTTTATATGGAGAAGAATAAGCATTGTTTTTATGTAGTAGAGTGCTCTGATGGAAGTTATTATGCTGGATATACAAATCATATAGAAAAGCGAATTGAGACCCATAATGGCGGAAAAGGGGCTAAGTATACGCGTGCTAGACTTCCTGTTGTTTTAAAATACGTAGAATTTCATGAAGATAAGCGTACAGCTATGCAAGCAGAGTATTATTTTAAGCAATTAAATAGAAAACAAAAAGAAGAATATATGCAAAAAGGAGAACGCTATGTGGCAACAAAAAAGCTTTCAACAAAATGAAAAGGGAGTTTTATATTTAGTACCAACTCCTATTGGAAATTTAGAAGATATGACATTTCGTGCAATCCGAATTTTAAAAGAAGCTGATTTAATTGCTGCTGAAGATACGAGACAAACGAAAAAACTTTGTAATTATTTTGAAATTGAGACGCCTGTGATGAGTTACCACGAGCATAATAAGGAAGTAAGTGGAAAGAAAATATTAGAGAAGCTAGACGAGGGGAAAACTGTAGCACTTGTTAGTGATGCTGGTATGCCGTGTATTTCCGATCCAGGTTACGATATTGTTGTAGAGGCTGTAACAGAACAGTATCATGTAATCCCGCTTCCTGGGGCAAATGCAGCCCTTACAGCATTAATTGCATCAGGTCTTGAAACAAAACAGTTTTATTTCTATGGATTTTTACAAAGAAATAAAAAAGAAAGAAAAATGGAGTTAGAGAAGCTTCGTTATGTACAAACTACAATGATGTTTTATGAAGCGCCTCACCGCTTGGATGATACTTTAATCTCGATGCAAGAAGTATTGGGAAATAGAGAAATTGTATTATGTCGAGAGTTAACGAAAAAATTCGAGGAATTTATTCGTGGAACAGTTGAAGAAGCAATTGAGTGGACGAAACAAAATGAAGTTCGTGGTGAGTTTTGTATTTTAGTAGCTGGTTCAACGGAAGAACCTGCTCCAGAGGAACAATGGTGGGAATCTATTTCGGTATATGACCATATTGAACATTATATAAACGAAAAAGGTATGAATTCAAAAGAGGCGATAAAAACAGTTGCTAAAGATCGAGATTTGTCGAAACGCGATGTATATCAAATCTATCATGTCGATAAAAAATAAGCTTCTCATAATTGAGAAGCTTATTTTGCTGTTTCGATATAATCTTGAAGCTCGTTTAAGATTTGCTCAGCGCCTTCTTTGCTTAAGATAATTTTACCTTCAGCTAAAGATAGGTTACCATCAGATACTTCACCAGTTACTTGGCAAGTCATGTTTGGCTTATATTTTTTTAAGATGATTTTCTCGTCATCAACATAGATTTCAAGAGCATCCTTTTCTGCAATACCTAAAGTACGGCGTAATTCGATTGGAATTACTACACGACCTAATTCATCAACTTTACGAACGATACCAGTAGATTTCATAATTCTTTTCCTCCTAAAGAAATAGTTTATAAGTTTCGAGTCTATTTTTAGATTCGTCATTTTTCGACAAAATACCCTATGGACATATGATACCAATCATTTACATTTCCGTCAATTCTTTAATTCTATATTTTTTAAAAAGATTTATAGATTTCTTACTTCTTATATATAATAGAATGGGAGTAATTTCTACTATTATTTCATTTTATTTTCAGAAAAGTTTTTAAATTTTGAGTAGAGATTGTATATTTTCTTGAAATATGAGTAATAGATGATAAATATACTAATCATTAACTCGTTTTTATCACGTATTAACAAGCAATAAGATTCTAAATTTAAAGTTCATCCGGAGCAAAGAAGTTAAGTGGGGATCAACTGCCCATAAAAGTCCGATTGGTTCAACTAATAATCAGTGGGGGATGAAGAAAACCCCCACTGATTAAAGTTTCACTTTATATATAAGTTTTTGATATACTATTTATAAATACATATGAGGTTATCCGGGAGGTCCAAAACAATGACAGAGGAAAACAAATCCTTTTATATTACTACCCCAATTTATTATCCAAGTGGAAAATTACACATTGGACATGCTTATACAACAGTAGCAGGAGATGCGATGGCACGATATAAGCGTATGCAAGGATATAATGTTCATTATTTAACAGGAACTGATGAGCATGGACAGAAGATCCAAAAGAAAGCAGAAGAATTAAATGTTACACCACAAGCATATGTGGATAACATCGTTGCAGGAATTAAAGAACTTTGGAAGAAGATGGATATCTCTTATGATGATTTTATTCGTACAACGGAAGATCGTCATAAAGATGTTGTTGAAAAAATCTTCAAGCAACTAGTAGATCAAGGCGATATTTACCTTGATGAATATGAAGGTTGGTATTCTGTACAAGATGAGACATTCTATACGGAGCACCAATTAGTAGATCCAATTATGGAAGGTGACAAAGTAGTTGGAGGAAAAAGTCCAGATAGTGGTCATGATGTAGAGCTTGTTCGTGAAGAATCTTATTTCTTTAGAATGGGTAAATACGTAGACAGACTATTAAAATTCTATGAAGAGAATCCACATTTCATTCAGCCAGAGTCTCGTAAGAATGAAATGATTAATAACTTCATTAAACCAGGCTTAGAAGATTTAGCAGTTTCTCGTACTTCATTTGACTGGGGAGTTCGTGTTCCAGGTAACCCGAAACACGTTATTTACGTATGGGTTGACGCGTTATCTAACTATATTACAGCATTAGGTTATGGAACAGAAAATGAAGAGATGTATAAGAAATTCTGGCCAGCAGATGTGCATTTAGTTGGAAAAGAAATCGTTCGTTTCCATACAATTTATTGGCCGATCATTTTAATGGCATTAGATTTACCTCTTCCGAAAAAAGTATTTGCTCATGGTTGGATTTTAATGAAGGATGGAAAGATGAGTAAGTCAAAAGGTAACGTAGTAGATCCAGTTACATTAATCGATCGTTACGGATTAGATGCATTACGTTATTACTTACTTCGTGAAGTTCCGTTCGGATCTGATGGCGTATTCACACCAGAAGGATTTGTGGAGCGTATTAATTTCGATTTAGCAAATGACTTAGGTAACTTATTAAATCGTACAGTAGCTATGATTGATAAATACTTTAACGGAGAAATCCCTGCATTTAAAGCAAATGTAACGGAATTTGATGAAACGTTAGTAGCGTTTGCACAGGATACATTGAAAAAAGTAGAAGAAGCAATGGAGAATATGGAATTCTCTGTAGCTCTAAGCTCAATTTGGCAATTGGTTAGCCGTACGAATAAATATATTGATGAAACACAACCGTGGGTATTAGCAAAAGATGAGAATGATCGTGAAAAGTTAGCTTCTGTAATGGCTCATTTAGCAGAAGTACTTCGCCAAACAGGTATTATGCTTATGCCATTCTTAACAGTAGCACCAAGCAAAATGTTTGCTCAGCTTGGCCTTACTGAAGAAGCACATACATCTTGGGAAAGCCTGTCTACAATTGGATGCATTCCAGCTGGAACAAAAGTAGAAAAAGGAAACCCGATTTTCCCTCGTTTAGAAATGGAAGTAGAGGTAGCGTACATTAAAGAACAAATGAAAGCCTCTGCTCCTAAAGTAGAAGAGAAAAAAGAAGAAGAACCGAAGGCAGAAGAAATTACAATTGATGATTTCTTTAAAGTAGAATTACGCGTAGCTGAAGTACTATCTGCTGAACCTGTGAAAAAAGCAGACAAGTTGTTAAAAATTCAACTAGACTTAGGCACAGAAAAACGTCAAGTTGTTTCTGGAATTGCAAAATTCTATTCGCCAGAAGATCTAAAAGGTAAAAAAGTTATTTGTGTAACAAACTTAAAACCTGTAAAATTACGCGGTGAATTGTCACAAGGTATGATTTTAGCGGGTGAAGAGAATGGCGTATTGTCATTAGCATCAATCGACCAAAATCTACCAAACGGTACAAAAATTAAGTAATTAAGACAAGAAAAGAGATGTTTCACGTGTAACATGTGTGAAGCGTCTTTTTTCTTTTTACACTCTCAATTTTTGCATTAAGATTGTAGTATTGTTATCGTTAAGTTATAAAAGAGCTTATTTGCGTAGAATAAATTTGATTTCAATATAAAAGGAGTTATGTATGATGTTGTTTGATACACATTCACATTTGAATGCAGAGCAATTTGAAGAAGACTTGCAAGAAGTGATTGCCCGAATGAAAGAAGCGGGTGTTACTTATACAGTTGTTGTTGGTTTTGATGAAGTAACGATAAAAAAGGCGATTGAATTAGCTGAAGCCTATGATTTTATTTATGCTGCGGTTGGATGGCACCCAGTTGATGCAATTGACATGACAGAAGAGCATTTAGCTTGGTTAGAAGAACTTGCTTCTCATCCTAAAGTCGTTGCACTTGGAGAGATGGGCTTAGATTATCACTGGGATAAGTCTCCAAAAGAAATACAGAAAGAAGTATTCCGTAAACAAATTGCATTAGCGAAAAAAGTAAAATTGCCGATTATTATACATAACCGCGATGCAACCCAAGATATTGTGGATATTCTAGAAGAAGAGAATGCAGCTGAAGTAGGAGGCATTATGCATTGTTTTAGCGGTAGCGTAGAGGTAGCAGAGCGATGTGTTGATATGAACTTTTTAATTTCGTTAGGTGGACCAGTTACATTTAAAAATGCTAAGAAACCGAAAGAAGTTGCTACGGAGATTCCATTAGAGAAATTATTAATAGAGACGGATTGTCCGTATTTAACACCGCATCCATTTCGCGGAAAACGAAATGAACCAAGTTATGTAAAACTCGTAGCAGAAGAAATTGCGAACTTAAAAGGAATTTCTTATGAAGAAGTAGCGGAAATGACAACGAAAAATGCAAAAGCTTTATTTGGCGTTGAATAAAAGAGTGGGAGAACCCATTCTTTTTTTATTTTTGTGAAAAAATAGCAGGCGTGACAGAGAAGATAAGGGCGAATGAGTAAGTGGTACAATAAGGAGAGAGAAAAAAGTTTTGGACATTCTATTTTTTAAAATGTAAGAATGGGGAAAATAATAATGGAAAAGTCGTCATTTTTTTGTTTTACTAAGTAGAGACGAAACGAGTGTGGAGGCAAGCATGAAAATTAAAGAGATTATCGTTGTAGAAGGTAAAGATGATACAGTTGCGATTAAGCGTGCTGTTGATGCGGATACAATTGAAACGAACGGTTCAGCAATCGGTGATCATGTTATTGAACAAGTTAAATTGGCGCTGCAAAAACGAGGCGTTATTATTTTTACAGATCCGGATTATCCTGGAGAGCGTATTCGGAAAATTATTTCTGATAAGGTGCCCGGATGTAAACATGCGTTTTTACCGAAGGAAGAAGCACTTGCTAAGAGGAAAAAAGGTGTCGGAATTGAACATGCTTCTAATGAATCAATTCGCCGTGCTTTAGAGAATATACATGAAGAAATGGAAGCTTACACAAGTGAAATCAGTTGGAGCGATCTAGTCGATGCAGGTTTAGTGGGCGGAGAAATGGCAAAGAGTCGCAGAGAAAGAATGGGTAAGCTATTAAAGATTGGTTATACAAACGCAAAACAGTTACATAAACGTTTACAAATGTTTCAAGTTTCAAAAGAATCATTTGCAGAAGCTTATAAGCAAGTCATACAGGAGGAAAGAAAATGAAGGATATCGCAACGCCAAATCGTACGAAAGATATTGTTGAAAAGTATGGATTTTCATTCAAAAAAAGTTTAGGACAAAATTTTTTAATTGATACGAATGTATTAAATCGTATCGTTGATCACGCTGAAATTGGTTCAGAAAGTGGTGCAATTGAAATTGGACCAGGTATCGGTGCATTAACAGAACAATTAGCGAAGCGTGCTAAAAAAGTAGTGGCTTTTGAAATTGATCAAAGGTTATTACCGATTTTAGATGAGACGTTAGCTCCATATGGCAACGTTACAGTTATCAATAAAGATGTACTAAAGGCAGATGTACATGAGGTGTTTAGTGAGCAATTTGAAGAAGGGCAAGATGTAATGGTAGTAGCTAACTTACCATACTATATTACGACGCCAATTTTATTTAAATTGCTGGAAGAGAAATTACCGGTTCGTGGATTCGTTGTTATGATGCAAAAAGAAGTTGGGGATCGTTTAGCGGCTAAGCCTGGAACGAAAGAGTATGGTTCTTTATCCATTGCTATTCAGTATTATACAGAGGTAGAAACAGTTATGACTGTACCGCGTACAGTGTTTGTGCCACAACCAAATGTTGATTCTGCAATTATCCGCCTCTTAAAGCGTCCGAAACCAGTGGTAGAAGTAACAGATGAGACATTCTTCTTTGAAGTAGTACGAGCAAGTTTCGCACAGCGTCGTAAAACTTTAATGAATAATTTATCAAATAATTTAAATGGTTTCCCGAAAGATAAAGAGCTGTTGGATCGGATTTTAACAGAAGTAGGAATTGATCCAAAACGAAGAGGTGAAACGCTATCTATCGAAGAGTTTGCGACATTAAGTAATGCATTAGTTCTTCATAAGTTATCATAAGAGTACAAAAGGGACAGTTCAATTTGAACTGTCCCTTTTGTCACCATTCTCCTCCTAAATTCATACTTTAAAAACAGGTAAGATGGCCTAACGAGTTTGGAGGTAGGAGAATGGTTTTACATGTTGGAGAATTAGTGGAACGATATTCTCATAATAGGGATATCCTTTTTCGTATTATAGAAATAAAAGGCGAGATAGCTATATTGTTTGGAGAGGAAATTAGATTAGTGGCAGATGCGCCACTTGAGGATTTAATTAGTATAGATCAACGAGAACATAAAAAGAGAGCGAAGCGTGAGAAAGAAACAATGGAGCGCACGTATCGTTTGTTTCAACAAGATTACGTATTAATGAAACAAAGGCATGAACACACTTCAACTGGTGGATATACAAGTGAAGTGAATTATTTTCAAATGCCAGGGCGTGTATTACACATAGATGGAGACCCGTTATATTTGCGCAAGTGCCTAGATTTATATAATAAAATTGGTGTTCCTGTACAAGGTATTCATTGTAAAGAAACGGAGATGCATGAAAAGGTAGTAGATTTAATAGACCATTTTCGTCCGGACATTTTAGTTATTACAGGGCACGATGCATATACAAAATCCAAAGGCGTGAAGGGAGATTTAGCAGCATATAGGCATTCAAGGCATTTTGTACAGGCTGTTCGAGAAGTACGAAAAAAATATCCATCGTTGGATCAACTCGTTATTTTTGCTGGGGCATGTCAATCACACTTTGAAGCATTAATTCGAGCAGGCGCTAATTTTGCTAGTTCCCCATCTAGAATTAATATTCACGCACTAGACCCTGTATATGTGGTTGGTAAAATTAGTTTTACGTCATTTATGGAGCGAGTCAATGTATGGGATGTTGTACGTAATACGATTACTGGTGAAAAGGGACTTGGCGGGATTGAGACGAGAGGAATTTTACGAACTGGATTACCTTTTCAACATTACGAAGAATAAGCAAGGTACATATGTATCTTGCTTTTTTGTATGGAGAGGATTTAAATCAGTTTGGATAAAAAGAGACAAGAACGCACAGACTACATAATGATACTTTTACAATATAGTATTTCTTCTATCTATTCGAACGCATGATGCTTTTATAATGATATTGTCTGTGAGTTGCGGTTAATAATTGGGATAGATATATCGTGTTTTAAGTGTTCAATCTAAATTACAGCGAGGTGTAACGAAGTATATGTCAAAACGTTTAGATGAAATTAAAAGCGAATTAGATCACCATCTTGGACAGAGACTGATGTTAAAGGCGAACAGTGGGAGAAGAAAAACTGTAGAACAATCAGGTGTACTTGCAGAAACGTACCGTTCTGTTTTTGTTGTACAACTGGATCAACAAGAAGATGCGTTACAACGTGTATCGTATAGCTATGCGGATGTTTTAACAGAGACAGTAGAGTTAACATTTTATGGTGAACCTCATAATGAAGTGATTTTATAATTCATGTATCGTTACATATATTCCCACAAATGAAAAGCTATATTATTTTGCATACTAATTATACCGTAGCAAAATAAGGAGGGACTCTGCATTGAGTAGACGAAGAGGTGTCATGTCAAATCAATTTAAAGAAGAGCTTGCAAAAGAGCTAGGCTTTTATGATGTTGTTCAGAAAGAAGGATGGGGCGGAATTCGTGCGAAAGATGCTGGTAACATGGTGAAACGTGCTATAGAAATTGCAGAACAGCAATTAATGAAACAAAACCAGTAGTTGTAAGATACTTTCTATGCTACGGTAGCCGAGGAGTGATTCCTCGGCTTTTTGTACTATAAAAGGTGCCATCATTTTACATAAGTAGTTTCATTCTGAATGCTTTTCGTTATAATTAGGGAAGTGTCATCGTCTTACTATAAATTTATGGTAAAATAAACGATAAAAGATTGAGTACATAGAGTGGGTGAATAGATTGAAGCTACTAGTGAAAGCACCAGCAAAGATTAATCTGTCGTTAGATGTACTGGGAAAAAGACAAGACGGATATCATGAAGTGAAAATGATTATGACAACAATTGATTTAGCGGATCGTTTAGAACTAATGGAATTAGCAGAAGACCGTATTGAAATTTTATCCCATAATCGGTATGTCCCAGACGACCAAAGAAATCTGGCTTATCAAGCAGCGAGGTTATTAAAAGAGAAGTTTAATGTGAAAAAAGGTGTATCTATTACTATTGAAAAAACGATTCCAGTAGCAGCTGGATTAGCGGGTGGAAGTAGTGATGCAGCAGCTACATTACGTGGCCTTAATAAATTATGGAATTTAGGGCTTACAATTGATCAGTTAGCAGAGCTTGGCGCAGAAATTGGGTCAGATGTATCGTTTTGCGTATATGGTGGGACAGCAATTGCCACTGGAAGAGGAGAAAAGATTGAGCACATAAAAACTCCACCTTCTTGTTGGGTTATTTTAGCAAAACCCCATATTGGTGTATCTACTGCTGATGTGTATGGAAATTTAAAGTTAAATCGGGTTACACATCCAAATGTAGATAAAATGGTGGATGTCATAAATGCTGGAGACTACAAAGGGATTTGTGATACTGTTGGTAACGTTTTAGAAGATGTAACGTTTGCGATGCATCCTGAAGTTGCACGTATTAAGGCACAGATGAAGCGATTTGGAGCAGATGCTGTATTAATGAGTGGTAGTGGTCCAACCGTATTCGGTCTGGTGCACCATGATTCGCGAATGCATCGTATATATAACGGATTAAAAGGATTTTGTGAACAAGTATACGCAGTACGTTTATTAGGAGAGCGAGAAACGCTTGAATAAAGACGTATAATACGTTATGATTTGTTTAGAATATTCGTGATTTGAGGTGAGAGTATGAAAATTAGACGAAGTACAAGATTAGTCGATATGACTTATTACTTGTTACAAAACCCTCGTCAGCTAGTTTCTCTCACTTTTTTTGCTGAAAGGTATCAATCAGCTAAGTCTTCTATTAGTGAAGATTTAGTTATTATTAAGCAAACGTTTGAACAACAAGGGGTCGGCACATTGCAAACGATACCAGGAGCAGCAGGAGGAGTGAAATATATACCATATATAAGTGAAGAAGAGGCAGATCTAATTATTGGTGAGCTTTGTAGCTTATTCGAAAATCCAGATCGTATTTTGCCTGGTGGTTACTTATATATGACAGATCTTTTAAGTAATCCTCGTCATATTAATGGCGCAGGTCGTTTGTTTGCTTCTGTTTTTGCTAGGCAACCAATTGATGCAGTTATGACGGTCGCAACGAAGGGTATTCCACTTGCATATGCAGTGGCGAACTATTTAGATGTACCGGTAGTGATTGCAAGAAAAGATAATAAGGTAACAGAAGGACCCACTGTTAGTATTAACTATGTATCAGGTTCTTCTAAGCGAATTCAAACAATGACGTTAGCAAAGCGTAGCCTTCCAGAAGGATCAAATGTTTTAATTATTGATGACTTCATGAAAGCTGGCGGGACAATTCAAGGTATGATGAGTATGTTAGAAGAGTTTAAGGCTAATGTTGTTGGTATTGGTGTATTAGTAGAGTCCACGGATATTGAAGAAAGACTAATTAATAACTTTGTATCATTGATTCGTCTATCAGAAGTTGATGTGAAAGAAAAAGCGATTCAAGTGGAAAAGGGAAATTATTCACTGGCACCATTTGATGAAGGGCTTGTAGAGGCTGAGTAAAAAGATAAAGCAAATAGCTTTATCTTTTTTTATTCTATTTATAAATTATAAAATAGATGGACAAACTGCTTTTCGTGCACTATTTTTAAAGAGTAAAAATAAATAATAAAAGGGTGAAAAGTATGAAAGTTGTTCAAACAAACAATGCACCACAAGCAATTGGACCATATTCACAAGGGATTATTGTAAATAATATGTTTTACAGTTCAGGACAAATTCCGTTAACTGCAAGTGGAGAGCTTGTAGCAGGAGACGTAACAGTACAAACAGAGCAAGTATTTCAAAATTTACAAGCAGTATTAGAAGAAGCAGGTGCTTCATTTGATACGGTAGTAAAAACAACGGTATTCTTAAAAGATATGGATGATTTTAATGCTGTTAATGAAGTATATGGATCTTATTTCTCTGCTCATAAGCCAGCTCGTTCTTGTGTACAAGTAGCAAAATTACCGAAAGATGTTTCAGTTGAAATCGAAGTAATTGCCCTAGTTAAGTAATTCTTTGTAAGCGATAACCTCTACTAATCTCTATATTCAATTACATTAAAAATTTTTATCTTAAAAATTTTTAAAAAATTAAAGGGAAAATAGAAATTTTGTGGAATTTATACAAATATATCGCTTATTTAGAAAAGGGTGGTGAACACAAGATGGAAGTGACTGACGTAAGATTACGCCGCGTAAACACAGAAGGCCGCATGAGAGCAATTGCCTCTATTACTCTAGACCATGAATTTGTTGTTCATGATATTCGTGTAATTGATGGTAATAATGGATTATTTGTAGCAATGCCAAGTAAACGTACTCCAGATGGAGAATTCCGTGACATTGCACATCCAATTAATTCTGGTACACGCTCTAAAATTCAAGATGCGGTTTTGACAGAGTATCATCGTTTAGGCGAGTTAGAAGAGGTTGAGTTTGAAGAAGCAGGTGCTTCGTAAAATTCGAATGAAAAGGGCTTTTTAGAGAAAGCTCTATAATTTTGTAACAAACTCCTGTAAGCATTTACAGGGGTTTGTTTTTTTGTGGTTATATACATTCCCGTGTTCGGAAAATTCTAAATTCAATAAAGTGAAGAGATAAACTTCTAATTTTTTCAAAATCATTTTAAATAGTATAGCTTATTTCTTAAAAAAGATACTAAAGAGTAAAACATCTTATAAGAATTATGGTAAAATTTAATAGTTAAAATGTGTTTCTTGAAATATATGATGATTTAGGATAATATCGTTAATGGATAAATAGGTTGCGATGGAGGGTCTATATGTCAAACAGATTTGCAGTGATTCTAGCGGCAGGTAAAGGCACACGTATGAAGTCTAAGCTATACAAAGTGCTTCATCCTGTATGTGGAAAACCTATGGTACAACATGTTGTCGATCAAGTATCTCAATTAGGATTGCAGAAACTTGTAACAGTCGTAGGACATGGTGCTGAAATGGTACAAGAACAGCTAGGAAACGTAAGTGAGTTTGCATTACAAGCAGAACAACTTGGTACAGCACATGCTGTAGATCAAGCTGCAAGTGTACTTGCAAACGAAGAAGGAACAACTTTAGTTATTTGTGGTGATACGCCGCTAATAACTGCTGAAACGATGGAAGCATTACTTCAGCAACATAAAGAAGCAGGGGCAATGGCAACGGTATTAACAGCTTACATAGAAGAACCTGCTGGATATGGTCGTATCGTTCGTAATGAGAATGGTCATGTTGAAAAGATTGTTGAGCATAAGGATGCAAATGAGAAAGAATTAGCTATTAAAGAAATCAATACAGGTACGTATTGTTTTGATAATAAAGCTTTATTCGCTTCACTTTCTAAAGTTTCAAATGATAACGTACAAGGTGAATATTACCTGCCAGATGTTATTGAGATTTTAAAAAATGAAGGTCATATTGTATCAGCTTATCAAACAGAGCACTTCGATGAAACGTTAGGTGTTAACGACAGAGTCGCTCTATCGCAAGCGGAAATTATTATGAAAAACCGTATCAACCGAAAGAACATGGTAAATGGTGTTACTATTATTGATCCAAGTAACACGTATATTTCTGCTGATGCAATTATCGGTAGTGATACAGTTCTTCATCCAGGAACAATTATTGAGGGGAACACTGTAATTGGTTCTGATTGTGAGATTGGACCGCATACAGTAATTCGCGATAGTGAAATTGGAGATCGTACGATAATTCGTCAATCTACTGTACATGATAGTAAGCTTGGTACAGAAGTATCGGTTGGCCCATTTGCACATATTCGCCCAGATTCAGTTATTGGAGATGAAGTACGCGTTGGAAACTTCGTGGAAATCAAAAAAACTGTTTTTGGTAATAGAAGTAAAGCTTCACACTTAAGTTATATCGGGGATGCACAAGTTGGAGAAGACGTGAATCTTGGTTGTGGTTCAATTACGGTGAACTATGACGGTAAGAATAAATTCAAAACTGTGATTGGTAACGGGGTATTTATTGGATGTAATTCAAACCTTGTTGCTCCTGTAACAGTTGAAGATGGTGCTTATGTAGCAGCAGGCTCTACAATTACAGAGAATGTTCCATCAAAAGCATTATCTGTAGCACGTGCACGTCAAGTTAACAAAGAAGACTATGTTGATCAATTGCTGAATAAGAAAAAATCATAATGTGGAGGGTTAATCTAGATGTCGACTCAATATCTAAATTCTAATTTGAAAGTATTCTCTTTAAACTCTAATAAGGAACTTGCTGAGCAAATTGCAAAGCACATTGGAGTAGGACTAGGAAAATGTTCTGTTGATCGTTTTAGTGATGGAGAAGTTCAAATTAACATTGAAGAAAGTATCCGTGGTTGCGATGTATTCATTATTCAATCTACAAGCTTCCCAGTAAACGAACATATCATGGAATTACTTATTATGATCGATGCATTAAAGCGTGCATCTGCAAAAACAATTAATATTGTTATTCCTTACTATGGTTATGCGCGTCAAGACCGTAAAGCGCGTTCTCGTGAACCAATTACATCGAAACTTGTAGCAAACTTGCTTGAAACAGCAGGTGCAACTCGTGTAATCACTCTAGATTTACATGCTCCACAAATTCAAGGGTTCTTTGATATCCCAATCGACCACCTAATGGGTGTACCGATTCTTTCAGATTACTTTGAAACAAAAGGTCTTAAAGATATCGTAATCGTGTCACCTGACCACGGTGGAGTAACTCGTGCTAGAAAAATGGCAGATCGCCTAAAAGCACCAATCGCTATTATTGATAAGCGTCGTCCTCGTCCGAACGTATCTGAGGTAATGAACATTATCGGTAATATTGAAGGTAAAACAGCAATTTTAATTGATGACATCATTGATACAGCTGGTACAATTACATTAGCAGCAAACGCTCTTGTTGAGAACGGTGCTTCTGAAGTATATGCTTGCTGTACACACCCAGTATTATCTGGTCCAGCAATTGAGCGTATCCAAAACTCAAATATTAAAGAGTTAGTTGTAACGAACTCTATCGTATTACCAGAAGAGAAGAAAATCGACAAAGTACATGAACTTTCAGTTGCTCCACTAATCGGAGAAGCAATCATTCGTGTATATGAAGAAGAATCTGTAAGTGTATTATTCAATTAATTGGATAGAATGAGACGTAACCAAGATTGGTTACGTCTTTTCGTATCGAAAAAAGAAAGTAGTGGTACAAGAATGAAATTGATAGTAGGACTTGGGAACCCGGGTAGAGAATATGAATTAACAAGGCATAATATTGGATTTATGGCGATTGATGAACTTGCAAAGCGTTGGAATATTTCTTTGAACGAACAAAAGTTTAAAGGAGTATTTGGTGCAGGATTTGTTAATGGAGAAAAAGTAATCTTATTAAAGCCACTTACATATATGAATTTATCTGGGGAAAGTATTCGTCCGCTAATGGATTACTATAAAATTGATGTAGAGGACTTCGTTGTTCTGTACGATGATTTAGACATCCCTGTAGGTAAATTACGCCTTCGTATGAAAGGCAGTGCGGGTGGACATAATGGTGTGAAATCAACAATTTCACATTTAGGAACACAAGAGTTTCAACGTATCCGCATGGGAATCGATCGTCCGAAAAATGGAATGAAGGTAGTAGATTACGTATTAGGACGTTTTACTTCAGAAGAGATTCCTGATGTAAATCATTCTATTGAAAAAGCAGCAGATGCATGTGAAGAATGGTTAAATAAACCTTTTCTTCAAATTATGAATACTTTCAATAGTTAAGGGTACGATTGGGAATATTTTATTTTGTTTTTACCCATACTAGCAGTAAGTGGATTTTTAGGAGGCTAGTATGGAAGGGTATTATTATTGCAGACATTGCGGGAGTAATGTAGGCTCCGTTACCGCAGAAAAAGTATATAGCGACGTTTTATTTCAACTAACAGAGCAAGAAGTAGTAGAAATGATTCATTTTCATGAGAATGGAAATATATATATAAAAACGATTTGTGAATTGTGTCAAGAAACGCTCGCATCTTATCCTGAGTATTATGAATATGAAAAATTTCTGCAATAAAATGTTGTCGCTTTGGCATGTCCAAAGCATTTTTCTGTTTTCTTTTTCCGAAATATTTGCATAAAATATAGTGGCTTGCTCTTTTATGTTGAGAGGGGTTTTGAAAATGATAGGTTTATTAGAGCAATTTTATAAAAATGAAGAGATCCAATCGGTCATTAATGGATTAGAAGATGGGTTAAAAGAGCAACTTGTATCAGGTATGGCAACCTCTTCTCGTTCGTTATTAATGGCGGCCTTATATAAAAAAACAAAAAAATCACAACTTATTGTGACGCATAATTTATATCAAGCACAAAAAGTACATGAAGATTTAGTGGCGTTACTTGGTGAAAAAGATGTATGGCTATATCCAGTAAATGAATTGATAGCATCAGAACTTGGTGTTGCAAGCCCAGAATTGAAGGCGCAACGTATTGAAGTGTTAAATCGCTTAGCTGCAGGAGAACATGGGATTATTGTAGCACCAGTTGCAGGGCTACGCAGGTTTTTACCAATGAAAGAGTTGTGGAAGCAAAGGCAAATCGAAATCAATCTAGGGCAAGAGATTGATTTAGATACATTCTTGCATACTTTACATCATATCGGCTATGAGCGTAAGTCTATGGTAGAAGCTCCTGGAGAATTTAGTTTACGCGGGGGAATATTAGATATTTATCCACTAACTGAAGAGCTACCATTTCGTATTGAATTTTTCGATACAGAAGTTGATTCTATTCGATTATTTGATGTGGATGAACAGCGCTCTCAAGATAAAAAAGAAAGTGTTAGATTTGGTCCAGCAACAGAGTTTTTATTTTCGCAGGAAGAATTGAAATCGGGAATTAAGCATCTTGAAGAAGGTCTGACTAAGACGATGCAAAAACTTTCCGATGATAAGTTGAAGACTACAGTGCTTGAGACGGTAAGTCATGAAATTGAGATGTTAAAAAACGGGCAAAGTATAGAACAGATGTTTAAATATTTATCTATTTTCTATAACGAACCTGCTAGTCTGATAGATTATTTACCAGAAGATGGTGTTGTGATTTTAGATGAGATTTCACGTATTCAAGAAACAGCATCACATCTTGAAACAGAAGAGGCGGAATGGTATATATCCCTTCTTGGTGAGGGAACAATCATTCAAGATTTATCTTTCTCTCATTCGTTTGAAGAATTTCTTCATCATAAAAAAAGAAGTTTTGTATATTTAACGTTATTCTTACGTCATATAGCACATACACATCCGCAAAACATTGTGAATGTGACATGTAAAACAATGCAAGATTTCCATGGGCAGATGCAGTTGTTGAAAACTGAAATTGATAGATGGAACGAAGGGCATTTTACGACTGTGGTGCTAGGTACAGATGATGAACGTGTGAAAAAACTACAACATATTTTAAGTGATTATGATATTGAGGCAGATATTGTAGAGGGCACAGATATATTATTGCCTGGAAGGTTACAAATTGCTGTAGGTGATTTACATGCAGGATTTGAAATGCCGATGCAAAAGCTTGTTGTCATTACTGAAAAAGAGCTTTTTCATAAGAAAGTTAAAAAATCACAACGTAAGCAAAAGTTATCGAATGCTGAACGTATTAAAAGTTATTCGGAATTAAAAGTTGGGGATTATGTAGTTCATGTAAATCATGGTATAGGTAAATTCTTAGGTATTGAGACATTAGAGATTAACGGTGTTCATAAAGATTATTTGAATATTAAATATCAAGGTAATGATAAGTTATACGTTCCAATTGAACAAATTGACCAAGTGCAAAAATATGTAGGATCTGAGGGTAAGGATCCGAAAGTTTATAAACTGGGCGGAAATGATTGGAAGAAGGTCAAAACGAAAGTTGAAAAATCTGTACAAGACATTGCGGATGACCTAATTAAACTATATGCTGAGCGCGAAGCTTCAAAGGGTTATGCATATACACCGGATACGGCAGAACAACAAGAATTTGAATCTTCTTTCCCGTATCAAGAGACAGAGGATCAATTACGTTCTATTGAAGAGATTAAAAAGGATATGGAACGCGGACGTCCGATGGATAGGCTTCTTTGTGGTGATGTAGGATATGGAAAGACGGAAGTAGCTATTCGTGCGGCGTTTAAAGCAATTATGGATGAAAAACAAGTTGCAATTTTAGTGCCGACAACAATCCTTGCACAACAACACTATGAAACAATTCGAGAGCGTTTTCAAGATTATCCAATCAATATAGGATTATTAAGTAGATTCCGTACGAGAAAGCAGCAAAATGAAACAATTAAAGGTTTAAAAGATGGCACAGTAGATATTGTAATCGGAACGCATCGTATTTTATCTAAAGATGTTACTTATAAAGATTTGGGACTTTTGATTATTGATGAAGAGCAAAGATTTGGTGTAACACATAAAGAAAAAATTAAACAATTGAAAGCAAATGTTGACGTATTAACATTAACGGCAACCCCAATTCCGCGTACGCTTCATATGTCTATGCTTGGTGTGCGTGATTTATCTGTTATTGAGACGCCGCCGGAAAATCGTTTCCCAGTTCAAACATATGTAGTAGAGTATAATCCAGCGTTAATGCGAGAAGCGATAGAACGCGAACTTGCAAGAGGTGGGCAAGTATACTTCCTATATAATCGTGTGGAGGATATTGAACGAAAAGCAGATGAAATTTCGATGTTAGTTCCAGATGCGCGTGTAACTTATGCACATGGGAAAATGAACGAGAGTGAGTTAGAGTCTGTTATGCTATCGTTCTTAGAAGGACAGCATGATGTTCTTGTAAGTACAACGATTATTGAGACGGGTGTAGATATTCCAAATGTAAATACATTAATTGTATTTGATGCGGATCGTATGGGATTATCGCAGTTGTATCAGCTTCGTGGGCGTGTTGGACGTTCCAATCGTGTTGCATATGCTTACTTTGCATACAAACGGGATAAAGTGTTGTCAGAAGTTGCGGAGAAGCGTCTGCAAGCCATTAAGGAGTTCACAGAGCTTGGATCTGGTTTCAAAATTGCGATGCGAGATTTATCAATTCGTGGTGCTGGTAACTTGTTAGGAGCCGAACAACATGGATTTATTGATTCTGTCGGCTTTGATTTATATTCTCAAATGTTAAAAGATGCAATTGAACAGCGTAGAGGAACAGACGGAGTTGAAAATACAGTTAATGTTGAAATTGATTTAGAAGTAGATGCATATTTACCAGATGCTTATATTTCAGATAGTAAACAAAAAATTATGATGTATAAACAGTTTAGAGGTGTTTCTGCAATTGAGGATATCGAAGAGTTGCAGGAAGAGATGATAGATAGATTTGGTGATTACCCGCAAGAAGTTGGTTACTTATTACAAATCGCAAATATTAAAGTGTTGGCAATGAAAGAACAAATTGAGTTAATTAAGCAAAATAAATTTGAAGTAACAATTCTGTTCTCAGAACAAGCGAGTCAAAACATTGATGGCGGAAAATTATTCATGCTCGGAAATAGTTTTGGACGTATGATTGGTTTAGGAATGGAAGGATCACAATTGAAAATCGTCATGAAAACAAATGGCTTAGAGACATCGAAGTGGTTAACAATTGCTGAAAATTTATTAAAAGGCTTGCCAGATGTAAAAAAAGAAGTCATAAATGCCTAATATAAGATAAAAAAATGCAATTCGGCGTGCATAGAAGAACTAATGTGTAAAATACTATGTCTAACAGTTGGTGATTTTTACATGAACAGGTAAATTCACCACTTTGATCATCAGTAGAAAGTGAGGCAGCATTAGAATGAAAGCAACTGGAATCGTACGTCGAATTGATGATTTAGGTAGGGTAGTAATCCCGAAGGAAATTCGTAGAACTTTACGTATTCGAGAAGGGGACCCACTAGAAATATTTGTAGATCGCGATGGAGAAGTAATTTTAAAGAAATATTCTCCAATTAGCGAGCTAGGTGATTTTGCAAAAGAATATGCAGATGCTTTATATGATAGCTTAGGACATAATGTGCTTGTATGTGATCGAGATTCTATTATCGCAGTATCAGGTGTATCAAAAAAAGAATACTTAAATAAAAGCGTTGGCGATTTAATTGAAAAAACGATGGAAGAAAGAAAGTCAGTTATTATGACAGACGAAAGTGATATTTCCATTATTGATGGTGTAACAGAAAAGGTTCATTCTTATACAGTTGGACCGATTGTTGCAAATGGAGACCCGATTGGAGCTGTCATTATTTTTTCAAAAGAAGCGATTATAAGCGAAATAGAGCACAAAGCGGTCAATACTGCTGCCAGTTTCTTAGCGAAACAAATGGAACAGTAAAGGTGTATAATTTTTAGAAGTAGCAATCTTTCCTAATTATGATATTTCTTCTTGAGAAATCAATTATTTGGAGATATATGTATATTGAATGAAGGTAGCGTTTTGCTACCTTTTTTCATTGAATATTTCTAGCGTTGCACGAATGTATTCTTACTCGTGTAGGTAAGGAAGCTTGTCTTTTTCTTTATGATATAATACGAGGGGTGAGAATAGAAAAAGGAGTTTTCTTGCATGGAATCGAAGAAGTATCAAGCCTTTTGGCGTGGGGCTATTATATTAACAATCGCAAGTTTTGTTACAAAGGTATTAAGCGCCTTTTACCGTATTCCATATCAAAATATAGCGGGTGACGTTGGCTTTTATATTTACCAACAAATTTATCCGTTTTATGGATTTTGTTTAATTTTAGCTACTTATGGGTTCCCCGTTATAATTTCAAAAATGGTTGCGGAACGATTAGAGCGAGGGAAAAAACAAGAAGCAGAAGAAATTATTTGTGTATCTTTTTGGTTTTTATTAGGGATTGGTTTCATAGGATTTTTTACATTGTTCTTTGGTGCCGAAACAATTGCGATAGCTATGGGCGATATACACTTAGATAAGCTATTACGCGTTATTTCCTTTTCATTCATATTGATGCCGTTTTTATCTGTAGCAAGAGGATATTTCCAGGGGTTCAATAATATGATGCCAACAGCTGTTTCGCAAGTAATAGAACAAACGATTCGTGTTTCTATTATTGTATTTTTATCTCTATTCCTAATTGCTCACGAATTTGATTTATATACAGTTGGTGCAGGTGCTATGCTCGGTTCAATCGCAGGTGGATTGATTGGGATTATCGTACTTATACTTTATATGCGTCATGACTTTCGTTCTATATTCTTCAAAAGTGTAAAGAGGATTAAAGGGAAAAAGAAGATTATAAAAATCCTGTTTTGGCAGGGGTTAGCGATTTGTGTTAGTAACTTAGTGCTTATTTTTATACAGATGGCTGATTCTATTTCTTTCTATTCTTTACTTATTGGAGCAGGAGAACCAGCTGAAAGTGCAAAGGTGTTAAAAGGTGTTTATGACAGGAGTATCCCGCTTATGCAATTAGGTACTGTCGTGACAACTTCCTTCTCGTTGTCGCTTATTCCAATTATTACAGCAGCGAAGGAAAGAGGAGATCTTACCTTTATTCGAGAAAAAGTAAGGTTAGCGATGAAAATAACATTTGTTATCGGATTTGCAGCAGCCATTGGATTAACTTGTATTATCCAGCCTACGAATATTATGTTGTTTGAAAATAGTGATGGGTCAGATGTTTTATCTATTTTATCTTTATCTATTTTATTTAGTTCATTGTCGATTACAACTGCTTCTATTTTGCAAGGGTTAGGACAAACATTAAAACCAGCAATATTCGTTATATTGGGCGGTTGTTTAAAGTTAGCTTTAAATTATATATTAATGCCGTATTTTAGTGTGAAGGGAGCTGCAATTGCAACGCTAGTTGCGTTAATTGTAATTTCTATACTAAATAGTGTATTACTTATGCGAGCTGTATCCGAATCGCTTATCGACAAACGGAATATGTTAGGTGTAGTTATTAGTGGTATCGGTATGGGATTTGTACTAATAATGTTTATGCGTGTATTGCAAATATCTGGATTAGTAATGGATACAAGTCATAGAGGTGTTGCAACGCTTGAGGCGTTGTTAGGTGTAGCCATCGGTGGATTGGCATATATGTTTTTAATTTTAAAATTACGTGTATTTACAAAAGCGGAAATAGGAACCGTTATGAAAAAAGAGAAAAAAGAAGGTTCATTGAAGAAGAGTGGATAGAGGTGGCAGGTTGTGAGTGGAATCATTACTATTTTAGGATTAGGTGCTGGTGAATTAGATCAGTTAACGATGGGTGTATATCGAAAAATAAAAGAAGCAGATCACATGTTTGTTAGAACGAAGGAACATCCCGTTATAGAAGAGTTAGAGAAAGAAGGTATACAATATACTGCCTTTGACAATGTATATGAAGCACATGATACATTTGAAATTGTATATGAAACAATTGCGAATACATTGCTAGAACAAGCTGAAGGCGCAGAAATTATCTATGCTGTTCCAGGGCATCCTCTTGTAGCGGAAAGAACGGTTCAGCTACTATTGGAAAAAAGTGAAGTAGCGAATATTGAAGTGCGAATTGAAGGTGGACAAAGTTTCCTTGATCCTATGTTTGCAAGTCTTAAGATTGATCCGATTGAAGGGTTCCAATTAATTGATGCTACATCATTTGAAAGAGGACAATTAGAATTACGTCAACACTTAATCTTTTGCCAAGTATATGACGCATTCGTTGCATCTGATGTGAAATTAACATTAATGGAGATGCTGCCAGATGATTATGAAGTGTATATCGTAACAGCTGCAGGGACTTCATTTGAACAAGTGAAAAAGGTGCCGTTGTACATGTTAGATCATGAAACGGAGTTGAATAACTTAACGAGCGTATATGTACCACCAGTTCAGGAACGTGCGTCCTTGTATCAACAGTTTGATGTACTCCGAGAAATTATTGCAGACCTTCGTGGCCCAAATGGTTGTCCGTGGGATAAAAAGCAAACACATCAATCTTTAAAGAAGTATTTAATTGAGGAAGCTTATGAAGTGTTAGAAGCAATTGATGAAGAGGATGATGATCACTTAGTAGAAGAACTGGGTGATATATTATTACAAGTTATGCTTCATGCCCAAATCGGAGAGGACGAAGGTTGGTTCTCTATAGATGATATTATTCGAACTTTATCTGAGAAAATGGTTCGTCGTCATCCGCATGTATTTGGGAATACGGATGTAAATAATGCCGATGAAGTAATTGCCAATTGGGAAGAAATTAAAAAACAAGAAAAAGGGTTTGTAAAAGAATCTGTTTTAAATGGAGTTCCAAAAAGTTTGCCGCAGTTACTACGCGCTTATGAAATCCAGAAAAAAGCTGGTAAGGTTGGTTTCGATTGGGTGGATGTACAGCCGATGATAGAGAAAGCCTTAGAAGAATGGCAAGAGTTCCAACAAGAAGTCGCAAACATGGATGAGGCGAAGATGTTAAGTGAATTTGGCGATTTACTGTTTGCGTTTGTTAATATAGCTCGTCATTATAAAATAGATCCAGAAGAAGCGTTACGTTCAACAAATGAGAAATTCGTCAGTCGTTTTTTATACATGGAAGCAAAGGTAGCTGAAATGAATAAAGAGATGCAAGATTTATCATTAGAGCAGTTAGATGTTTTCTGGGAAGAGGCAAAACAAACAGAGCGTTAATAGGGGGATTTAATATGCGTCTAGATAAGTTTTTAAAAGTATCACGTTTAATTAAAAGAAGAACATTGGCGAAAGAAGTAGCTGATCAAGGAAGAATATCCATTAACGGTCAAGTGGCAAAAGCGAGTTCAGATGTGAAAGTAGCTGATGAATTAACAATTCGTTTTGGCCAAAAAATAGTAACTGTAAAAATAAATGAATTGAAAGAAACGACTAAAAAAGAAGATGCAGCAAATATGTATAGCTTAGTTCGTGAAGAAAAAGTAAAGGCCGAAGAAGGCTTGTTCTAAAATCGATTATCCCTTCATACATTACTATTAGCTAGTATAAATGTATGGGGGGATTTACGTGAATAATGGTTACTCACCTATGTCTTCTAATCAACAAAATGTTTCTGTAGAGCATGATATTATTATGCGTGGCAGGCGTGTAATTGATATTACCGGTGTAAAGCAGGTAGAGAGTTTTGATAGCGAAGAGTTTTTACTTGAGACCGTAATGGGCTTTTTAACAATTCGTGGTCAAAATTTGCAAATGAAAAATTTAGATGTAGAAAAAGGTGTTGTATCGATTAAAGGGAAAGTTCATGAGATGCTGTATATTGATGAGAATCAAGGGGAGAAAACTAAAGGCTTCTTTAGTAAGTTGTTTAAATGAGTCTAACAATTCAGTTGTATACGATGCTCTCAATGATCGGAATGGGTGCTTGGATTGGAGCGTCTTTAGATACATACCAACGATTTTTAAAACGTCAAGAACGTAAGCGTTGGCTTGTATTTATACATGATATACTATTTTGGATTGTCCAAGCATTATTCGTTTTTTACGTATTGCTTCTTGTAAATGAAGCTGAACTACGTATATATGTATTTTTAGCATTATTATGTGGTTTTGCGGCATATCAAAGCATGTTGAAAGCAATATACATGAGACTGTTAAATTTTCTCATATATATTTTTGTACAAACAACACACTTTTTTGTTCAAATTATACAGCTACTCATGATAAAACCTGTTATTATTATAGCGCAGCTATTTATTGCATTTATATTATTCTTATTTCGTATACTGCTTTCAATTGGACATGTGTTATGGAAAATGGTGATTTGGATATTACTTTTCATATGGAAAGTTTTTTTCTGGCCTGTTCGATTTATTGCTTCGCTCATATGGAAACTTCTCCCTAATCGTGTTAAACTTTTTATAATGAAGCATGTAGGGTTCCTGCAATATATAGCAAAATTGAAGGGACATATCTTCCAATTATGGGAGCGTATAAAAAAGAAGTTAGGGGGACCTCGGAAATGAGGGAACTGAGACAAAGAACAATCGAAAAACAGAGTCCAAATCCTGTTAAAGAGCATATAATACAAACGGATGAGAACAGGAAGCGACTTTATCGCCGTTTAGCGGTTTTTCTTGTCTTTGCTTTTACAATTATTGCGAGTATTAGTGTAACGTTTTATCAACAAAACAGTTCCATTAAAGCAAAAGAAGCAAAAGTTAAGGACATGAAAAAAGAACTGGATTCATTAACGAACAAAGAAAAGAGTCTAAAAGACGAAGTTCAAAAGTTAAATGATGAAGAGTACGTATTAAAGATTGCTAGAAGGGATTATTTCTTCTCTGGAAAAGGGGAGATAATTTTTCCTGTTTCTAAGTAGAGTATGTCTTATTGACACTATATTTTAGGATTATATATAATAAAGTAAAATTTGACTTTTTAACCACTAAGGAGGAGCATTTTTTTTATGTCAATCGAGGTAGGCAGCAAGTTACAGGGTAAAGTAACAGGTATTACAAATTTTGGGGCTTTTGTGGAGCTGCCAGAAGGCTTAACGGGTCTTGTTCATATTAGTGAAGTTGCTGATAATTATGTGAAAGATATTAACGATCACTTAAAAGTGGGCGACCAAGTAGAAGTAAAAGTTATTAACGTTGAAAAAGATGGTAAGATCGGTCTATCTATTAAAAAAGCGAAAGAGCGTGAAAAAACAGAAGGAGATCGTCCACGTGGTGAATACCAACGCGGTGGTGATCAACAACGTTCTGGACGTCCACAACGTAATCGTTCTTTCAACAGAGATAACCGTGGTGGCGGTAACGACCGTGCTCCAAAAGAAACATTCGAGCAAAAGATGGCACGTTTCTTAAAGGATAGCGAAGATCGTTTAACTTCTTTAAAGCGTAACACTGAATCTAAACGTGGTGGCCGTGGCGCACGTCGCGGATAATAAGAACGTTTAATTCTTAGAATATAGAGAGGTGCCCAGGGCGATTGCTCAGGGTGCTTTTTTATATGTGAAAATATATTTTTAAAAAAGTTTTCAAGATGTGTTGACTTTAAATTATATCTGAGGTAAGATACTAATTGTCCGTTAAATAAGACGACATGGCGGTGTAGCTCAGCTGGCTAGAGCGTACGGTTCATACCCGTGAGGTCGGGGGTTCGATCCCCTCCGCCGCTATATTTAATTTAACGGCCCGTTGGTCAAGTGGTTAAGACACCGCCCTTTCACGGCGGTAACACGGGTTCGAATCCCGTACGGGTCATCTAAAAAGATCATGCAAATGCGCATGATCTTTTTTTGTTAAATAAATTAAGACATACAACACTTCTACAAAATCACCCTATATTTTCTGAATGTTCGATTAAAATATTAAAAATAAAATACATACTGTGTATATATGTAGAGTTATTTCGAATAAAAAGTCGAACGATTATAAAAGTGAAAACTGTTGTTTTGACAAAAATCCCAATAATCATCTTTTATAATGACAGTAATTAAACTATGCAGGTGGTGTTAAAAATATGCCTAAAGCAGGAAGGAATACTATGAATACAAGTGCATTGGCAATGAATGAAGGTCAGCTTGGAGGAGTAAAGTGGACGAGTAAGTTGCGAATGAAGTTTGAGCAAGTTTTCTTTAGATGGGGATTTATTATTGTTGTTATTGGTTTTCTTTTGGGACGAGCATATATATTAACAAACATTTTACCGTTTGCACTGCCGTTTTTTGCTGCTGTTTATGTTATGAAACGGGATAAAATGCCGCTCGCGTTCTTGGCCCTAATGGGGGGCGCACTTTCAGTTTCGATAGATAATTTATTCTTCACCTTTGCATCTATTTTTACTTTCTTCATTTATAATATCTTCTTTAGTCGGTTTACACGTAAAACTGTTGGACTTGTACCATTCCAAGTATTTATCTCCGCATTAACTGCACATTTAGTTGTCGTATATTTTGCGCAACAAACTGTTACCATGTACGATTTACTTGTTAGTACGATTGAGGCAGGGCTTAGCTTCGTATTAACTATGATATTTTTACAAAGTGTCCCGCTTTTAGTAGAAAGAAAAGGGAAACAACAAGCGTTAGAGACAGAAGAAATTGTTTGTTTAATTATATTACTAGCATCTGTTTTAACTGGTACAACAGATTGGTTCATATATGACGCTTCTATTCAACATATTTTTACTAGGTATTTAGTGCTTGTGTTTGCGTTTATCGCAGGAGCGGCTACAGGATCTACAGTAGGGGTCGTCACTGGGTTAATATTAAGCTTAGCAAATGTCTCCAGTTTATCCCAACTTAGTCTGCTTGCTTTTTCTGGATTGCTTGGTGGTTTGTTAAAAGAAGGGAAACGCTTAGGTGTTAGTTTAGGTTTATTAATTGGGACAAGCTTAATTACGCTATATGTAGACAAGCAAACAAACATTGTGACAACTTTAATTGAATCTGGTGTGGCGATTGCTTTCTTTTTATTAACACCGAAACTTGTTATGGATCGTATTGCTAAATTTATGCCAGGCACACATGAGCATTCGCAAGATCAACAACAGTATTTAAGAAGGATGCGTGATGTTACAGCGAATAAAATCAATCAATTTGCCAATGTATTTGCTGCTTTATCTAATAGCTTTTCTGTATATGGATATGTGGAGGAGGAAGATAAAGAGACGGAGGCAGATTTGTTTTTAAGTACAATTACTGCAAAAACATGTCAAACATGCTTTAAAAAGGACCAATGCTGGGTAGTTAATTTCGATAAAACGTACGATTATATGAAACAAATAATGAGCGAAACGGAAGAAGGAACTCTGCAGCATAATCGGAAGTTAGTTCGTGAATGGGACAAGCATTGTGTGAGAGGAAAGAAAGTGACGGATTTAGTAGCAGGTGAATTAGATCACTTCTATGAGGGACAAAAATTACGAAAACAAATGAAAGAAAATCGTAGAATAGTAGCGGAGCAATTGTTAGGTGTATCAAAAGTTATGGAGGATTTTGCCAAGGAGATACAAAGAGAAAGAGAAAATCATCAAGTACAGGAAGAACAGATTCTGCAAGCATTTCGTGATTTTGGTGTAGAAATAGAGCATGTTGATATTTATTGTTTAGATAGAGGAAGTATTGATATTGAAATGTTGATCCCAGTTGCATCTAATGAACATGGAGAGTGTGAAAAATTAGTTGCACCAATGCTTTCTGATATCCTGAAGGAAAACATAGTTGTGAAACATGAAGAAAAATCTTCTTATCCGAACGGCCACAGTTTAATATCATTTGGTTCAGCAAAAACGTATTCCCTTGATACCGGCTTGGCCACAGCCGCGAAAGGCGGTGGGTTTGTTTCGGGTGATTCTTATGCAATGATGGATTTAAGTGTTGGGAAATATGCCCTTGCAATTAGTGATGGCATGGGAAATGGGCAAAGAGCTCATATGGAGAGTAAAGAAACAGTGAAATTATTACAAAAAATACTTCAGTCAGGCATTGATGAGGAGATAGCGATTAAATCTATTAACTCTATTCTTTCTTTAAGAACAACAGAAGAGATGTTTACGACATTAGACTTAGCTATGGTAGATTTGCGGGATGCGAGTGCGAAGTTTTTAAAGATTGGATCGACGCCGAGTTTTGTTAAACGTGCAAATAATATTTTGAAAATTGAAGCAAGTAATTTACCAATGGGAATTATTGAGGATGTTGAAGTTGATGTAGTGGGTGAGCAATTAAAAACAGGTGATATTCTTATTATGATGAGTGATGGGATTTTTGAGGGCGCGCAGCATGTGGAGAATCACGAATTATGGATGAAGCGGAAAATTAAAGAGTTACAAACTGAAGATCCGCAAGAAATTGCTGATATCATTATGGAAGAGGTGATTCGATCTGGCGATGGTTATATAAATGATGATATGACTATTGTAGTAGCGAAAGTGAAGAAAAATATGCCGAAGTGGGCTACCATTCCAATTGTAGGAATGCAAGCGCAATAAAGTGAAACTTGAAGTGTGATGTTTCTTTCTAAAAACCTAGGTGGATGCCTAGGTTTTTTGCTTTAAAAGATAATATTATTATTTTTGTGAATATGTACGAATGATGTAAGATAAAAATGTAATTTTTGTATATCTTTTTTTTGCACAATGTTTGTAAAAGTTGTACCATTATAAACAAGGTAACTAACGTTGCTGTTCTTGTTTAATGAAAGGTGATTACGAAGTTGAAAGATACATTTGTTGAAAAGGTAGATGACTTTGTAAAGCAGCATGATGTATTAAAGGAACGCTCAACAATTGTTGTAGGTGTTTCTGGTGGTCCTGACTCTGTGGCTCTTCTATATTATTTGTTAGAAAAAAGAGCAGCAAAACAGTTTGAGATTGTAGTGGCGCATGTGGATCATATGTTTCGAGGTGATGAATCTCATGAGGACCTACAGTTTGTGCAAGACCTTTGTAAAGGGCTGGGAGTTATTTGTGAAACGATAAGGATTAATGTGTCGCAATATCAACAGCGATACGGGATGAATGCACAAGTTGCTGCTAGAGAATGCAGATATGCATTTTTGGAAAGAATAATGAAGAAATATGATGCGAGGTATGTAGCCCTTGGACATCATGGTGATGATCAAGTAGAGACGATTTTAATGCGCCTTGTACGAGGGAGTACTCCGAAAGGATATGCAGGTATTGCAGTGAAGCGTCCTTTTCATAATGGGTATTTAATTAGGCCGTTACTTGGAGTAACGAAGGAAGAGATTGTTGATTACTGTCATAAGTTAAAAATAATTCCTCGTATAGATCCAAGTAATAAAAAGGAAGTATATACAAGGAATCGATTACGTAAATATGTTCTTCCTCATTTGAAAGAAGAAAATCCACAAGTGCATGAGAAGTTTCAAAAATTTAGCATGCAGATGCAAGAGGATGAGGCGTATTTGCAGGAATTAGCTTTTGAGAAAATGAATAAAGTAATTACAAAAAAAAGTGATAAACAAATTAGCTTATCAATTCCTGCCTTTGAATCCATGTCTATGCCTTTACAAAGAAGAGGGATTCAACTAATATTAAACTATCTTTATGAATATAAGATTCCATCTTCTCTTTCCTCTATACATATTGACAAAGTGATTGAGTTTTTTAAGCGGACACAACCTTCGGGTTCACTTGATTTCCCAGGTGATTTAAAAATTGTTCGCGCATACGAGGAGTGCAGCTTTGGATTTAAACAAGAAATTGTTTCCCCTTTTTTACAAGATTTATCAGTGCCCGGGACAATTACGCTATCGAACGGGGATAAGCTTGTAACAGAGGTGAGCGAAAATATGCCAAGTAACATGAATGAAACAGTTTTTGTTGCTAAGTATAATGATATATCATATCCACTTCGTATTCGTTCTAGAGAAAATGGAGATCGCATGTCAATACAAGGTATGAATGGCACCAAAAAGATAAAAGCTATTTTTATCGAAGCGAAAGTACCAAGAGAAAAAAGAGAAGAATGGCCGGTCGTTTGTGATGCAAGTGGGAACATTATTTGGATACCCTTGTTGAAACGATCTGCATTTGCTATCTCGAAAGAGGTAACAAAGAAAGATAAATATATGATTATTCACTACAAAAGCAAGGAGTCTTCCGGGAGGATAATGAAATGATGAATCAAGATATCGAAAAAGTATTAATTTCTGAAGAACAAATACAAGAAAAGGTGCTCGAGTTAGGTGCAATTATTGCAGAGGATTATAAAAATACAGTACCTCTTGCGATTGGTGTACTAAAGGGTGCAATGCCATTCATGGCAGATTTATTAAAGAGAACAGATACATATCTTGAAATGGATTTTATGGCTGTATCTAGTTACGGTCACTCAACTGTTTCAACAGGCGAAGTGAAAATTTTAAAAGACCTTGATACTTCTGTAGAAGGTCGCGATATTTTAATCGTTGAAGATATTATTGATAGTGGTCTTACGCTAAGCTACTTAGTAGACCTATTTAAATATCGTAAAGCGAAGTCTGTAAAAATTGTTACGTTATTAGATAAACCAACAGGCCGTAAGGTAGATTTGAAAGCGGATTATGTTGGGTTCACTGTACCGCATGAATTTGTTGTAGGGTATGGATTAGATTATAAAGAGCAGTACCGTAATCTTCCTTATGTAGGAGTATTAAAACCAAGCGTTTACTCAAATTAATTAAATACAGGCGTCACAATTGTATAGGAAAGTTTTTCTATGTTACGATTTACTATAGTGTTTATGCCGTGAGAGGAGGTTAGGAATGAATCGTATCTTCCGTAATACCATCTTTTATTTACTGATATTCCTAGTAGTAATTGGAATCGTGAGCTATTTTAATGGTTCGACACAAAAAACGACATCAGTTAGCTACGATAAATTCATTACTAAACTAGAAAAAGGTGAAGTTCGTAATGTGCAACTTCAACCGAAAAATGGTGTGTTTGAGGTAAAAGGACAATTTAACAACTCTAGCCAAGGAGAACAATTTGTTACTTATGCACCAAATACTGAGGAATTACAAAAGAAAATTAATGACAAAGCGCAAGGTGCTGAAGTTAAGTATCAACCAGCAGAAGAAACAAGTGCTTGGGTAACATTCTTTACTTCTATCATTCCGTTTGTTATTATCTTCATTTTATTCTTCTTCTTGTTAAACCAAGCTCAGGGCGGCGGTAGCCGTGTTATGAACTTCGGGAAAAGTAAGGCGAAGTTATATAATGACGAAAAGAAAAAGGTTCGTTTCAGAGATGTTGCTGGGGCGGATGAAGAGAAACAAGAGCTTGTTGAGGTAGTTGAATTCTTGAAAGATCCTCGTAAGTTCGCTGAAGTTGGTGCCCGTATTCCTAAGGGTGTTCTATTAGTTGGACCTCCAGGTACAGGTAAAACTTTATTAGCACGTGCTGTTGCAGGTGAGGCAGGCGTTCCATTCTTCTCTATCAGTGGTTCTGACTTCGTAGAGATGTTCGTCGGTGTCGGTGCATCACGTGTACGTGATTTATTCGAAAATGCAAAGAAAAATGCTCCTTGTATCATTTTCATTGATGAAATTGATGCAGTAGGACGTCAACGTGGCGCAGGTCTTGGTGGTGGACATGATGAGCGCGAGCAAACGTTGAACCAATTACTTGTTGAAATGGATGGCTTCGGTGCAAACGAAGGTATTATTATCATCGCTGCGACAAACCGTCCTGATATTCTTGACCCAGCATTATTACGTCCAGGTCGTTTTGACCGTCAAATTACAGTAGATCGTCCAGATGTAAATGGCCGTGAAGCTGTACTGAAAGTACATGCTCGTAATAAACCGCTTGATGAGAATATCAACTTAAGAGCAATTGCAACTCGTACACCGGGATTCTCTGGTGCCGATCTTGAAAACTTATTAAACGAAGCTGCGTTAGTAGCTGCGCGTCAAGATAAGAAGAAAATTGATATGAGTGACATTGATGAAGCTACGGATCGTGTTATTGCAGGTCCGGCTAAGAAAAGTCGTGTTATCTCTGAAAAAGAACGTAATATCGTTGCTTTCCATGAAGCAGGCCATACTGTAATTGGTGTTGTTCTTGATGAAGCAGATGTCGTTCATAAAGTAACAATTGTCCCTCGTGGTCAAGCTGGTGGATATGCAGTAATGCTTCCGAAAGAAGATCGTTACTTCATGACAAAGCCAGAGTTACTTGATAAAATTACTGGTTTACTTGGTGGTCGAGTAGCTGAGGAGATTGTATTTGGTGAAGTGAGTACAGGTGCTCACAACGACTTCCAACGTGCGACTGGTATTGCAAGACGTATGGTAACGGAATTTGGTATGAGTGATAAGCTTGGACCAATGCAATTTGGTAGCTCACAAGGTGGTCAAGTGTTCTTAGGAAGAGACTTCCATTCAGAACAAAACTACAGTGATGCAATTGCACACGACATCGATGTGGAAATGCAAACGATTATGAAAGAATGTTATGCTCGTGCAAAAGACATTCTTACTGAAAATCGTGATAAGCTAGATCTTATTGCAAAAACGTTACTTGAAGTAGAAACGTTAGATGCTGAGCAAATCAATCATTTATGTGATTATGGCAGATTGCCAGAACGTCCAACATCTTCAGCTGATGTGAAAGTAAACATCAACATGAAGAAGGATGATGAAGAATCAGAAGATAAGTAAGAGATGAAGGAGTGACGGTGGTCACTCCTTTTTTTATTTATGTAACGAAATGAAGTAGAAAAAGAATTTAAATAAATCTGGTATTAAAAATTGAAATAGGGAGTAATCTTTTTGTAAAATGATGAGGATAGAAAAGCTGATTATATAAGTATGTGTGATATGATGTTTTTATAAGTTTTATACATACTGCACAAATATAGATTAAATAAGATAAGTGGTGAGAATATGATTTTTGTATTGGATGTAGGGAACACAAATGCTGTACTGGGCGTGTTTGAAGAGGGGGAACTTCGTCAACATTGGCGCATGGAAACAGATCGTCATAAGACAGAAGATGAATATGGAATGCTTGTAAAACAGTTGCTTGAGCATGAGGGTCTTTCGTTTGAAGATGTAAAAGGTATTATCGTGTCTTCAGTCGTACCACCAATTATGTTTGCTTTAGAGCGCATGTGTGAAAAGTATTTTAAAATTAAGCCGCTTGTAGTAGGTCCTGGAATAAAAACAGGGTTAAATATTAAATATGAAAATCCACGTGAAGTAGGTGCGGATCGAATCGTAAATGCAGTAGCAGGAATTCACCTATATGGAAGTCCGCTTATTATTGTCGATTTTGGTACGGCTACTACATATTGTTATATTAACGAAGAAAAGCATTATATGGGTGGCGTTATTACACCAGGAATTATGATTTCAGCAGAGGCTTTATATAGTAGAGCGGCAAAACTTCCTCGTATTGAAATTACAAAACCAAGCAGTGTAGTTGGGAAGAATACGGTAAGTGCGATGCAATCTGGTATTCTTTATGGTTATGTTGGACAAGTGGAAGGTATTGTTAAGCGCATGAAAGAGGAAGCTAAACAAGAACCAAAAGTTATTGCAACAGGTGGATTAGCGAAATTAATTTCAGAAGAATCGAATGTAATTGATGTTGTAGATCCATTCTTAACATTAAAAGGTTTGTATATGTTATACGAGCGTAATGCAAATTTACAGCATGAGAAAGGTGAATAAATACGTATGAAAGATTATTTAGTAAAAGCGTTAGCATTTGATGGTGAAGTGCGTGCGTATAGTGTACGTACTACAAATACGGTAAGTGAGGCGCAAAGACGTCATGATACATGGAGAACAGCTTCAGCGGCACTTGGCCGTTCTTTAACTGCAGGTACAATGATGGGTGCAATGTTAAAAGGTGACCAAAAGCTAACGATCAAGGTAGAAGGTAATGGCCCGATTGGTCCTATCTTAGTAGATGCTCATGCAAATGGGGATGTACGTGGTTATGTAACAAATCCACATGTTGACTTTGAAGGAACAGAACAAGGGAAATTACGTGTATATCAGGCGGTAGGTACTGAAGGATTTGTAACGGTAATTAAAGATATTGGTATGCGTGAGCCGTTTATTGGTCAATCTCCAATTGTTTCAGGAGAATTAGGAGAAGACTTCACGTATTATTTTGCAGTTTCTGAGCAGACGCCTTCTTCTGTAGGTGTTGGTGTCCTTGTAAATGGAGATGATAGCATATTAGCAGCGGGTGGATTTATTCTTCAAATTATGCCAGGTGCACAGGAAGAAACAATTTCATTCATTGAAGAGCGTTTACAGAAGATTCCTCCTGTATCAACATTGATCGAACAAGGGCTTTCTCCAGAAGAGTTACTGTATGCAGTCCTTGGAGAAGATAAGGTAAAAGTATTAGAAACGATGGATGTTCAATTTAATTGCACATGCTCTCGCGAACGTATCGAGAGTGTGTTAATTAGTTTAGGTAAAACGGAGTTAGAGCAAGTTCGTGAAGAAGAAGAAGAAACAGAAGTTCATTGTCATTTCTGTAATGAGCGATACAAGTTCTCTAAAGAAGATATTACAAATTTAATTGAGAATTTGTAATAAGGCAATTCACCTCTAAATACATTGACAAACAGGGAATTTTCTGACAAAATCTAAATATAGATAAAACCAATAAAAATACTCGGTGTTAGGAGTGACAGGAATGCGAGTGGCACAATCAGTTTCAGAATTAATCGGGAAAACGCCGATCGTTAAGTTGAACCGCATCGTAGAATCAGACAGCGCAGATATATACTTAAAATTAGAATTTATGAATCCAGGGAGCAGCGTTAAAGATCGTATCGCATTAGCTATGATTGAAGATGCTGAGAAAAAAGGATTATTAAAAGAAGGCGATACAATCATTGAACCGACAAGTGGTAACACGGGAATTGGTTTAGCGATGGTAGCGGCTGCTAAAGGATATAAGGCAATTTTAGTAATGCCAGAAACAATGAGTATTGAGCGTCGTAATTTATTACGTGCTTACGGTGCGGAATTAGTATTGACTCCAGGGCCTGAAGGAATGGGTGGAGCAATTCGTAAAGCGACTGAATTAGCAAAAGAGAATGGTTACTTTATACCACAACAGTTCAAAAACCAATCGAATCCAGAAATTCACCGTTTAACAACGGGTCCAGAAATTGTTGAACAAATGGGCGACCAATTAGATGCGTTTATTGCAGGTATTGGTACGGGTGGAACGATTACTGGTGCTGGTGAAGTGCTCAAGGAAGCGTATAAAGATATTAAAATTTATGCAGTAGAACCTGCGGATTCACCAGTATTATCTGGTGGGAAACCAGGTCCACATAAAATCCAAGGAATTGGGGCTGGATTTATTCCAGAGACATTGGATGTAGAAGTATATGATGAAATTGTTCAAGTGAAAACGGAGCAAGCGTTTGAATATGCAAGAAGAGTGGCTAAAGAGGAAGGTATTCTAGTTGGTATCTCTTCTGGAGCGGTTATTTATGCAGCAACAGAAATTGCGAAAAAGTTAGGTAAAGGGAAAAAGGTACTTGTTATTATTCCAAGTAACGGTGAACGTTATTTAAGTACACCACTTTATCAATTTGAGTCTTAATTATATGTGATTGAAAAAGCATCCTTGAAAAAGGATGCTTTTTCTTTTTGGATTGGAAATAGGAAAAGAGTGAATGACTAGAAAACTTCATGTAAAATAAGAGGTAGTATAATTAATTTATTTTCACTAGCCTTCGAGTATAACTCTTCTATATACATAACGAATGTAGCTTGAAGTGGTTAATATAAGAGGGTGGGATAAAAGAAGACGGGGTGTTGATATGCAACGAAGAAAATCTTTAGCGCTTTCTATTCCATATCAGTTAGATTTCTTTAAGCAATATAAATTTCTTTCTAAGGATAAACCGCAACATATTTTGTTAGAGAGTGGGCGTGGCGGTCGTTATAACATTGTGGGGTTAAACCCAGTAGCGGTAATCCGAGGGAAGGGTGAAACGTTACATATAAGTGAAAGTGGTAAGGAAACAATAAAGCAAGGAAACCCATTAGATTTAATGCAGGAATATATGGAGCGATGGAAAACGGATTATAATCCGGAATACCCGCCTTTTCAAGGTGGTGCAATTGGTTATTTTAGTTATGATTGCATCCGTTATATTGAAAAACTTTCTTCTCTTGCGGAGGATGATATTAATATACCTGATATATTCTTTTTATTATTTGATGATGTGTTTGTGTATGATCAAGAAGAAAAAGTATTATGGATTATTACACATTATGTAGATAAGCACGAAGAGGCAAAAGAGCGATTAAATGAATGGAAGATTCTTTGGGCGATAGAAGCGCCAGAAGTGACTATACCGTTTGCGTGCCCCAAAAAGAAAAGTGAAGCAGTTGCTTTTACTGAAGAAAGCTTTATGAAGGCAGTTGAATGTATTCAAGAATATATTGGTGCTGGTGATGTGTTCCAAGTAAACTTGTCGACAAGACAAGAAAGAACGTTACAAACACACCCACTAGAAATTTATACAAGTCTTCGCGAAATTAATCCATCTCCATATATGGGTTACTTGGAGCTTGGGGATTTTCAAATTGTTAGTGGATCGCCGGAGTTGCTAATTAAGAAACAAGGAACTGAAGTAAGTACAAGGCCTATTGCTGGAACGAGATCTAGAGGGGCGAATGAGCAAGAGGATGAAGAGTTGGCAAAAGAATTAATTGAGAATGAAAAGGAACGAGCAGAGCATGTCATGCTTGTAGATTTAGAACGAAATGATTTAGGGCGTGTTTGTAAATATGGAACTGTAGAAGTAGATGAATTTATGGTAATTGAGAAATACTCACACGTTATGCATATTGTTTCTAATGTGCGTGGTGAGGTGGAAGAAGATAAAGACGCTTTTGATTTAGTGAAGGCTGTATTCCCTGGGGGGACAATTACTGGTGCACCGAAAATACGTACGATGGAAATTATTGAAGAACTAGAACCTGTTCGCCGAGGGATTTATACAGGTTCAATTGGTTGGATTGGTTATTCTGGAGATACAGAATTGAATATTGTGATTAGGACACTTCTTGCTAAAGATGGAAAAGCGCATGTACAAGCGGGAGCGGGAATTGTAATTGATTCAAATCCGGAAAATGAATATAAAGAGTCGTTAAAAAAGGCGATTGCTTTATGGCGTGCAAAAGAACGTAGTGAAGAAACGGTTAGGTGAGAGAAATGATATTAATGATTGATAATTATGATTCTTTTACATTTAATTTAGTACAGTTTCTTGGAGAACTTGGACAAGAGCTTGTTGTTAAACGTAACGATGAAGTGACTATTTCAGATATTGAGAATATGAAACCAGACTTTTTAATGATTTCGCCAGGTCCATGTAGTCCGAATGAGGCAGGGATTAGTATGGAGGTTATTCGATACTTTGCTGGAAAGATTCCGATTTTTGGGGTTTGTCTTGGGCATCAATCTATTGCGCAAGTGTTTGGTGGAGAGGTTGTCCGTGCAGAGCGATTAATGCATGGGAAAACATCGCTTATGCATCATGATGAGAAGACGATTTTTTCGGATATCCCTAATCCGTTTACTGCGACGCGCTATCATTCCCTTATTGTTAAAAAAGAGACGTTACCTGATTGCTTAGAAGTAACATCTTGGACAGAAGAAGGGGAAATTATGGCGCTCCGCCATACAACATTACCGATTGAAGGTGTGCAGTTCCACCCGGAATCTATTATGACTTCTCACGGGAAAGAGTTGTTGCAGAATTTCATTCATAAATATAGTCCAAGTGTGACATCATGTTAATTTACGTAAATGGTCAGTATGTAGAATCAAGTGAAGCGAGAATTTCTCCTTATGATCATGGTTATTTATATGGTCTTGGAGTTTTTGAGACTTTTCGTATTTATAATGGTCATCCTTTTTTATTGGATGATCATTATGACCGTTTAATAGATGCGCTGGATACATTGCAAATAAAATGGACAATGACGAAAGATGAAGTAATGCTTATTTTGAAGAATTTACTCGTTAAGAATAAATTAGAGCATGCGTATGTCCGTTTTAATGTATCGGCGGGTATAGATGAAATTGGATTGCAAACAGAAATTTATGAAGAGCCGTCTATTATTGTTTTTATAAAACCTTTAGCGGCCCCGGGAGATGTAGTGGAAAAAGAAGGGGTTGTCTTAAATCAAGTGAGAAATACACCAGAGGGTGCATCTCGCTTGAAGTCTCACCATTATTTAAATAACATTTTGGGGAAACGTGAAATTGGAAATGGTGTGAATAAGGAAGGGATTTTCCTGACTGAAGTAGGTTATGTTGCAGAGGGTATTGTTTCGAATCTCTTTTTTGTGAAAGGTGATATTTTATATACACCTTCGCTTGAAACAGGGATTTTAAATGGTATCACTCGTGCGTTTATTATAAAGGTTGCTGAAGAGATTGGTATAGAAGTAAAAGAAGGTTTCTTTACAAAAGATGAATTACTTTCAGCTGATGAAGTCTTCGTAACAAACTCGATTCAAGAAATTGTTCCGCTTAATCGTATAGAGGGGCGAGATTTCCCGGGTAAAGTAGGTATGGTTACAAAAAGATTTATGGACCTTTATGAAATGCAGAGAGAGAAATTGTGGAGCAGAAATGAATTACGAAGAGGAGATGTGTAGTTTGAAGTGGGATTATGATTTGCGCTGCGGCGAATATACATTGAACTTAAATGAAAAAACGTTAATTATGGGGATTTTAAACGTAACACCAGATTCGTTTTCTGATGGTGGGAGTTACAACGAGGTAGATGCTGCAGTGCGCCATGCGAAAGAAATGCGAGATGAAGGTGCTCATATTATTGATATTGGTGGCGAATCTACTCGTCCGGGCTTTGCTAAAGTATCGGTGGAAGAAGAAATAAAACGAGTTGTTCCAATGATTCAGGCTGTTTCAAAAGAGGTGAAATTGCCTATTTCTATCGACACGTATAAAGCGGAAGTTGCAAAACAGGCAATTGAAGCTGGTGCTCATATTATTAATGATATTTGGGGAGCGAAGGCGGAACCAAAAATCGCTGAAGTTGCAGCTCATTACGATGTACCTATTATCTTAATGCATAATCGCGATAATATGAATTATCGTAATTTAATGGCTGATATGATTGCTGACTTATATGACAGTATTAAAATTGCTAAAGATGCTGGCGTGCGAGATGAGAATATCATTTTAGACCCAGGTATCGGTTTTGCTAAAACGCCTGAACAAAATTTAGAAGCGATGCGTAATTTAGAACAGTTAAACGTACTAGGTTATCCAGTTCTCTTAGGTACTTCAAGAAAGTCCTTTATTGGGCATGTGCTAGATTTACCGGTAGAAGAACGTCTTGAGGGGACGGGAGCTACCGTTTGTCTTGGTATTGAAAAGGGTTGTGAGTTTGTTCGTGTTCATGATGTGAAGGAAATGGCACGTATGGCTAAGATGATGGATGCGATGATTGGTAAGGGGGTAAAGTAATTGGATAAAATTTATATTCATGATATGGAGTTTTATGGTTATCATGGTGTATTCCCAGAGGAAAATAAATTGGGCCAGAGATTTAAAGTGGACTTAACTGTGGAATTGGATTTGAAGCGAGCAGGAGAAAGTGATGACTTAGAGCATTCTGTTAATTATGGAGAACTTTTCGAGTTATGTAGGAAAGTTGTAGAAGATAGAACATATAAGCTTGTAGAGAGTATTGCTGAAAATATTGCTACAGATATATTGAAACAATATGAGAGTATTTCAAGATGTACGATAAAGGTAATTAAACCAGATCCGCCGATACCGGGGCATTATCGTGCTGTAGCGGTAGAAATTACGAGAGAACGTCCATGAATAATATAGCTTACATTGCATTAGGTTCAAATATTGGAGAACGTTATACGTATTTAACTGAAGCGATTCAGTTTCTGAATAAAAATCCTTATATCAAAGTTGAAGATGTTTCGTCTGTATATGAGACGGAACCGGTTGGCTATACTGACCAAAGTTGCTTTTTAAATTTAGTTATAAAAATTTCTACCAATTTATCACCGCAAGAATTATTGAAAGTAACGCAAAAAGTAGAAAATGATCTAGGAAGAAAAAGGGAAATTAGGTGGGGACCTAGGACTATCGACCTTGACATTTTACTATATAATCAAGAAAATATTGAAGCAGAGAATCTTATTGTTCCGCATCCGCGGATGTTCGAAAGAGCTTTTGTTATCGTTCCGTTGTTAGAGATTAATCAAGATATAAAACAAAACATTTCACGTTCACAAGTAGAAGAAATGAAAAGGCGAGAGGGAGTAACGGTATGGAAGCAGAAAAATGGGGAAGACGCATTCGTGCTTTTCGAAAACTAAAAGGTTACACGCAAGAAGGTTTTGCAAAAGAATTAGGGGTATCTGTATCTGTTTTAGGTGAAGTTGAGCGAGGGAATCGATCGCCTTCCCAAGACTTTGTAGTGGAAGTTGCTAAAGCATTAAAGGTCTCGATAGATGAGCTAATGCCAAAGTGACCATGAAGGAAGGAGTAAATCGAGTGTTAAAAATCGCAAATATTGAGATGAAAAATCCGGTTGTATTAGCACCGATGGCGGGAGTGTGTAACTCTGCATTCCGTTTGACAGTAAAAGAATTCGGTGCAGGCCTAGTTTGTGCTGAAATGGTAAGTGATAAGGCGATACTACTGAATAATAAAAGAACATTAGATATGTTATATATTGATGAGAGAGAAAAGCCATTAAGTTTACAAATTTTTGGTGGCGAGAAAGAAACCCTTGTAGATGCTGCGAAATACGTAGATCAATATACGACAGCAGACATCATTGATATTAATATGGGGTGCCCAGTACCAAAAATCGTTAAGTGTGATGCAGGAGCAAAGTGGCTTTTAGACCCAAATAAAATATATGAAATGGTAGCAGCAGTTGTAGATGCTGTAGAAAAACCAGTTACAGTTAAAATGCGTATTGGTTGGGATGAGGATCATATTTTCGCAATCGAGAATGCGAAGGCTGTTGAGCGTGCAGGTGGACAAGCGGTAGCAGTTCATGGGCGCACACGAGTACAAATGTATGAAGGAAAAGCGGATTGGGATATTATTAAACAAGTAAAACAAGCTGTAAATATCCCGGTTATCGGAAATGGTGATGTCGCAACGCCACAAGATGCAAAGCGTATGCTTGATGAAATCGGTGTAGATGGTGTTATGATTGGCCGCGCTGCCCTTGGGGATCCATGGATGATTTATCGTACGGTAAAGTATTTAGAGACGGGTGAATTAATGCCAGAACCGACAGTACGTGAGAAAATTGACGTATGTATGTTGCATCTAGATCGTCTGATCGATTTAAAGAATGAAAATGTCGCTGTAAGAGAGATGAGAAAGCACGCAGCTTGGTATTTAAAGGGTATTCGTGGTAATGCAACTGTACGTAATGGTATCAATGCTTGTAATACCCGTGAAGACCTTGCGAATGTATTAGGTACATTTGTAGAAGAAGTAGAAGCGAAACAACAAACAATTCACGTTGGTTAATAATAGGAAGGGAAGATTGACATTCTTCTATACACTTCCTATAATTACGTGAAAGAAAGAAGAACTGCCAGTTAGTTGCTGGCAGTTTTTCTAGTTGAGTAGAAAATGCTATACTGTATATATTGTAAAAATTAATAGAGCTGGAGTGATATCAATACCATGGATAACATGAACCACGAAGAATTAAACGACCAATTGCTTGTTCGTCGTGAAAAGCTACATAACTTACGTGAGCAAGGGATCGATCCGTTCGGTAAACGTTTTGAACGTACAAATGCAACAAATGAATTATTAAGCCTATATGGAGAGTTCTCTAAAGAAGAATTAGAGGAGAAAGAAATCTCTGTTTCTATCGCTGGTCGTATTATGACAAAACGCGGTAAAGGAAAAGCTGGATTTGCACATATTCAAGATTTACATGGACAAGTTCAAATTTACGTTCGTAAAGATGCTGTTGGAGATGAAGAGTACGAATTATTTAAAACAGCAGATTTAGGTGACTTAGTAGGTATTGAAGGTAAAATTTTCAAAACGAACGTTGGAGAACTTTCGGTGAAAGCAACGGGCTTTACGTTATTAACGAAATCTCTTCGTCCATTACCGGATAAATATCATGGATTAAAAGATGTTGAACAACGTTACCGTCAACGTTACTTAGACTTAATTACAAGTATGGAAAGCCGTGAAACATTTGTTACTCGCAGTAAAATCATTCGTGAAATGAGAAGATACTTAGATGACAATGGTTATCTTGAAGTGGAAACACCTATGATGCACGCAATTGCAGGTGGAGCTTCTGCGCGTCCTTTCATCACGCACCATAATGCGTTAGATATGGAATTATATATGCGTATCGCAATTGAACTTCATTTAAAACGCCTTATTGTGGGTGGATTAGAAAAAGTTTATGAAATCGGCCGTGTATTCCGTAACGAGGGTGTATCAACTCGTCATAATCCCGAGTTTACGATGATTGAATTATATGAAGCGTATGCTGATTATAAAGATATTATGAAACTAACAGAAAATATGGTTGCTCATATCGCGAAGCAAGTACTAGGTACAACAACAATTCAGTATGGTGATTATGAAATTAATCTAGAACCAGAATGGACACGCCTTCATATGGTAGATGCAATTAAAGAACATTCTGGAGCAGATTTCTGGAATCCGATGAGTGTAGAAGAAGCGCGTGAACTTGCAAAAGAACATAATGTAGAAATTAAGGATACAATGGAAGTTGGTCATATTATTAATGAATTCTTCGAGCAAAAAGTAGAAGATAAATTAATCCAGCCAACATTTATTTACGGTCATCCGGTAGAAATTTCGCCACTTGCGAAAAAGAATGACGAAGATCCACGATTCACAGACCGTTTCGAATTATTTATTGTTGCACGTGAACATGCAAATGCATTCACTGAATTAAATGATCCAATCGATCAGAAAGAACGTTTTGAAGCGCAATTAAAAGAACGCGAACAAGGTAATGATGAAGCTCACATGATGGATGATGATTATATCGAAGCTCTTGAGTATGGTATGCCTCCTACAGGTGGACTAGGAATTGGTATTGATCGTCTTGTTATGTTATTAACGAATGCACCATCTATTCGTGACGTACTATTATTCCCTGCTATGCGTCATAAACAAGACTAAGCTTTGGAGATTTCTCCAAAGCTTTTTTTATTTAAGTGTGAGTAGTAGAGTTTGGTGGTGCGAGAAATTATATTTATATAGAAGAAAAGTGCTGTTTTTATACTTTTTTACTAAGTTAAAAATTTTATTAGAAAAACTATTGCATTTTAATAATCAAACTGGTATATTTATATTCGTTGCCACGAAAGGTAACAAGCAAAACAAACGAAAAACAACTTATTAAAAAAAGTTGTTGACGAAAATATAACGAAATGTTATATTGATAAAGTCGCTTACGAGCGACGAAGTAGTTCTTTGAAAACTGAACGAAACAAACAACGTGAAACGTCAATTTTTATTTTATGATGCTAGACAAACTAACTTTATTGGAGAGTTTGATCCTGGCTCAGGATGAACGCTGGCGGCGTGCCTCCTTCATAGTTTGGTGATGATGGCAGAGAGGTCACACCCGTTCCCATACCGAACACGGAAGTTAAGCTCTCTAGCGCCGATGGTAGTTGGGACCTTGTCCCTGTGAGAGTAGGACGTCGCCAAGCAATTAAACACGAGTCAAATGACTCGTGTTTTTTCGTGTTTTCTTTTATAATCCATAGTAATTAAAAATGTATTTAAATAAGTATTATTTTGATTAAATACAGTAGAATGTGGCTAGGATAGTAAATAAGCAAAAGAGTTGCAAATTTTATTAATACGTATATAATTAAAGTCAAAGATAGTCAAAGTCAATAAAGGTGGCGGATAAATGAGAAATATATCTGATATCATTGAGCAATATCTAAAGCAAGTTATTGACTTAAGTAATAATAATGTGATTGAAATCAAAAGAAATGAGATTGCGGATCGATTCGAGTGCGTACCATCTCAAATCAATTATGTAATCAATACCCGTTTTACGTTAGAAAGAGGATTTGTAGTAGAAAGTAAACGTGGTGGAGGAGGTTACATTCGCATTATAAAAGTCAAACTGCATGACGATATAGACATTATTGATCAAATGCTTCATATGATTGATCATAGCGTTGCGCAAGGAAATGCAGAGAGTATGATTATACGTTTAATAGAAGAGGGAATCATAACGAATCGTGAAGCTAAACTTATGTTAAGCGTACTAGATCGTTCTGTATTATCAATGGATGTTCCTTCTCGAGATGAACTTAGGGCTCGAATATTATGCGCAATGTTAAGAACACTGAAATATAAATAAATACAGCTTTTGTAAAAGAATAATAACTAAGAGATAAGGCAGTTAAATATTGTAGAAGTTTTGAAAAAAGAACACGCACTTTTATGTAAACGAATAAAGGAAAGTGAACAGTCTAGTAATGTATGAAAAGTACTATGAGATAGATCGTTCCTGTTGTAAAGGTGGGGATAGTGATGACTTGTCAAAACTGTAATATAAGACCAGCAACTTTACATTATACAAAAGTAATTAACGAAAAGAAGGCGGAAGTTCATCTTTGTGAGCAATGTGCAGAACAAAGTGGCTATACGTCTTTCTTTCAATCATCGCAGTCTAACTTTTCATTCCATGATTTATTTGCTGGGTTATTACACGGTGAATCAACAATGTTTGAAGAAGGAAAAAGCGGATTTTCGAACACAAATATATTAAGATGTCCAGATTGTAAAATGACATATGAGCAACTTACAAAGGTAGGACGCTTTGGATGTGCTTCTTGTTACGATACATTTAAGGAACATGTAAAGCCGTTATTAAAACGTCTTCACGGCGGGCATACAGATCATTGTGGAAAAATTCCGGAGCGTATAGAAGGAAATATTCACTTAAAGAAAGAATTAGATGAACTAAAACTCATTCTGAAACAATACGTACAGAAAGAGGAATTTGAGAAAGCTGCTGAAATAAGGGATAAAATTAGAAACCTTGAAAATCAGCTTAGTGAGCATAGAGAGGGGGAATAGTTCTATGTCACTGGACAAAATTATGAATGAAGCGATTAGTCCGTGGATGAAGGGGGATGGCCCTGATTCTGATATTGTTTTAAGTAGTCGAATTCGTTTGGCTCGTAATTTTAAAAAATATCAATTCTCTACTATGCAAAATGAAGAAGAAGCTAAACTGATTCAAGAATTATTTAAAAAGGAATTTATAAATAAAACGGTAGAACCTTTTGGAGAGTTTGAGCTATTAAAAATGAATGAATTAACGCCTCTTCAAAGGAGAGTATTAGTTGAAAAGCATTTAATTAGTCCCAACCTTGCAGGAACAGAATATGGAGCATGTCTATTGTCAGAAAGCGAACATATTAGTGTTATGCTGAATGAAGAAGACCATATTCGGATTCAGTGCTTATTTTCAGGATTGCAGTTATCAGAGGCTCTTCAAAGTGCCAATCAAATAGATAATTGGATTGAGAAAGAGGTTGAATATGCTTTTGATGAATCACTTGGATATATTACAAGCTGCCCTACTAATGTTGGTACAGGATTGAGGGCTTCTGTAATGATTCATTTACCGGGGCTCGTTTTGACGAAAAGAATTAGCCGTATTATACAAGTAATTCAAAAATTAGGGTTAGTAGTAAGAGGAATATACGGTGAAGGTAGCGAAGCGTTAGGTAATATATTTCAAGTGTCAAACCAAATGACGCTAGGAAAATCTGAAGAAGATATTATTGCAGATTTAAAGAGTGTCATTCAACAAATCATACAGCAAGAAAAGATGGCTAGAGAATTAATTGTACAAAATTCAAGTATTGAGCTTGAAGATAAAGTTTATCGCTCTTATGGCATACTAGCCAACAGTCGTTTAATTCAATCTGCGGAAGCAGCCAATTGCTTATCAGATTTACGACTTGGTATTGATTTAGGATATATAAAAGGTATATCGAGAAATATTTTGACTGAGCTAATGGTTCTTACACAACCAGGCATTTTACAACAATATGCAGGAGGACCTTTAGGACCAGAAGAAAGAGATTATCGAAGAGCAACCTTAATCCGTGAGCGATTACGTATTGAAAAAACTAAGCGCAAGTAGGAGGCGATTTCTATGATGTTTGGAAGATTTACAGAAAGAGCACAGAAAGTATTAGCTTTATCTCAAGAGGAAGCGATTCGTATTGGGCATAACAATATTGGAACAGAACATATTTTACTTGGGCTTGTCCGCGAAGGTGAAGGGATTGCAGCAAAAGCGTTGATTGCTCTTGGATTAAGCCCGGAGAAAGTTCAAAAAGAGGTAGAAGCGTTAATTGGGCGCGGAACAGAAGCTTCTCAAACTGTACATTATACACCGCGTGCTAAAAAGGTTATTGAGTTGTCTATGGATGAAGCTCGCAAATTAGGTCATTCTTATGTTGGAACAGAACATATCTTACTTGGTTTAATCCGCGAAGGTGAAGGGGTAGCAGCACGTGTTTTAAATAACTTAGGTGTTAGCTTAAATAAGGCAAGACAACAAGTATTGCAACTTCTTGGAAGTAATGAAGCAAGTTCAGGTCATCAAGGTGGTTCTTCAACAAATGCAAATACACCAACACTTGATAGCTTAGCACGTGATTTAACAGTTGTTGCACGTGAAAATCGTTTAGATCCTGTTATTGGACGTGGTAAAGAAATTCAACGTGTAATTGAAGTTTTAAGTCGTAGAACAAAAAACAACCCTGTATTAATTGGGGAGCCTGGTGTAGGTAAAACGGCAATTGCAGAAGGATTAGCACAACAAATCGTAAATAATGAAGTTCCTGAAACTTTAAGAGATAAGCGTGTTATGACACTAGATATGGGCACAGTGGTAGCCGGAACGAAATACCGTGGTGAATTTGAAGACCGTTTGAAGAAAGTAATGGATGAAATCCGCCAAGCAGGAAATATCATTCTATTTATTGATGAACTTCATACATTAATTGGTGCAGGCGGCGCAGAAGGTGCTATTGACGCATCTAACATTTTAAAACCATCTTTAGCTCGTGGAGAATTACAATGTATTGGGGCGACAACGTTAGATGAATATCGCAAATATATTGAAAAAGACGCAGCTTTAGAGAGACGTTTCCAACCAATTCATGTTGATGAGCCAAGTTTAGATGAATCAACTCAAATTTTGAAAGGTTTACGCGATCGTTATGAGGCACATCACCGCGTATCTATTACAGATGATGCAATTGATGCAGCTGTAAAGCTTTCAGATCGTTACATTACAGATCGTTTCTTACCAGATAAAGCAATTGATTTAATTGATGAAGCTGCTTCAAAGGTGCGCTTACGCTCTTATACAACACCACCAAATCTAAAAGAGCTTGAAGTGAAGCTTGAGGAAATTAGGAAAGAAAAAGATGCAGCTGTACAAAGTCAAGAATTTGAAAAAGCTGCTTCGTTACGTGATATGGAACAACGCTTACGTGAGAAGTTAGAAGATACGAAGCGTCAATGGAAAGAGCAACAAGGAAAAGAAAACTCAGAAGTGACAGTAGAAGATATTGCAAATGTCGTTTCTACGTGGACTCGTATCCCGGTTTCTAAACTTGCACAAACAGAGACTGATAAATTATTAAACTTAGAATCAATTCTTCACGATCGTGTGATCGGTCAAGATGAAGCGGTAGTAGCTGTAGCGAAAGCTGTTCGTCGTGCTAGAGCAGGCTTGAAAGATCCGAAACGTCCGATTGGTTCATTTATTTTCTTAGGACCAACAGGTGTAGGTAAAACGGAGCTAGCAAGAGCGTTGGCAGAATCTATGTTCGGTGATGAGGATGCAATGATTCGCATCGATATGTCTGAGTACATGGAGAAGCATTCTACTTCTCGTTTAGTTGGATCTCCTCCAGGATATGTTGGATATGAAGAAGGTGGACAATTAACAGAAAAGGTTCGCCGTAAGCCATATTCAGTTGTCTTATTAGATGAAGTAGAGAAAGCTCATCCTGATGTGTTTAACATTTTACTACAAGTATTAGAAGATGGTCGCTTAACAGATTCTAAAGGGCGTACAGTTGATTTCCGTAATACAATTGTTATTATGACATCTAACGTTGGTGCAGAAGCGTTAAAACGTAATAAACATCTTGGATTTAACGTACAAGATGAGAGCCGCGATTATTCAGATATGAAAGGTAAAGTAATGGATGAACTGAAAAAGGCATTCCGTCCAGAATTCTTAAACCGTATTGATGAAATTATCGTGTTCCATATGCTTGAGAAAAAACATATTCAAGAGATTGTAACACTTATGGTAAATCAGTTAGTAAATCGCTTAAAAGAGCAAGAAATTGAATTGCATTTAACAGAAGGAGCGATTTCGGCTATTGCTGATAAAGGGTTTGACCGAGAGTACGGTGCTCGTCCGCTTCGTAGAGCAATTCAGAAACATGTAGAAGATAGACTATCGGAAGAACTTTTAAAAGGTGCTATTGAGAAAGGACAAAAAGTTATCTTTGATGTTGAAGGAGAATCATTTGTCATTCATAGTGCTGAAAAGGTAAAATAAGTATAGACAAACTAAGAGGGCTACGAGATAGCCCTCTTTCTTGTACGACAAGGATAAATTGTTTATAGATGAAAGTGAAGTGAGATATAAAACGATATGGCTAAAAAGAAAACAAAATTTACATGTCAAGAGTGTGGGTATCAGTCACCAAAATATATGGGGAAATGCCCTGGATGTGGTCAATGGAATACGCTTGTTGAAGAGATGGAACCGGTTGTATCATCAAGGCGCCTTAATTATGCCAATGCAATTCAAACAGAAGTAACAAAACCAAGGCGTCTAACAGAAGTGGAAACAAAGTCTGAGGCGCGTATTGAAACAAAATTTCAAGAATTTAACCGTGTACTTGGTGGCGGGATTGTAGATGGATCCTTAGTACTGATTGGTGGAGACCCCGGGATTGGAAAATCAACGTTACTGTTACAAATATCATCGCAATTAGCAGATTCTTCATATGATGTCCTATATATATCAGGTGAAGAATCAGCAAAACAGATTAAACTGCGTGCGGATCGTTTACATGTAAATGGTAGTAATCTATTTGTTGTATCAGAGACGGATTTACAGCGAATTGCAACACATATTGAAGAGGTGAACCCAGCCTTTGTTGTTATTGACTCTATTCAAACAATACATCTACCTGAAGTAACATCAGCGCCGGGAAGTGTGGCACAAGTTCGTGAATGTACAGCGGAATTAATGAAACTTGCAAAAACGAAAGGAATCCCTATTTTTATCGTTGGACATGTGACAAAAGAGGGAGCGATTGCAGGACCTCGTATGTTAGAACATATGGTCGATGCAGTTCTTTACTTTGAAGGAGACCGTCATCATACATACCGTATTTTGCGAGCAGTAAAGAATCGTTTTGGTTCTACGAATGAAATGGGTATTTTTGAAATGAAAGAGCTTGGCCTTGCAGAAGTATTAAACCCTTCTGAAATTTTTCTTGAGGAAAGACCAGTTGGGGTTGCAGGATCAACAGTGGTTGCCTCAATGGAAGGAACAAGACCAGTTTTAGTAGAAATACAAGCATTAATCTCCCCTACTAGTTTTGGAAACCCGCGAAGAATGGCAACGGGAATTGATCATAATCGTGTATCGCTTATTATGGCAGTGCTAGAAAAAAGAACAGGCTTATTATTGCAAAATCAGGATGCATATTTAAAAGTAGCAGGTGGTTTGAAGTTAGATGAACCAGCAATTGATTTAGCTGTCGCTTTAAGTATAGCTTCAAGTTTTAGAGATAAATCAACGGCACCAACCGATGCAGTAATAGGAGAAGTAGGATTAACTGGAGAAATAAGAAGAGTATCAAGAATCGAACAACGTGTACAAGAAGCAGCTAAATTAGGATTTCAACGTGCTATTATTCCTAGAAAAAACTTGGGAGGATGGACAATTCCAGATGGGATTGAGGTAGTTGGTGTATCTAATTTAGGAGAAGCGCTTCGTTTGACATTAGGAGGCTAGGCTATGGAAGAAAACAAGCAACGTGTCAAAAGTATGATTAATATTTTACAACTTGTGGCCCCGGGAACACCACTGCGCGAAGGGATAGATAATGTACTTCGCGCACAAACAGGGGGATTAATTGTTCTTGGATATAATGAGCAGATTAAAAGTATTGTTGATGGAGGTTTTCATATTAATTGTGCATTTTCTCCGGCTAGTTTATACGAATTAGCAAAAATGGATGGGGCACTTATTTTAAATGAAACTGGAAGTAAAATTTTGATTGCGAACGCACAGTTAGTTCCAGAGTCATCTATCGACTCTATTGAGACAGGTATGCGCCACCGAACGGCGGAGCGCGTAGCAAAGCAGACAGGTAGCCTTGTTGTGGCTATTTCACAAAGACGTAACGTAATTACGCTATACCAAGGGAATTTACGTTATACACTAAAAGATATAGGTGTTATTTTAACAAAGGCAAACCAAGCTATTCAAACGTTAGAAAAATATAAGGCTGTATGGAATGATGGGATTACGAATTTGGGCATTCTAGAATTTGAAGAGGTTGTTACAATGTCCGAGGTGGTTCATGTTTTACATAGTGTTGAAATGGTACTACGTATTAAAAATGAAATATTGAGCTATATTCATGAATTGGGAACAGAAGGTAGGTTAATTCGTTTACAACTTACGGAACTACTAGCCGACTTAGAAGCAGAGGCAGCGCTATTAATTAAAGATTACTATCAAGAAAAAACACAAGACCATCATCAAATTTTGAAAAAGTTACAAGAGCTTGCGAATACACAACTTCTAGAGGATAGTGATTTAGTTAAATTGCTCGGATACCCGGGACAAACGAGTTTAGAAGAAAGTGTGACGCCGAGAGGATACCGAATCACAAGCAAAATTTCGCGTGTTCCACCACTTATCATTGAAAATTTAATTAATCGATTTAAAACCTTGCAGGGTGTTTGTCGTGCAACTATTAATGAATTAGATGATGTAGAAGGAATTGGAGAAGTCAGGGCGAAGAAAATACGAGAAGGCCTAAAAAGAATTCAAGAGCATCTCTATATGAGTAGACACAATTAAGAATATTACATTGATTCCATAATATAACGACACTAGAACATTTTTGGTATATGATATGATATATTGGTAAATAAAACTATTTATAAAAAAACACGTCCGCTTTTGCATTGGGCGTTTTGATTAGCGAAACAATGGTTAATAATGAGTAGGAGGTGGTTGGATGTTAAAACGGATTGTACAGCTCTTCTTTTTAGTAATCGGGGGAGCGTTAGGGATTTACTTAATCCCAAAGGTTATTAATGTATTAGACATCGGTGCCGTTCCTTTATTGGAAGGATCGTATGTTCGTGCAATTATTGGTGCAATTATTTTATTTTTAACAACATTTTGGCTTGTAGATTATATTGTTCAACTTATTAAGCATATTGAAGAGGCTCTTGTAAAGGCGCCTGTAGCAGATGTTTTATTTGGTACATTAGGTTTAATCTCTGGGCTTATTGTTGCGTATTTAATTTTAATACCAATTCGTGAATTTACAATTCCAGTTATTAGTACAGTGTTGCAAGTGTTCTTTACTCTTTTACTAGGATATTTAGGATTCCAAGTAGGGTTTAAAAAGAGGAATGAATTGCTAGGATTATTTACATTACCACAACGTGGGAAGAAGAAAAATAATAATAGTGAGAATGAAGAACCAGAAAATGAGGTAGAAGAATCTTTAGCGCATTGGAAAATTCTTGATACAAGTGTAATTATCGATGGACGTATTGCTGATATTTGCCAAACAAAGTTTTTAGAGGGAACAATTGTCATTCCACAATTCGTGTTAGAAGAACTTCAGCACATTGCCGATTCTTCTGATGCTTTAAAACGTAATCGTGGTCGCAGAGGATTAGATATTTTAAATCGTATTCAAAAAGAGATGCCGATTCCGGTAGAAATTTATGAAGGTGATTTCGATGATATTCAGGAAGTGGATAGCAAACTTGTAAAGTTAGCGAAAATCACTGGTGGAACGGTAGTAACGAATGACTTCAACTTAAACAAGGTCTCTGAATTACAAGGGGTAACGGTGTTAAATATTAACGATTTAGCTAATGCAATTAAACCTGTTGTACTCCCAGGTGAAGAACTAAGTGTTTATGTTGTAAAAGATGGAAAAGAACAAAATCAAGGTGTGGCATATTTAGATGATGGCACAATGATTGTAGTAGAAGATGGTAGAGAATATGTAGGCTCACAACTCGATGTACTCGTTACGAGTGTGTTACAAACATCGGCGGGGCGTATGATTTTTGCCAAACGTAAATTATTAGAAAAAGCATTATAAGTAGAGGATTATTAATATGTATACATTAATTATTCCAGCAGCGGGTCAAGGAAAGCGGATGGGTGCTGGCAAAAATAAGTTGTTCTTACTTATTAATGAAGTACCAATTATTGTGCATACGTTACGTGCTTTTGAAAAGGATAAAGCATGTAAAAATATTATTATGGCAATTAACGAAGAAGAGCGTCCGTATTTTGAAGAGTTAATGCAGAAGTATCCGGTTGAAAAGCCAGTACAATTTATTCAAGGTGGAGCTGAAAGACAAGATAGTGTATATAACGCGATTCAGCATACGAGTGATGTTGAGTATGTTCTTGTACATGACGGTGCGCGCCCGTTCGTAACGAATAAAGTGATTCAAGATGTATTAACTGCAGCAGAAAAATATGGAGCTTCCATTTGTACGGTGCCAGTGAAAGATACTGTTAAGAAAGTAGAGCAGGGTGTTGTTGTTGAAACGGTAGAAAGATCTCAGCTTAAAGCTGTACAAACACCACAAGGGTTCTCTGTTTCTCTTTTGTTAGAAGCTCATAGAAGTGCGAAACAGAGTTGTTTTCTTGGTACAGATGATGCAAGTCTCGTAGAACGTATCGGGAAGCAAGTAGGTGTAGTAGGGGGGAGTTACTATAATATTAAAGTGACGACTCCAGAGGATTTACTAATTGCTGAAAGTTTTCTTCACGTTCAAAAGAAATGATAGCAATGATTATAGAGAAGAAAAGCTCGGCAACAGCCGGGCTTTTCTTTATAAGGATAGCGATATAATATAGAATCATAAAGCTCAGTAGTTTAGCTCGAGGAGGATGTAAAAAATGTTTCGAATTGGACAAGGTTTTGATGTACATGAATTTGCGGAAGGTAGACCGTTAATTATTGGCGGGATTACAATTCCTCATGAAAAAGGATTAATCGGTCACTCTGATGCAGACGTATTGTTACATACGATCGCGGACGCGTGTTTAGGTGCAATTGCAGCAGGAGATATCGGAAAACATTTCCCTGATACAGACCCTGCCTTTAAAGATGCTGATTCAGCTGTATTGTTGCAAAAGGTTTGGGAATTTGTGCGTGAACAAGGTTATGAATTAGGAAATTTAGATTGTACAATTATTGCTCAAAAGCCAAAAATGGCACCACATATTGAAAGTATGCGTAAACGCATTAGTGAACTATTAGAAACGTCTATTGATAATATCAATGTAAAGGCAACAACAACAGAAAAATTAGGATTTACAGGTAGAGAAGAAGGAATTGCTTCTCAAGCAGTTGTTTTATTACAGAAAAAATAATGGTTTTTAATTCGTAAGATGGATAATCACATTTTTTTGGTGTACAATTATAGAATGTGTTGACATTAAGAATGGAAGGTGTACCAATTATGGAAAAGCAAGTGAGAGTGCGCTATGCGCCAAGTCCAACAGGACACTTACATATCGGAAATGCGCGTACGGCATTATTTAATTATTTATTTGCTCGTCATCAAGATGGTAAGTTTATTATTCGTATTGAAGATACTGATGTAAAACGTAATGTTGCTGGTGGAGAAGAAAGCCAATTAAAATACTTGAAATGGCTCGGTATGGACTGGGATGAAGGTGTTGATGTTGGTGGTGAATTTGGACCATATCGTCAAACAGAGCGTCTAGATATTTATAAAAAGTTATATGAAGATTTATTAGAGCGTGGTTTAGCTTACAAATGTTACATGACAGAAGAAGAGCTAGAAGCAGAACGCGAAGGGCAAATTGCTCGTGGTGAAACACCTCGTTATGCGGGTAACCACCGTGATTTAACTGAAGCGCAAGTGAAAGAATTTGAAGCTGAGGGACGTATTCCAAGTATTCGTTTCCGTGTACCAGCTGACCGTGATTACACATTTAAAGATATTGTAAAAGATGAAGTTGCATTCCATTCAAATGATTTCGGTGATTTCGTTATCGTGAAAAAAGATGGGATTCCAACTTATAACTTTGCAGTAGCAGTAGATGATCACTTAATGGAAATTACACACGTACTTCGTGGTGATGATCATATTTCAAACACGCCAAAACAAATGATGATTTATGAAGCTTTCGGTTGGGATATTCCACAATTCGGTCATATGACTTTAATTGTAAATGAAAGCCGTAAAAAATTAAGTAAGCGTGATGAATCTATTATTCAATTTATTGAGCAATATAAAGAGCTTGGATATCTTCCAGAAGCAATCTTTAACTTTATTGCACTACTAGGTTGGTCGCCAGTAGGAGAAGAAGAAATCTTCTCTCAAGAAGAGTTTATCAAAATGTTCGATGCAGCTCGTTTATCAAAATCACCTGCATTATTTGATTCTCAAAAACTAAAATGGATGAACAACCAATATATGAAAAAGCAAGATTTAGATACGGTGGTAGAATTAAGCTTACCGCATTTAGTGAAAGCTGGACGTATAGGTGAAACTTTAAGTGAACAAGAACAAGCTTGGATTCGTGATGTAATTGCGTTATATCATGAACAAATGAGCTTTGGAGCTGAAATTGTAGAGCTTTCTGAAATGTTCTTCAAAGATCATGTTGATTATGAAGAAGAAGGACAAGAAGTATTAAAAGGTGAACAAGTACCTGAAGTACTTCGTGCATTTGCTGGTCAAGTAGAAGCACTAGAAGCTATGGAACCGGCAGCAATTAAGGCAGCTATTAAAGCGGTTCAAAAGGAAACAGGTCATAAAGGTAAAAACTTATTTATGCCAATCCGTGTTGCAACTACTGGTCAAACACACGGCCCAGAGCTTCCTAATGCTATTGCACTTCTTGGAAAAGAAAAAGTTTTAAATCGTCTTCAAAAAGTAATTGGTTAACATTTTCTAGGTTTAGAAATATAATAAGTATACTTAAAACCTAATAAGGAAAAGCGACGAGAAGGAGAAGTAGAAAATCAGGCTTTTTACAGAGAGAACCACCTTAGGCTGGAAGTGGTTTATAAGCGGATTTTTGAAATGCCCCTTCGAGTCTTCTGCTGAACAGCAAATGGTTTTGCGAAACGTCTTAGGATAAAGTAAGCAGAAGCGGTGTACACCGTTATCAGAGATGAGTTTGAGGCTTTTTTTAGCCTAAACAGAGTGGAACCGCGCTTATAAGGCGTCTCTGTCAATATGACAGAGGCGTCTTTTTTTATACCGTAAAACTGGGTATGAGTATAAGTTTTATCCGACTTTAATGGGCAGTAAGACCCCCACCTCAAAATTCAGCGAAAGCAAAGAAGTTAGGTGGGGGTCGGGCTGCCCATAAAAGTCCGATTGGTGAGGGCTGATAATCAGTGGGGGGTGAAGAAAACCCCCACTGATTAAAGTTTCACTTTATCCACGTGTATAAAGATTTAGGGGGATAAGTAGGGAGTTAGTTCACTCGAAAAAGCAGCCCATAAAGGGGAGGGAACGTCGATGTTTAAGAGGCTTCGGGAAGATATTGAAGTCGTTTTTGAACAGGATCCAGCGGCAAGAAGTTATTTCGAAGTCATTTTGACTTACTCTGGATTACATGCAGTTTGGGCCCATCGAATTGCACATGCTTTTTATAAAAAGAATTTCTTCTTTATTGCACGTTGGATCTCACAAGTTAGTCGTTTCTTTACTGGCATTGAGATTCATCCAGGAGCAACAATTGGTCGTCGTTTTTTCATTGACCATGGAATGGGGGTTGTAATTGGAGAAACGTGCGAAATTGGTGATAATGTAACAATCTATCAAGGAGTTACATTAGGTGGTACGGGTAAAGAAAAGGGAAAGAGGCACCCTACAATTCAGGATAATGTATTAATTGCAACAGGTGCTAAAGTACTGGGTTCTATTACAGTTGGAGAGAACTCTAAAATTGGAGCAGGTTCTGTCGTATTAAAAGAAGTCCCTGCACATTCTACAGTTGTAGGTATACCTGGCCGAGTCGTTATTCAAAATGGAGTAAAGATCGGTCAAGAATTAAATCATTCCGACCTTCCAGACCCAATTTTTGATAAATTAAAGGTCATGGAAGTAGAACTTGATAAATTGAAAAAACAACTTGAAGTAAAGGTAGAAAGGAAGGATAAAAATGACTATTCACATTTATAATACGTTAACACGTCAAAAGGAAGAGTTTACTCCATTAGAAGAAAATAAGGTAAAGATGTATGTATGCGGACCTACAGTTTATAACTATATTCACATCGGGAATGCAAGACCACCTATGGTATTTGATACAGTGCGCCGTTATTTAGAATATAAAGGGTACGATGTGCAGTATGTATCTAACTTTACTGATGTAGATGATAAATTAATTAAAGCAGCAAATGAGTTAGGTGAAGATGTGCCGACAATTGCGGACCGTTTCGTGGAAGCGTACTTTGAAGATGTAACGGCATTAGGTTGCAAACATGCAACAGTTCATCCGCGTGTAACAGAAAATATGGATATTATTATTGAGTTTATTCAAGAACTTGTGAATAAAGGATATGCATATGAATCAGAAGGGGATGTGTACTTTAGAACGAAGGAATTCGAAGGGTACGGTAAGTTATCACATCAACCGATCGCGGACTTACGTCACGGTGCGCGTATTGAAGTAGGGGAAAAGAAACAAGACCCTCTTGATTTTGCTCTATGGAAAGCTGCGAAAGAAGGAGAAATCTTCTGGGAAAGCCCTTGGGGTCAAGGTCGTCCAGGCTGGCATATCGAATGCTCGGCAATGGCACGTAAATACTTAGGGGACACAATTGATATTCACGCTGGTGGTCAAGACTTGGCATTTCCTCATCATGAGAATGAAATCGCGCAGTCTGAGGCATTAACAGGAAAAACATTTGCACGTTATTGGATGCACAATGGATATATTAATATTAATAATGAGAAAATGTCTAAGTCACTTGGGAACTTCATTTTAGTTCACGATATCATTAAGCAATATGATCCGCAGTTAATTAGATTCTTTATGCTATCAGTACATTATCGTCACCCAATTAATTTCAGTGAAGAGTTATTACAAAGCACAAATAACGGACTGGAAAGAATTAAAACAGCTTACGGTAATTTAAAACATCGTATGGAAAGTAGTACGGATTTAACAGATCATAATGAGAAATGGTTAGCTGATCTGGAAAAATTCCAAACTGCATTTGAAGAAGCGATGAACGATGACTTCAATACTGCTAATGCAATCACTGAATTATATAATGTAGCAAATCATGCAAATCAATATTTACTGGAAGAGCATACGTCTACAGTGGTAATTGAAGCATACGTAAAACAACTTGAAACATTATTTGATATTTTAGGGTTAGAATTAGCGCAAGAAGATTTACTAGATGAAGAAATTGAGGCGCTTATTCAAAAACGTATTGAAGCTCGTAAAAATCGTGATTTTGCATTATCAGATCAAATTCGCGATGATTTAAAAAATCGTAATATTATTTTAGAAGATACCGCTCAAGGTACAAGATGGAAAAGAGGATAAGAATGATTGATGCAAAGCAATTAAACAGCTTAGCGTTAGCATATATGGGTGATGCGGTATATGAACAATATATCCGCTATCACCTACTTCAAAAAGGGAAGGTTCGTCCTAATCAGTTGCATCGATTAGGGACAAGCTTTGTTTCGGCAAAAGCACAGGCGAAAGTTGTTTATCATTTATTAGAGACAGCATTTTTAACTGAGGAAGAAGAAGCAGTACTAAGAAGAGGGCGTAATGCAAATTCAGGTACTGTTCCGAAAAATACAGATGTACAAACATATCGACATAGTACAGCCTTTGAAGCGTTAATTGGCTATCATCACTTATTAAATAATCGTGAAAGATTAGAAGAAATTGTATATAAAGCAATTGCTGTTCTAGAAGAAAAGGAAGGGGGCACATCATCATGAGTAGTGAATATATTATTGGACGTAACCCTGTAATTGAAGCGTTACGATCAGGGAGAGATATTAATAAAATTTGGATCGCAGAAGGTGCTGCCAAAGGACAAGTACAAATTGTACTAGCACTAGCGAAAGAAAATAAGATTATTTTACAACATGCACCAAAAAAGAAGTTAGATCAATTAGTTGAGGGCAACCATCAAGGTGTAATTGCTCAAGTGGCCGCATATCAATATGCTGAGTTAGAAGATTTATTCAAAGTAGCAGAGAAGCGTAATGAAGATCCGTTCTTCTTAATTCTAGATGAAATTGAAGACCCGCATAACCTAGGTTCTATTATGCGTACTGCGGACGCAACAGGAGCTCATGGAATTATAATTCCGAAAAGAAGAGCTGTGGGACTTACTGCATCAGTTGCGAAAGCGTCTACTGGGGCAATTGAATATATTCCTGTTGCACGCGTAACGAATTTATCTCGTACAATCGATGAATTAAAAGAACGTGGACTTTGGATTGCTGGTACAGATGCAAAAGGGAAAACGGATTACCGTAATTTAGATGGTAAAATGCCAATTGGATTAGTAATTGGAAGTGAAGGAAAAGGTATGAGTCGTATTATTGGTGAAAAATGTGATTTCTTAATTACTTTACCGATGGTTGGTAAAGTTACATCCTTAAATGCTTCAGTGGCCGCAAGTTTGTTAATGTATGAGGTATATCGTAAACGTAACGAAATTGGTAAATAAAAAATGAACGATATTTTAATCGTTGACGGTTACAACATTATTGGAGCTTGGGGAGACTTGAAGAAACTACGGGATGTAGATTTGCAATCATCAAGAGATGCACTGATTGATAAGATGGCGGATTACCAAGGTTACACAGGTACAAAGGTAATGATCGTTTTTGATGCTTATACAGTCCACGGTATTGAAAAAAAGATGAAACAATCGCGTGTGGAAGTTATATTCACGAGGAAGAATCAAACGGCAGATGAAAAGATAGAGCAACTTGCGATTGAGCTTAGGAATATAAATACGCAAATATATGTTGCGACTTCTGATTATACGGAACAGTGGGTTATATTTGCTCAAGGTGCGCTTCGGAAATCTGCGCGTGAATTAGAGTTGGAAGTACAAGCGATGGAGCAACAAGTAAGAAGGCGTACACAAGACACAAAAGAAAAACAACCCGCCATGCGAAAGATATTTAGTAAAGATATTACAGAAAAGTTAGAAAAATTAAGAAGAGGAGAGCGTTGAAGCATTGACGCTCTTTGTCTTTTTACTGTATAATATTGCTAAATAAATAGCGGTCGGAGGGATCAAGGTGGAAGCAGGCTTCGTAAGTGTAGGCGACGTTACATTTCGTGATTTAGAAGATGAGGCAATCGTTGAGTTAGTTCGAAAAGGTAATACTGACGCTCTAGAATATTTGATTCACAAATATAAGAACTTTGTTCGCGCGAAATCGAGATCTTATTTCTTAGTGGGTGCCGATCGAGAAGATATTGTTCAAGAAGGTATGATTGGATTGTTTAAAGCGATTCGTGATTATAAGGAGGACAAGCTGTCTTCATTCAAAGCATTTGCTGAACTGTGTATCACTCGACAAATTATTACCGCTATTAAAACAGCAACCAGGCAAAAGCATATTCCGTTAAATTCATATGTGTCTTTAGATAAACCGATTTATGACGAGGAATCTGATCGGACATTATTAGATGTTATTTCGGAAGCGAAGGTAACTGATCCTGAAGAAATGATTATAAGTCAGGAAGAATATACAGACATAGAATCTAAAATATCTGAATTATTAAGCGATTTAGAAAGGAAAGTGCTTTCTTTATATCTAGACGGCCGTTCTTATCAAGAGATTTCGGAACAGTTAAATAGACATGTGAAATCTATTGATAACGCTTTACAGAGAGTAAAGCGGAAATTGGAACGATATATGGAAATGAGAGAGAGTACCACTTTAAATTCATAACAAGTACTACAGGTGTAAAAAATCACCTGTTTTCTTTTTGTAGGGAGTACAAAAGGCATGACATTGACATTGTCTTTTATTGTATGATACATTTTTAGGGACATAATGTTACAAGGTTGGTGTAACTAATGAGGAAAAAAGTTGTACTCTCATGTGAAGAGTGTAAAAATCGAAACTACTCTACGATGAAAGATACGAGCTCAGTAGAGCGACTTGAAATAAAGAAATTTTGTAAAACATGCAATCAGCATACAGTTCACAAGGAAACAAAATAAATAATTGAAATAATACACTGGAGGTCCCGTAGATGCGTTTAACGAACTTTTTCGGCGATGTAGGTCGCGAAATGAAAAAAGTAAGTTGGCCTAAAAAAGATGAATTACTCCGTTCAACAGCGACTGTTATCGCTACAGTTGTCTTCTTTGCGATTTTCTTCGCCGTTGTTGATATGGGCATTTCTTCTTTAATTCGGTTAATTCTTGGTTAATTCTTGAATAAGAAGCACTTATCCATGATATAATGTTATTTATAAGAACTGTGTAAAAGCCCGGTGAACGGGTTTTTTCATTTGTGCAAAAAAATGTACGTCAGGGAGGGAAGGACGCTCGTCCTAAATGAATGGAAAAAAGTTGGTATGTTGTCCATACTTATTCTGGATATGAAAATAAAGTAAAAGCAAACCTAGAGAAACGTGTAGAATCAATGGGTATGCAAGATAAAATTTTCCGTGTTGTTGTCCCGGAAGAAGTAGAAGTAGAAATGAAAAACGGTAAAGAAAAATTAATGAAAAGAAAAGTGTTCCCAGGTTATGTATTAGTAGAATTAATCATGACTGATGACTCTTGGTATGTTGTACGTAACACACCAGGTGTAACTGGGTTCGTTGGTTCTTCTGGTTCTGGATCTAAACCATCACCTCTATTAGAAGAGGAAGTTGTTACCATTATGAAACATATGGGAATGGACAACGAAGTGGTTGATTTCGACTTTGAACTTCATGAGACAGTACGTGTAAATGAGGGACCATTCGCAGATTATACAGGTGCTATCGAAGAAATTGATGTGGAGAAGAAGAAGGTTAGCGTGCTTGTGGACATGTTTGGTCGCGAGACTCCAGTTGAACTTGACTTCCATCAAATTGAAAAATTATAAAATGAAACTTGAAATGAATTGTAAAAAGTGATAATATCTTTTAAGTCAGTACGTCTTCGTTATCGGAGACGTTTTTTGAAAGATTTTATCCTTACAGATAAAATATGACGTGGGAGGGCAAATCACTGTCCAATTGACCACATCACGGACTTAAGGAGGTGTGTCTCGTGGCTAAAAAGGTAATTAAAATGGTAAAGCTTCAAATTCCTGCAGGTAAAGCTAACCCAGCTCCACCAGTTGGTCCAGCATTAGGACAAGCAGGTGTTAACATCATGGGCTTCTGTAAAGAGTTTAACGCTCGTACAGCAGATCAAGCTGGTCTTATCATCCCTGTTGAAATTACGGTATTTGAGGACCGTTCATTCACTTTCATTACTAAAACTCCTCCTGCTGCTGTTCTTCTTAAGAAAGTAGCTGGTATTGAGTCTGGTTCTGGTGAACCAAACCGTAATAAAGTGGCAACTGTTAAGCGTGATAAAGTACGCGAAATCGCTGAAACTAAAATGCCTGACCTAAACGCTGCTAGCGTAGAAGCTGCAATGCGTATGGTTGAAGGTACTGCACGCAGTATGGGCATCGTTATCGAAGACTAATTCGATTTGTTTTTTAAAAAAGGTTGCGGGTCTGGAATTCCAATTCGCAACCTTTATTATCGTAAATGATTATCGTTTTTAAATAAATGGATGGCGCGCATCCTCAGGTTATACCTGAAAATAAGCGTAAACGTGGGAGGTTATTCCGCTAAAACCACATTCGAGGAGGAAATAAAAATGGCTAAAAGAGGTAAAAAGTACGTAGAAGCTGCAAAGCTTGTTGATCGTGCAGCTGCTTACTCTGCAACAGAAGCAGTAGAATTAGTAAAGAAAACAAACACAGCTAAATTTGATGCAACTGTAGAAGCTGCATTCCGTTTAGGTGTTGACCCTAAGAAAGCTGACCAACAAATCCGTGGTGCAGTTGTTCTTCCACACGGTACTGGTAAAGTACAACGTGTATTAGTATTCGCTAAAGGTGAAAAAGCTAAAGAAGCTGAAGCTGCTGGAGCTGACTTCGTAGGCGATGCTGATTACATCGGTAAAATCCAACAAGGTTGGTTCGATTTCGATGTAGTAGTAGCAACTCCTGACATGATGGGTGAAGTTGGTAAACTTGGTCGCGTATTAGGACCTAAAGGTTTAATGCCAAACCCTAAAACTGGAACAGTTACTTTCGATGTAACTAAAGCTGTTAACGAAATCAAAGCTGGTAAAGTTGAATACCGCGTTGATAAAGCTGGTAACATCCACGTTCCAATCGGTAAAGTATCTTTCGAAGATGCTAAATTAGTAGAAAACTTCAGAACAATTGCTGACACTTTACAAAAAGTTAAGCCAGCTGCTGCAAAAGGTACTTACATGAAGAACGTAACAGTTGCTTCTACAATGGGACCTGGCGTACGTGTAGACGTTTCTACATTAGCGTAAATTTTGGAAGTTGACTTCATAAAGAAGTTTTTATATAATCATTTATGTTGTGAATTTAAATAGTGTACCGTAGACAGTAGGTGTCAATAGACTTAATTTCCTACCTAGGTGTTAATATACGAAGCGGAATTTTTTTCTGTGACTATATGCCTCCATGTCTACAAGTTGGGCATGGAGGTTTTTAGTGCACTTTCGGTACATCTTCTATATAATCTACAGGAGGTGTAATAACATGAGCAAAGTAATCGAAACTAAACAACAAGTTGTAACTAAAATCGCGGACAAACTTCGCGCTAGTAAATCTACAATCGTTGTTGACTACCGTGGTTTAACAGTTTCTGAAGCAACAGAATTACGTAAGCAATTACGTGAAGCTGGCGTTGAGTTCAAAGTTTACAAAAACTCTCTAACTCGTCGTGCTGCAGAATCTGCTGAAATGGCTGAGTTAAATGAATTCTTAACAGGACCAAACGCAATCGCGTTCAGTAACGAGGATGTAGTTGCTCCTGCGAAAGTATTAAACGACTTCGCTAAAGATCATGAAGCTTTAGAAATTAAAGCGGGCGTAATCGAAGGTAAACTTGTAACACTTGATGAGGTTAAAGCTATCGCTACTCTTCCATCACGTGAAGGCTTACTTTCTATGCTTCTTAGCGTTCTTCAAGCTCCAATCCGTAACCTTGCACTTGCTACTAAAGCAGTTGCAGACCAAAAGGAAGAGCAAGGCGCTTAATTTTTTAAAAGATAATTACGTATTATCGATAAAACAATACAAACCTATTTAAGGGAGGATATTTACAATGACTAAAGAACAAATCATTGAAGCAGTTAAATCTATGACTGTATTAGAACTTAACGACTTAGTAAAAGCTATCGAGGAAGAATTCGGCGTAACTGCTGCTGCTCCTGTAGCTGTTGCTGGTGGCGCTGGAGAAGCTGCTGCTGAGAAAACTGAATTTGATGTGGAACTAACTAGCGCTGGTGCACAAAAAATCAAAGTTATCAAAGTTGTTCGTGAAATCACTGGTCTTGGCTTAAAAGAAGCTAAAGAATTAGTTGACAACACTCCAAAAGTAATCAAAGAAGCTGCTGCTAAAGAAGAAGCTGAAGAAATCAAAGCTAAACTTGAAGAAGTTGGCGCTGCTGTAGAAGTTAAGTAATTAACTTTTGATGCTTTAAAAAAAGCTCGCTCTCATGCGAGCTTTTTTTTTAACTGTAAAGAAAAGAGGTGGCCATATGGCAGACCATTATTTTTCTAACGACCCTTCTAGTAAAAGTGATCGTAAGCGATGGGAATTTGCGCTTCGTGGATCTCAATTTACTTTCTTATCTGACCGTGGGGTGTTCTCGAAAAACGAAGTGGACTTTGGTTCTCGTCTTTTAATTGAAGCGTTTCAAGTGCCAGATATTAAAGGTGATATATTAGACGTAGGTTGTGGATATGGACCGATTGGTTTATCGTTGGCGAAAGAGTTTCAAGACCGTAAAGTTCACATGGTGGATGTGAATGAAAGGGCGCTTGAGCTTGCGAAAGAAAATGCCGCTAACAATAGAATTGGAAATGTGCACATTTTTCAAAGTAGCGTCTATGAAAACGTAGATGGTATGTATGCTGCTATTCTATCTAATCCTCCAATTCGTGCAGGTAAAGATATCGTGCATGAGATTTTAGAAAAAGCTGTAGAGCATTTAGTTCCAGGTGGAGAGTTGTGGGTTGTTATTCAAAAGAAACAAGGTGCACCATCTGCACTGAAGAAACTAGAAGAAGTGTTTTCTGAAGTCGAAGTTGTAGAAAAGAAAAAAGGATATTATATCATAAAATCAAAAAAACGTTGACGGTTATTTTTGGCTATGTTAACATTATACAATGCCAATATATGATTTTCTGCGTTGAGAAAGATGTATATTTTTGTTTCTCTTGGAAAAGATAGTAAAATCAGCAGATTATGAAACAGAATGATGGTTTTCTTATAGAAGCCATTTTTCTTTTTTGAGCAGGTAGAAAGACTCAACGTATTTATCTTTAAGAGAAAAAAGACTACGCTAAATAGCAGTAGTTGTATTTATTTGTGATTTTGCACAAATTTTTTTGTGCATTTATAATACTCATGATTTGAGGGGTGAAGCAGTTGACAGGTCAACTAGTTCAATACGGACGCCACCGCCAACGAAGAAGTTATGCCCGTATTAGTGAAGTATTAGAGTTACCAAATCTTATCGAAATTCAAACCTCTTCTTATCAGTGGTTTCTTGATGAGGGTTTGCGAGAAATGTTCCAAGACATTTCTCCGATTGAAGACTTTACGGGAAATCTATCGCTTGAATTTATCGACTACAGCTTAGGTGAACCTAAATACTCTGTAGACGAATGCAAAGAGCGTGATGTGACGTATGCAGCACCACTTCGTGTAAAAGTGCGTCTAATCAACAAGGAAACTGGTGAAGTAAAAGAACAAGATGTGTTCATGGGAGATTTCCCACTCATGACAGAGACTGGAACATTCGTAATTAACGGTGCAGAACGTGTTATCGTTTCCCAGTTAGTTCGCTCTCCAAGCGTATACTATAGTGGCAAAGTGGATAAAAACGGAAAACGTGGTTTTACTGCTACTGTAATTCCAAACCGCGGAGCTTGGTTAGAGTATGAGACAGATGCTAAGGATGTTGTATATGTGCGTATTGACCGTACGCGTAAACTTCCTGTAACTGTTTTGTTACGCGCATTAGGGTTTGGCTCTGATCAAGAAATCACCGAGCTTTTAGGTGATAACGAATACTTAAGCAACACATTAGAAAAAGACAACACAGATAGCACAGAAAAAGCATTGCTTGAAATTTATGAGCGTCTACGTCCTGGTGAACCACCAACAGTAGAAAATGCTAAGAGCTTACTTGTGTCTCGTTTCTTTGATCCAAAGCGCTACGATTTAGCAAATGTAGGTCGCTACAAGATCAACAAGAAGTTACACATTAAAAACAGATTGTTTAATCAACGTTTAGCTGAAACATTAGTGGATCCAGAAACTGGTGAAATTTTAGCGGCAGAAGGAACAATCTTAGATCGTCGTACACTTGATCGCATTTTACCTTACTTAGAGAAAAACATTGGATTCAAAACAGCGAAGCCAATGGGTGGAGTGGTAGAAGGCGATGTTGAGCTGCAATCTATTAAGATTTATGCTCCTGAGTCAGAAGGCGAGCGCGTAATTAATGTAATCGGTAATGCAAATATTACTCGTGATGTAAAACACATCACACCAGGTGATATTCTTGCTTCTATCAGTTACTTCTTCAACCTACTATACAAAGTAGGGGATACAGATGATATTGACCACTTAGGGAACCGTCGTCTGCGTTCTGTTGGAGAGTTATTACAAAATCAATTCCGTATCGGTCTTTCTCGTATGGAACGTGTTGTTCGTGAGAGAATGTCGATCCAAGATACAAATGCAATTACACCACAGGCACTAATTAATATTCGTCCTGTTATTGCATCTATTAAAGAGTTCTTCGGAAGTTCTCAGTTATCTCAGTTCATGGACCAAACAAACCCATTAGCAGAGTTAACTCACAAACGAAGACTATCTGCATTAGGACCTGGTGGTTTAACGCGTGAGCGCGCAGGCTTTGAAGTACGTGACGTTCACTACTCTCACTATGGTCGTATGTGTCCGATTGAAACACCAGAGGGACCAAACATCGGTTTAATTAACTCATTATCTTCGTTCGCGAAAGTAAATGAGTTTGGTTTCATTGAAACACCATACCGTCGTGTTGACCCAGAAACTGGTCTTGTAACAGGGCATGTTGATTATTTAACAGCAGATGAAGAAGATAATTATGTTGTAGCCCAAGCGAATATGAAATTATCTGAAGAAGGAGAATTCCTTGATGAAGATATCGTAGCTCGTTTCCGTGGTGAAAACATTGTCACAAATAAAGAACGCATCGACTACATGGATGTATCACCAAAACAAGTAGTGTCGGCAGCGACAGCTTGTATTCCGTTCTTAGAAAACGATGACTCTAACCGCGCACTTATGGGAGCGAACATGCAACGTCAGGCGGTTCCGTTAATGAATCCGGAATCTCCGATTGTAGGTACAGGTATGGAGTACGTATCAGCAAAAGACTCAGGTGCTGCAGTAATCTGTAAACACCCTGGTGTTGTTGAACGCGTAGAAGCACGTGAAGTTTGGGTACGTCGCTATGTAGAAGTTGACGGTCAAACAGTAAAAGGCGACTTAGATCGCTACAAAATGCAAAAATTCATTCGTTCTAACCAAGGAACTTGCTACAACCAACGTCCAATCGTAAGTGTTGGAAATGAAGTTGTAAAAGGTGAAATCCTTGCGGATGGTCCTTCTATGGAATTAGGTGAACTAGCACTTGGACGTAACGTGCTTGTTGGCTTCATGACTTGGGACGGTTATAACTACGAGGATGCGATCATCATGAGTGAGCGCCTTGTAAAAGATGATGTGTACACTTCTATTCATATTGAAGAATATGAGTCAGAAGCTCGTGATACGAAGCTTGGACCAGAAGAAATTACACGTGACATTCCAAACGTTGGGGAAGATGCATTACGCAACCTTGACGAGCGCGGTATCATTCGCGTTGGTGCAGAAGTAAAAGATGGAGATTTACTTGTTGGTAAAGTAACACCTAAAGGTGTAACAGAATTAACAGCTGAAGAACGTCTATTACATGCTATCTTTGGAGAAAAAGCGCGTGAAGTACGTGATACATCACTACGTGTACCACACGGTGGTGGCGGTATTATCTTAGACGTAAAAGTATTCAACCGTGAAGATGGCGATGAATTGCCACCAGGCGTGAATCAACTTGTGCGTGCATATATCGTTCAAAAACGTAAAATTTCTGAAGGTGACAAAATGGCCGGACGTCACGGTAACAAAGGTGTTATCTCTCGTATTTTACCAGAAGAAGATATGCCTTACTTACCAGACGGTACGCCAATCGATATCATGTTAAACCCATTAGGGGTACCATCTCGTATGAATATCGGTCAGGTATTAGAGCTTCATCTTGGTATGGCAGCAAGATACCTTGGCATTCACATTGCAACACCAGTATTCGATGGTGCTCGTGAGGAAGATGTTTGGGGCACAATTGAAGAAGCTGGTATGGCAAATGACGCGAAAACAATCCTGTATGACGGACGTACTGGTGAACCATTCGATAACCGTGTATCTGTTGGTGTCATGTATATGATCAAACTTGCGCACATGGTTGACGATAAACTTCATGCTCGTTCTACTGGACCATACTCACTTGTAACGCAGCAGCCTCTTGGAGGTAAAGCTCAGTTCGGTGGACAGCGTTTCGGTGAGATGGAGGTTTGGGCACTTGAAGCTTATGGTGCTGCTTATACTCTTCAAGAAATCTTAACAGTGAAGTCTGATGATGTTGTTGGACGTGTTAAGACGTATGAAGCAATTGTTAAAGGCGAAAATGTTCCAGAACCAGGCGTTCCTGAATCATTCAAAGTATTGATTAAAGAGCTGCAAAGTTTAGGTATGGACGTTAAAATGATGTCTAGCGACGATACAGAAATTGAAATGCGTGATACGGAAGATGACGATGATCATCAATCAGCAGACAAATTGAATGTCGAAGTTGAGACAACTAAGGAATAATTGGGATAACCTGTAGACTAAAAGGGAGGTAGGCCCCTTGATAGATGTAAATAACTTTGAATATATGAAGATTGGACTTGCTTCACCTGACAAGATTCGTTCTTGGTCATACGGTGAAGTTAAGAAACCAGAAACAATTAACTATCGTACGTTAAAGCCTGAAAAAGATGGCTTGTTCTGTGAGCGTATTTTCGGACCACAAAAGGACTGGGAATGTCATTGCGGAAAATACAAACGTGTACGTTATAAAGGTGTAGTTTGTGATCGATGTGGCGTTGAAGTAACGCGTGCGAAAGTACGTCGTGAACGTATGGGTCATATCGAATTAGCTGCTCCTGTATCTCATATTTGGTATTTCAAAGGTATCCCGAGCCGCATGGGACTTGTCTTAGACATGTCCCCTCGCGCGCTTGAAGAAGTAATTTATTTCGCTTCTTATGTTGTAACAGAAAGTGGAGATACACCACTTGATAAGAAGCAATTACTTTCTGAAAAAGAATACCGTGCATATCGTGATCGATATGGTAGCACATTCCAAGCTGCTATGGGTGCAGAAGCGATTAAAAAGCTATTACAAGACATCGATTTAGATAAAGAAGTAGACTTCTTAAAAGAAGAATTAAAAACAGCACAAGGACAACGCCGTACTCGTGCTATTAAACGTCTAGAAGTATTAGAAGCATTCCGTAACTCTGGAAATGAGCCATCTTGGATGATCTTAGATGTTCTACCAGTAATCCCACCAGAACTACGCCCAATGGTACAGTTAGATGGTGGACGTTTTGCTACTTCTGACTTAAACGACTTATACCGTCGTGTAATTAACCGTAACAACCGTTTAAAACGTCTATTGGACTTAGGTGCACCAAGCATTATCGTTCAAAACGAAAAACGTATGTTACAAGAAGCTGTAGACGCATTAATCGATAATGGTCGTCGTGGCCGTCCAGTTACTGGACCAGGTAACCGTCCATTAAAATCACTATCTCACATGCTTAAAGGTAAACAAGGACGTTTCCGTCAAAACTTATTAGGTAAACGTGTTGACTACTCTGGTCGTTCTGTAATCGTTGTAGGACCGAACTTAAAGATGTATCAATGTGGATTACCGAAAGAGATGGCACTTGAACTGTTCAAACCTTTCGTAATGAAAGAGTTAGTTGAAAAAGGATTAGCACACAACATTAAGAGTGCGAAACGTAAAATCGAGCGTGTACAACCTGAAGTTTGGGACGTTTTAGAATCTGTGATTAAAGAACATCCAGTACTTCTAAACCGCGCACCAACACTTCACCGTCTTGGTATTCAGGCGTTTGAACCTACATTAGTAGAAGGTCGCGCAATCCGTCTTCACCCACTTGTATGTACTGCATACAACGCGGACTTTGACGGTGACCAAATGGCCGTTCACGTACCTTTATCATCAGAAGCACAAGCAGAAGCTCGTCTTCTTATGTTAGCGGCACAAAACATCTTGAACCCGAAAGACGGTAAACCAGTTGTTACTCCATCTCAGGATATGGTATTAGGTAACTACTACTTAACACTTGAGCGTGAAGGCGCAATCGGTGAAGGTATGGTCTTCAAAGATGCAAACGAAGCATTACTTGCATACCAAAATGGATATGTACATCTTCATACACGTGTTGCAGTAGCTGCAAGCGCAGTAAACAACGCAACATTTACTGAAGAGCAAAAGAGTATGCTTCTATTAACAACAGTTGGTAAATTAATATTTAACGAAATCTTACCAGAGTCGTTCCCTTATATTAATGAACCAACAAATTCAAACCTTGAAAAAGAAACACCAGCGAAATATTTCGTTGAAAAAGGTGCGAACATTAAAGAGATTATTGCTAGTCGCGAAGAAGTGGCGCCATTCAGCAAGAAAATCCTTGGTAACATCATTGCGGAAGTGTTTAAACGTTTCAAAATTACAGAAACGTCTCGCATGCTTGACCGTATGAAAAACTTAGGATTCAAGTACTCTACAAAAGCTGGTATTACAGTTGGGGTATCTGACATTCTTGTATTAGGCGAAAAAGATGAAATTCTCCACGAAGCACAAGCAAAAGTAGATAATGTAATTAAACAATTCCGTCGCGGTTTAATCACGGAAGAAGAACGTTACGATCGCGTTATCTCTATTTGGAGTAATGCAAAAGATGTTATCCAAGGAAAACTGATGAAGTCCTTGAATAAACGCAACCCAATCTTCATGATGAGTGATTCCGGTGCCCGTGGTAACGCATCGAACTTTACTCAGCTTGCTGGTATGCGTGGTCTGATGGCCAATCCATCTGGTCGTATCATCGAACTTCCAATCAAATCAAGTTTCCGTGAAGGTTTAACAGTACTTGAGTACTTCATCTCTACGCATGGTGCACGTAAAGGTCTTGCCGATACAGCACTGAAAACTGCCGATTCTGGTTACTTAACACGTCGTCTTGTTGACGTTGCACAAGATGTAATCGTTCGTGAAGATGATTGTGGAACAGATCGCGGTTTATTAATTGGTGCGATTAAAGAGGGTAATGAAGTTATCGAGTCATTATATGATCGTCTTGTTGGACGTTTTGCAAGAAAAACTGTAAAACATCCTGAAACAGGTGAAGTATTAGTTGCTGAAAATCAATTAATTACTGAAGATATCGCTCATATCGTTGAAAATTCGGGTGTTGAAACTGTAAACATTCGTTCAGCGTTCACGTGTAACACTCGCCACGGTGTATGTAAGAAGTGTTACGGTCGTAACTTAGCAACTGGAACAGACGTAGAAGTAGGGGAAGCGGTAGGTATTATCGCAGCTCAATCTATCGGTGAGCCAGGTACACAGTTAACGATGCGTACGTTCCATACAGGTGGGGTTGCCGGAGATGATATCACTCAAGGTTTACCTCGTATCCAAGAGATCTTCGAAGCTCGTAATCCGAAAGGTCAGGCTGTTATCAGTGAAATCGACGGTGTTATCGCAGCGATCAACGATGTTAAAGATCGCCAAGAAGTAGTTGTACAGGGTGAAGTTGAAGCTCGTACGTATGCTATTCCTTACGGTGCTCGTCTGAAAGTAATTCCAGGACAGAAAATTAGCCACGGTAAAGAGTTAACAGAAGGTTCTATTGATCCGAAAGAATTACTAAAAGTAACGGACATTACGGCAGTTCAAGAATACTTATTACGTGAAGTTCAAAAAGTATACCGTATGCAAGGGGTAGAAATTGGTGACAAACACGTAGAAGTAATGGTACGCCAAATGTTACGTAAAGTACGTGTAAGTGATGCAGGTGAAACAGATGTATTACCAGGAACATTACTAGATATCCATCAGTTTACTGATGCGAATGCGAAGGTGTTACTGCAAGGTAAACAACCAGCAACAGCTAGACCTGTTCTACTTGGTATTACAAAAGCTTCACTTGAAACAGATTCATTCTTATCTGCAGCATCGTTCCAAGAAACAACTCGTGTCTTAACTGATGCAGCGATTAAGGGTAAACGCGATGAGCTTCTAGGATTGAAAGAAAATGTTATTATCGGTAAACTTGTTCCTGCTGGAACAGGTATGAATCGTTATCGCAAAGTGGATCTTGTTAAAACAACACAAGATGACATGAATGTAGAAAACGATGAAGTTTATGTGGAACAGTAAAATTTTCCGTCGTAAATTTTGTATAAAAACAGTTAATCCTAGTTGACATTGTATGAGTCAAAATGTTACTATAAGCAAGGTTGCTCCTGAACGATGCTTTGGAGGATATTTATATGTCTTATCAAAAAGTGTCAAATGCTGAAAATGTGGTCGTTGGTCATAAACGCACATTGGAAGCAATCAAAAATGGTATAGTTAAAGAAGTTGTTATTGCAGAAGATGCTGATATGCGGTTAACCCATGTTATCATTCGCACTGCATTGCAACATAACATACCCATAATAAAAGTTGAATCAGTTCGTAAACTTGGAAAAGTTGCGGGGATTCAAGTGGGAGCTTCAGCAATAGGAATAATAAGTTAAAACTGTTTTTGTGAGGAGAGAGCATTTGCTCTCCCTTGCAAAAACTTTGTTTTCAACTAATAATGAACCACCTGGATATGTGGTCATACAAACATGCGAAGGGAGGATAATCAAATGCCTACTATTAACCAATTAGTGAGAAATGGTCGTACTGATAAAGTATGGAAATCTAAATCACCTGCGTTAAACAAAGGTTTTAACTCTTTAAAGAAAAAATCAACTGATATCTCTGCACCTCAAAAACGTGGTGTATGTACTCGTGTTGGTACAATGACTCCAAAGAAACCTAACTCAGCGTTACGTAAATATGCTCGTGTTCGTTTAACAAATGGTATTGAGGTAACAGCATACATCCCAGGTATCGGTCACAACTTACAAGAGCACAGCGTAGTATTAATTCGCGGTGGTCGTGTAAAAGACTTACCAGGGGTACGTTACCACATCGTTCGTGGTGCGCTTGATACAGCTGGTGTTGACAAGCGTATGCAAGGCCGTTCTAAATACGGTACTAAAAAGCCAAAAGCGGCTAAGAAATAATAACTTTTTAATGAAAGGAGGAACTCAATATGCCTCGTAAAGGACCTGTTGCAAAACGTGACGTGTTACCAGATCCAATGTACAATTCGAAGCTAGTAACACGCCTTATCAACAAAATGATGGTTGACGGTAAAAAAGGTAAATCTCAAACAATTCTTTATAATGCGTTCGATATCGTAAGCGAACGTACTGGTAAAGAGCCAATGGAAGTATTCGAGCAAGCTCTTAAGAACATTATGCCTGTTCTTGAAGTACGCGCTCGTCGTGTTGGTGGTGCTAACTACCAAGTTCCAGTTGAGGTTCGTCCAGAACGCCGTACAACTTTAGGTCTTCGTTGGTTAGTAAACTACGCTCGTCTTCGTGGTGAAAAAACTATGGAAGAGCGTCTTGCTAACGAAATCTTAGATGCAGCTAACAACGCTGGTGCATCTGTTAAGAAACGTGAAGATACTCATAAAATGGCAGAAGCTAACAAAGCATTTGCTCATTACCGTTGGTAGGATTCAACGTAAAATAAATGTAAGCATAAACCGCTTTATTTGTCGCTTATGGAAGTGTGGAGAGGGAGAATGCCTCTCCCTTTCGTTGGGCGCTCGTTTTACATAATGAGGGTACTGGACATACTGACATGTGTAACAATATAAAGTGGCTTTTTTGCTACTTAAAATAAAAAAAATCCAATCCATATATGGAAGGAGCAAGACACCAAATGGCAAGAGAGTTCTCTTTAGAAAACACTCGTAATATTGGTATCATGGCTCACATCGATGCTGGTAAAACAACAGCTACTGAGCGTATTCTGTACTACACAGGACGTATTCACAAAATCGGTGAAACTCACGAAGGTGCATCTCAGATGGACTGGATGGAGCAAGAGCAAGAGCGTGGTATCACAATTACTTCTGCTGCAACTACAGCACAATGGAAAGGTCACCGTGTAAACATCATTGACACTCCAGGTCACGTAGACTTCACAGTAGAAGTAGAACGTTCTTTACGCGTACTTGATGGCGCGGTAGCAGTACTTGATGCACAATCTGGTGTAGAACCACAAACAGAAACTGTTTGGCGTCAGGCTACTACTTACGGCGTACCTCGTATCGTATTCGTTAACAAAATGGATAAAATCGGTGCTGACTTCTTATACTCTGTAGGAACAATCCACGATCGTTTACAAGCAAACGCACACCCAATTCAGTTACCAATCGGTGCTGAAGATGAGTTCAATGGTATCATTGACCTTGTTGAAGAATGTGCTTACATGTACGGTAACGATTTAGGAACAGACATTCAACGTGTTGAAATTCCTGAAGAGCATAAAGAACTAGCTGAAGAATACCGTGGAAAACTTATTGAAGCGGTAGCTGAGCTTGATGAAGAAATGATGATGAAGTACCTAGAAGGTGAAGAAATCACTGTAGAAGAGCTTAAAGCTGGTATCCGTAAGGCTACAACTTCTGTAGAATTCTTCCCAGTAATCTGTGGTTCTGCATTCAAAAACAAAGGTGTTCAAATTCTGTTAGACGCAGTTATCGACTACCTACCATCTCCATTAGACGTACCTGCTATTAAAGGTACTCTTCCGGATACAGATGAAGAAGTAGAACGTAAGTCTAGCGATGAAGAACCATTCGCAGCTTTAGCATTCAAAATCATGACTGACCCTTATGTTGGTAAGTTAACGTTCTTCCGTGTGTACTCTGGTGTGTTAAACTCTGGATCATACGTGAAAAACTCAACTAAAGGTAAGCGTGAGCGTGTAGGTCGTATCCTACAAATGCACGCTAACAGCCGTGAAGAGATTTCAACAGTTTACGCTGGTGATATCGCTGCTGCTGTAGGTTTAAAAGATACTACTACTGGTGATACTCTTTGTGACGAGAAGAGCCTTGTTATCCTTGAGTCTATGGAATTCCCAGAGCCAGTTATCTCTGTAGCTATCGAACCAAAATCAAAAGCTGACCAAGATAAAATGGGTACAGCATTATCTAAGCTTTCTGAAGAAGATCCAACATTCCGTGCTCACACTGACCAAGAAACTGGCCAAACAATCATCGCTGGTATGGGTGAACTTCACCTTGATATCATCGTTGACCGTATGCGCCGTGAATTCAAAGTTGAAGCAAACGTTGGTGCTCCTCAGGTAGCATACCGTGAGACTTTCCGCGCTGCTGCGAAAGTTGAAGGTAAGTTCGCTCGTCAATCTGGTGGACGTGGACAATTCGGTCACGTTTGGATTGAGTTTGAACCTAACGAAGAAGGTAAAGGATTCGAATTCGAAAACAAGATCGTCGGTGGTGTTGTTCCACGTGAATACATCCCAGCTGTAGGCGCAGGTCTTGAAGATGCACTTAAAAATGGTGTACTTGCTGGATATCCAGTAGTAGACATTAAAGCTGCATTAGTTGACGGATCTTACCATGATGTCGATTCATCTGAGATGGCGTTCAAAATCGCTGCATCTATGGCACTTAAAGCTGCGGTTTCTAAATGTAACCCAGTAATTCTTGAGCCAATGATGAAAGTTGAAGTTGTAATTCCTGAAGAGTACATGGGTGACATTATGGGTGACGTAACATCTCGTCGTGGACGTGTAGAAGGTATGGAAGCTCGCGGTAACGCTCAAGTTGTTCGCGCTATGGTTCCACTTTCTGAAATGTTCGGTTATGCAACGTCATTACGTTCTAACACTCAAGGACGCGGAACATTCTCTATGGTGTTTGACCACTATGAAGAAGTACCAAAGTCTGTTTCTGAAGAAATTATCAAAAAAAATAAAGGTGAATAATTGATTTTTATCGATTCTTCACGTATAACTACTTATGTAAGCTTAGAAAGTGGGACGCAAGTTTCACTTTCTAGCCTAAATATAAAATAACCTATATAAACTAAGGAGGAATTTAGAATGGCTAAAGCTAAATTCGAACGTTCTAAACCCCATGTTAACATCGGTACAATCGGCCACGTTGACCATGGTAAAACTACATTAACTGCTGCGATCACTACAGTACTTGCAAAAGCTGGTGGTGCTGAAGCACGCGGATACGATCAAATCGATGCTGCTCCAGAAGAAAGAGAGCGCGGTATCACAATCTCAACTGCACACGTTGAGTACGAAACTGAAACTCGTCACTATGCACACGTTGACTGCCCAGGTCACGCTGACTATGTTAAAAACATGATCACTGGTGCTGCTCAAATGGACGGCGGTATCTTAGTAGTATCTGCTGCTGATGGCCCAATGCCTCAAACTCGTGAGCACATCCTTCTTTCTCGTCAAGTAGGTGTACCTTACATCGTTGTATTCTTAAACAAATGCGACATGGTAGACGACGAAGAATTATTAGAATTAGTAGAAATGGAAGTTCGCGACCTATTATCTGAATACGGATTCCCAGGCGACGACATTCCTGTAATCAAAGGTTCTGCTCTTAAAGCTCTTCAAGGAGAAGCTGATTGGGAAGCAAAAATCATTGAATTAATGGCTGAAGTTGATGCTTACATCCCAACTCCAGAACGTGAAACTGACAAACCATTCTTAATGCCTGTAGAGGACGTATTCTCTATCACAGGTCGTGGTACAGTTGCTACTGGTCGTGTTGAGCGCGGTATCGTTAAAGTTGGTGACGTAGTAGAAATCATCGGTCTTGCTGAAGAAAATGCTTCTACAACTGTAACTGGTGTAGAGATGTTCCGTAAACTTCTTGACCAAGCTCAAGCTGGAGACAACATCGGTGCTTTACTTCGTGGGGTTGCTCGTGAAGACATCCAACGTGGACAAGTACTTGCAAAAAGCGGTTCTGTAAAAGCTCACGCTAAATTCAAAGCTGAAGTTTTCGTATTATCTAAAGAAGAAGGTGGACGTCACACTCCATTCTTCGCTAACTACCGTCCTCAGTTCTACTTCCGTACAACTGACGTAACTGGTATCATCCAATTACCAGAAGGTACTGAAATGGTAATGCCTGGTGACAACATCGAAATGACTATCGAACTTATCGCTCCAATCGCTATCGAAGAGGGAACTAAATTCTCTATTCGTGAAGGTGGACGTACAGTAGGTTACGGTGTAGTTGCTACTATCGTTGAGTAATCTTAACTGATATAAAAAACCCCGAGGGATTTTCCCTTGGGGTTTTTGTTTGCGTTTATATAATAAACAAAATGATTATTTAATGTTTTGACGAGTTTCTTCTATAGTAATATAAAATCAACAAAACCAAAATCCAGAAACTGTAAAATGAATTCTGCTAGATGAAAACTTGAAATTCTTTAAAGTGCCATGTATAATAGCAAAAGTAGAGAAAAGCAGATGCAAACAAAAAGATGCTTGCATCTAGACGAATAACATTGTATAATAGACAATGTTGGTCTTTGACTGCGATGAAGTGGAAGGTTGCTGACACACCCGGCCGCTTTGCCATGGCATGGTGTGGGGAAATTTCCATGGAGAAGGTCTATTTTAGAAATAGGCGAACGAAGGAGGGAAAATAATGGCAAAAGAAAAAATTCGTATCCGTTTAAAAGCTTACGATCACCGTATTCTTGATCAGTCAGCTGAGAAAATTGTAGAAACAGCTAAGCGTTCTGGGGCAACAGTTTCTGGTCCGATCCCATTACCAACTGAAAAAACTGTTTACACAATTCTTCGTGCTGTTCATAAGTACAAAGATTCTCGTGAGCAATTCGAAATGCGCACGCACAAACGTCTAATCGACATCGTGAGTCCTACTCCACAAACAGTAGATTCATTAATGCGTTTAGACTTACCATCTGGTGTAGATATCGAAATCAAACTATAATTTATATAACTTAAAAATGTAGGAGGTGTAACTCATGACCAAAGGAATCTTAGGAAGAAAGATCGGTATGACTCAAGTATTTGCTGAGAACGGTGAGTTAATCCCAGTAACAGTTATCGCTGCTAATCCAAACGTTGTTCTTCAAAAGAAAACAACTGAAACTGATGGCTACAACGCAATTCAGTTAGGATTTGAAGATAAGCGTGAAAAGTTAACTAACAAACCTGAACAAGGCCACACTGCTAAAGCATCTACAACTCCTAAGCGCTTCATTCGCGAAATCCGCGATGCAGACGTGGACGGATTAGAGGTTGGTCAAGAGGTAAAAGTTGACGTATTCGCTACAGGTGAAATCGTTGATGTAACAGGAATTTCTAAAGGTAAAGGTTTCCAAGGTGTTATCAAACGCCACGGACAATCTCGCGGACCTATGTCTCATGGTTCTCGCTATCACCGTCGTCCAGGTTCAATGGGCCCAGTTGCTCCGAACCGTGTATTCAAAGGCAAAAAACTTGCTGGACGTATGGGTGGAGACCAAGTTACTATCCAAAACTTAGAAATCGTTCAAGTTGACACTGAGCGCAACTTATTACTAGTAAAAGGTAACGTTCCAGGTGCTAAGAAATCTCTTGTAGTTGTTCAAGGCGCTGTGAAGGTTAGCAAATAATTCACAATAGGAAGGAGGAATTCCAATGCCAAAAGTTACTGTATATAACCAAACTGGTTCACAGGTTGGTGAAATCGAATTAGCTGAAGCTATTTTCGGTATCGAACCAAATGAAGCTGTACTTTTCGAAGCTGTAATGATGCAACGTGCATCTTTACGTCAAGGTACACACAAAGTAAAAACTCGCTCTGAAGTTCGCGGTGGTGGTCGTAAACCATGGCGTCAAAAAGGAACTGGACGTGCTCGTCAAGGGTCTATCCGCTCTCCTCAATGGCGTGGTGGTGGTACGGTATTCGGACCTACACCAAGAAGCTATGCGTACAAACTTCCTAAGAAAGTTCGTCGTTTAGCAATCAAATCTGCATTAGCTACTAAAGTAGTTGAGAACAACATTGTAGTTCTTGAAGACCTAGTGTTAAATGCACCAAAAACAAAAGATATGCTAGCAGTACTTAAAGGATTAACTGTTGAGAAGAAAGCTCTTATCGTAACTGCTGATGCAAACGAATCTGTAGAGTTATCTGCTCGCAATATCCCTGGAGTAACAGTAATCACTGCTGATGGCGTAAACGTTTTAGACGTGCTTCATCATGATAAGCTAATCATGACAAAAGCGGCAGTGGAAAAAGTAGAGGAGGTGCTTGCATAATGAGAGATCCTCGTGATATCATTAAGCGCCCAGTTATCACTGAACGTTCTATGGAAATGATGGCTGAAAAAAAATACACGTTCGATGTGGACGTTAAATCTAATAAAACAGAAGTTAAAGATGCTCTAGAAGCGATCTTTGGTGTTAAAGTAGAAAAAGTGAACATCATGAACTACAAGCCGAAAGCAAAACGCGTTGGTCGTCACGCTGGTTTTACTAGCCGTCGTCGTAAAGCAATCGTTAAGCTAACTGCTGACAGCAAAGAAATCGAAATCTTCCAAGGCGTTTAATTCTTACTAAAGAAGGAGGGAAATTGAGATGGGAATTAAAAAGTATAATCCAACTACTAACGGTCGTCGTAACATGACTACGAATGATTTCGCTGAAATCACGACTGACAGACCCGAAAAGTCTTTACTTGCTCCTTTAAGCAAAAAGGCTGGTCGTAATAACCAAGGTAAAATCACTGTACGTCATCAAGGTGGCGGACACAAGCGTCAATACCGTATCATCGACTTCAAACGTAACAAAGATGGAATTCCAGGACGCGTTGCTACGATCGAATACGATCCAAACCGCTCTGCGAATATCGCATTAATTAACTACGTTGACGGTGAAAAACGTTACATTCTTGCTCCTAAGAACTTAGAAGTAGGTATGGAAATTATGTCTGGCGCTGAAGCTGACATTAAAATCGGTAACGCATTACCATTAATCAACATTCCAGTAGGTACTGTTGTTCATAACATCGAGCTTAAACCAGGTCGTGGTGGACAATTAGTTCGTTCTGCTGGTACATCTGCACAAGTACTTGGTAAAGAAGGTAAATACGTTCTTGTACGTTTAACTTCTGGTGAAGTGCGTCTTGTATTATCTGCTTGCCGTGCAACTGTAGGTCAAGTTGGTAACGAGTCACACGAACTTATCAAGATCGGTAAAGCTGGTCGCTCTCGCTGGTTAGGTAAGCGCCCAACTGTTCGTGGTTCTGTAATGAACCCAGTTGATCACCCACACGGTGGTGGTGAAGGACGTTCACCAATCGGACGTAAGTCTCCAATGTCTCCATGGGGTAAACCAACTCTTGGATTCAAAACTCGTAAGAAAAACAAAGCGTCTGACAAATTCATCGTTCGTCGTCGTAAAAAATAATGGGATTGTAGTACGGTTCACTTTAAGAACCGTACGGCAATCACGAAGGGAGGCACCAAAATGGCTCGTAGCTTGAAAAAAGGACCATTTGTCGATGATCATTTAATGAGTAAAATTGCAAAGCTAAATGAAACTGAGCAAAAGCAAGTTGTTAAAACTTGGTCTCGTCGTTCAACGATCTTCCCTCAGTTCATCGGTCACACAATCGCTGTATATGACGGTCGTAAACATGTACCTGTATATGTTACTGAAGACATGGTAGGCCACAAGTTAGGTGAATTCGCACCAACTCGTACGTATAAAGGTCATGATGCTGACGATAAGAAAACTAGAAGATAATGAGAGGAGGCACTTCAATGCAAGCTAAAGCAGTAGCGAGAACAGTTCGTATTGCTCCTCGTAAAGTTCGTTTAGTTGTAGACTTAATCCGAGGTAAGCAAGTGGGTGAAGCGATTGCTATCCTTAACCACACACCAAAAACTGCTTCTCCAGTTGTAGAAAAAGTTTTAAAATCTGCAATCGCAAATGCAGAGCACAATTATGAAATGGACATTAACAACCTAGTTGTTGAGAAAGTTTTCGTTGACGAAGGTCCAACGTTAAAACGTTTCCGTCCACGTGCAATGGGTCGTGCAAGCCAAATTAACAAACGCACAAGCCACATCACAGTTGTGGTATCAGAAAAGAAGGAGGGATAATCGATGGGTCAAAAGGTTAATCCAATTGGTCTTCGTGTCGGCGTTATCCGTGACTGGGAATCTCGTTGGTTCGCTGAGAAAGATTACGCTACATTATTACATGAAGACATCAAAATCCGTGAGTACATTAATGTACGCTTAAAAGATTCTGCTGTTGCTAAAGTAGAAATCGAACGTGCAGCAAATCGTGTAAATGTTACAATTCACACTGCAAAACCTGGTATGGTAATTGGTAAAGGTGGTACTGAAGTTGAAGCACTTCGTAAAGCTCTTAACCAATTAACAGGCAAGCGTGTACACATCAACATTTTAGAAGTTAAGAGAGCTGATCTTAACGCTAAATTAGTAGGCGAAAACATCGCTCGTCAATTAGAAAACCGTGTATCATTCCGTCGTGCACAAAAGCAAGTTATTCAACGTGCTATGCGTGCAGGTGCTAAAGGTATTAAAACACAGGTTTCTGGTCGTCTTGGCGGAGCTGATATCGCTCGTGCAGAATCTTACAGTGAAGGAACTGTTCCACTTCATACACTTCGCGCTGATATTGACTATGCAGCAGTTGAAGCTGATACAACATACGGTAAATTAGGCGTAAAAGTATGGATCTACCGTGGAGAAGTCCTTCCTACAAAAAAGAAAGCTTCTGAGGAAGGAGGAAAATAATATGTTAATGCCAAAACGCGTAAAATATCGTAGAGAGCATCGTGGTAAAATGCGTGGTCGTGCTAAAGGTGGAACTGAAGTAGCTTTCGGTGAATTCGGTTTACAAGCACAAGCTGCTTCATGGATTACAAACCGTCAAATCGAAGCTGCTCGTCGTGCAATGACTCGTTACATGAAACGTGGCGGTAAAGTATGGATTAAAATTTTCCCTTCTAAACCTTACACTGCAAAACCTCTAGAAGTACGTATGGGTTCCGGTAAAGGGGCACCAGAAGGCTGGGTAGCAGTAGTAAAACCTGGGAAAATTATGTTCGAAATCGCGGGTGTATCTGAAGAGGTAGCACGCGAAGCATTACGTCTTGCAGCTCACAAGTTACCTGTGAAATGTAAATTCGTAAAACGTGAAGAAAATGGTGGTGAATCTAATGAAAACTAATGATATTCGTGAATTAACCACTGCCGAAATCGAAACAAAAGTTAAAGCTTTAAAGGAAGAGTTGTTTAATCTTCGCTTCCAACTTGCTACAGGACAATTAGAGAATCCAACTCGCATTCGTGAAGTGCGTAAGGCAATTGCTCGTATGAAAACTGTAGTTCGTGAAAGAGAGATCGGAATTAATCGATAAATTGAGGGGAGGTTTGCATAGTGAGCGAACGTAACCAACGCAAAGTTTATACTGGTCGTGTAGTGTCTGACAAAATGGACAAAACGATTACAGTTTTAGTTGAAACTTACAAAACTCATTCCTTGTACGGAAAACGTGTTAAGTATTCTAAGAAGTACAAAGCCCATGATGAGCAAAACCAAGCGAAACTTGGCGATATCGTAAAAATCATGGAAACTCGCCCGCTTTCTGCTACTAAGCGTTTCCGTTTAGTTGAAATCGTTGAAGAAGCGGTTATTATCTAAATAGACGAATCGGAATTTTTAGTCCGAAGGGAGGTTTCATAACATGATCCAACAAGAATCTCGTTTGAAAGTTGCTGACAACTCTGGTGCACGTGAACTTTTAACAATTAAAGTATTAGGCGGCTCTGGTCGTAAATATGCTAACATTGGTGACATTATCGTTGCTACGGTAAAACAAGCAACACCAGGTGGCGTTGTTAAAAAAGGTGACGTTGTTAAAGCAGTAGTAGTACGTACGAAGAGCGGTGCTCGTCGTCCGGATGGTTCTTACATCAAATTTGATGAAAACGCAGCGGTTATCATTAAAGACGATAAGAGCCCACGTGGTACTCGTATCTTCGGACCAGTAGCTCGTGAATTACGTGATAGCAACTTCATGAAGATCGTTTCTTTAGCTCCAGAAGTTCTATAATTTAAGGTATTGCCTTGCTAAGGAGGTGCAGAATTAAGATGCATGTAAAAAAAGGTGATAAAGTACAGGTAATCACTGGTAAAGACAAAGGAAAACAAGGCGTTATCCTTGTGGCTTTCCCAAAGCAAAACCGTGTTATCGTTGAGGGTGTCAATATCGTTAAGAAGCACTCTAAGCCATCTCAATTAAATCCACAAGGTGGAATTATTACTAAAGAAGCACCTATTCACGTTTCTAACGTTATGATTTTAGATCCGAAAACAGGTGAACCTACTCGCGTAGGCTTCAAAGTAGAAGATGGTAAAAAAGTTCGTATTGCAAAAAAATCTGGTGAATTATTAGATAAATAATTTTCTTAAGAAAGGAGGTCACTTCATTGAATCGCCTTAAAGAGAAGTTCCAAAAGGAAATTACTCCTGCTCTAGTGAGCAAGTTTAACTATAAATCTGTAATGCAGGTACCAAAAATCGAAAAGATCGTAATCAACACTGGTGTTGGTGACGCGGTATCTAACTCAAAAGCGTTAGACAACGCAGTAGAAGAATTAACACAAATCACAGGTCAAAAACCTGTTGTAACGCGTGCTAAAAAATCAATCGCTGGTTTCCGTCTTCGTGAAGGTATGCCAATCGGTGCGAAAGTAACTTTACGCGGCGAGCAAATGTATGAGTTCTTCGACAAATTAGTATCAGTTTCTTTACCACGTGTACGTGATTTCCGTGGTGTTTCTAAGAAATCATTCGATGGTCGTGGAAACTATACATTAGGTGTTAAAGAGCAACTTATTTTCCCTGAGATTGATTATGATAAAGTAAGCAAAGTCCGCGGTATGGACATCGTAATCGTTACTACAGCGAAAACTGATGAAGAAGCTCGTGAACTGTTAACACAATTCGGTATGCCATTCCAAAAATAATGGAAGCCAACGCTAAGTAGAGGAGGCGAAAACGTGGCTAAAAAATCTATGATAGCGAAACAAAAGCGTACTCCTAAGTTTAAAGTACAAGAGTATACACGTTGCGAACGCTGCGGTCGTCCGCATTCTGTATACCGCAAATTTAAACTTTGCCGTATTTGTTTCCGTGAACTTGCATATAAAGGTCAAATTCCTGGTGTTAAAAAAGCTAGTTGGTAAAACCCACAAATGGGAAGGAGGTAAAACACATGGTGATGACAGATCCAATTGCAGACATGCTTACTCGCATCCGTAATGCGAACATGGTACGTCATGAGAAATTAGAGGTTCCTGCTTCTAAAATCAAAAAAGAGATCGCTGAACTTTTAAAACGTGAAGGTTTCATTCGTGATGTAGAATACATCGAGGATAACAAACAAGGTATCCTTCGTATTTTCCTGAAATATGGTGCAAACAATGAACGTGTAATCACTGGATTAAAACGTATCAGTAAACCTGGCTTACGCGTTTACGCTAAAGCTGACGAAGTACCACGTGTACTTAACGGATTAGGTATCGCTCTTGTTTCTACATCTAAGGGAGTAATGACAGACAAAGACGCTCGTCAATTACAAACTGGTGGAGAAGTAGTAGCATACGTTTGGTAATATATATTTAAAACGAACGGAGGTGTGACCACATGTCTCGTATTGGTAAAAAGATTCTTGAAATCCCTGCAGGTGTTACTATTACAGTTGCAGAAGACAATACTGTAACAGTAAAAGGCCCTAAAGGTGAATTAACTCGTACTTTCAATGCTGATATGCTTATCAAAATTGAAGAGAATACATTAACAGTTGAGCGTCCATCTGAACAGAAGGAACACCGTGCATTACACGGTACAACTCGTGCTTTAATCGGAAACATGGTTGAAGGTGTAACTGAAGGTTTCGCACGCGGACTTGAATTAGTCGGTGTTGGTTACCGTGCTCAAAAACAAGGTGATAAACTTGTATTAAGCGTAGGTTATTCTCATCCAGTAGAAATGACTCCGGAAGCAGGTCTTGAAGTTGAAGTACCTGCACCAACTAAGATCGTAATCAAAGGTATCGACAAGCAACGTGTTGGCGAATTCGCTGCTAACATCCGTGCTGTACGTGCTCCTGAGCCTTACAAAGGTAAAGGTATTCGTTACGAAGGCGAAGTTGTTCGTCGTAAAGAAGGTAAAACTGCTAAGTAAACCCGTTAGGTGAGAGAAAGGAGTGACAAGAATGATCACTAAAGCTGATAAAAATGCGACTCGTAAGAAAAGACATGCACGTGTACGTGCTAAACTTACTGGTACTGCAGAGCGTCCACGTTTAAACGTGTTCCGTTCTAACCAACATATTTACGCTCAAGTTATTGATGATGTGAATGGTGTAACGTTAGTAAGTGCATCTACTCTTGATAAAGACCTTGCTCTTAACGGTACTAGCAATATTGAAGCTGCTACGAAAGTTGGAGAATCAGTTGCTAAGCGTGCTGTAGAGAAAGGCGTTAAAGAAGTAGTATTTGATCGCGGTGGTTACTTATACCATGGCCGTGTTAAAGCTCTAGCTGAAGCTGCTCGTGAGGCTGGATTACAATTTTAATGGTCAAAGGAGGGAAAATTGATGCATCGCATTGACCCAAGTAAATTAGAACTTGAAGAACGTGTAGTTACGATAAATCGTGTCGCGAAAGTTGTTAAGGGTGGTCGTCGTTTCCGCTTTGCTGCACTAGTTGTAGTTGGCGATAAAAACGGTCATGTTGGATTCGGTACTGGTAAAGCACAAGAGGTACCAGACGCAATCCGCAAAGCTATCGAAGACGCTAAGAAAAACTTAATCGCTGTACCATTAGTTGGTACAACAATTCCACACACAATCAACGGTCATTTTGGCGCTGGTGAAGTATTCTTAAAGCCTGCTGCTGAGGGTACTGGTGTTATTGCTGGTGGACCTGTTCGTGCGGTCCTTGAATTAGCAGGTGTACAAGATATTCTTTCGAAATCTCTTGGTTCTAACACACCAATCAACATGATTCGCGCTACTGTGAACGGATTAAGCGAACTTAAGCGCGCTGAAGATGTTGCAAAATTACGCGGTAAATCTGTAGAAGAGCTACTAGGTTAAGGAGGGAAAACAAATGGCGAAAAAGTTAGAAATTACCCTCACTCGTAGTGTAATTGGTCGTCCACAAGATCAACGTGCGACGGTAGAAGCTTTAGGTCTTAAAAAGTTGAATTCAACTGTAGTTAAGGAAGAAACTCCTGCTATTCTTGGTATGATCAACAAAGTTTCTCACCTTGTAACTGTAAAAGAAGCTTAAGGATAACTCATTAATATAAGGAGGTGCCTGGGAATGAAACTTCATGAATTAAAACCTGCAGAAGGTTCTCGTAAAGTACGTAACCGTGTCGGTCGTGGTATCGGTTCTGGTAACGGTAAAACTGCTGGTAAAGGTCATAAAGGACAAAACGCACGTTCTGGCGGCGGTGTTCGTCTTGGCTTCGAAGGTGGTCAAACTCCATTATTCCGTCGTTTACCAAAACGCGGCTTCACAAACATTAACCGTAAAGAGTTTGCTATTGTAAACTTATCAACGTTAAATCGTTTTGAAGATGGTACAGAAGTAACACCTGAATTATTGCTGGAAACTGGCGTTATCAGCAAATTAAACGACGGTGTTAAAATTCTTGCAAGCGGCGCAGTAGAGAAAAAACTAACTGTTAAAGCGCACAAGTTCTCTTCAAGTGCTAAAGAAGCAATTGAAGCAGTTGGCGGATCAGTTGAGGTGATCTAATGTTTCGTACAATCTCCAACTTTATGCGCGTTGCTGAGATAAGACGTAAAATATTATTCACTTTAGCGATGTTAATCGTATTCAGGATTGGCACGTTTATCCCCGTGCCATTTACAAATGGAGACGTACTGAAGGCACAAGATCAATTAAATGCTTTAGGTATTCTAAATACATTTGGCGGTGGAGCCTTGAAAAACTTCTCCATCTTTGCGATGGGAATCATGCCGTATATTACAGCATCCATCATCGTGCAATTATTGCAGATGGATGTTGTTCCTAAATTTTCGGAATGGGCGAAGCAAGGTGAAATGGGCCGTCGTAAATTAACGCAATTCACGCGTTATTTTACAATTGTTCTTGCGTTTATTCAGGGGTTTGGTATGTCAATCGGTTTTAACGGTATGGTAGGTGGACAATTAATTTTGAATCCTGGTTGGAGCACTTATTTATACATTGCTACGGTACTGACTGCTGGTACTGCATTTTTAATGTGGTTAGGTGAACAGATTACAGCTAAAGGTGTAGGTAATGGTATTTCCATCCTAATCTTTGGTGGTATTGCCGCAGCGATCCCAAGTGTTATATCTCAAGTGTATCAGCAACAGTTTCAAAATATCGGAGATCAATTGTTCATGAGTATCGTTAAAGTTGCATTGATCTTACTAGCTGTGCTAGCAGTTATTGTGGGTGTTATTTTCATTCAACAGGCTGTTAGAAAGATCCCAATTCAATATGCGAAGCGTGTAACAGGAGGAAATGGTGGTTATGCTGGAGCACAAAACACACATTTACCGCTTAAGGTAAATAGTGCTGGTGTTATTCCAGTAATTTTTGCTGTTTCATTCTTAATTACGCCTCCGACTATTGCACAGTTCTTCCCGAAACATGATGTATCGCAGTGGATTATTGCAAACTTTAACTATTCTCACCCAGTGGGAATGATCATATATGTTGCGCTCATTGTAGCCTTCACATATTTCTATGCGTTTGTTCAGGTTAATCCAGAGCAAATGTCAGAGAATCTAAACAAACAAGGTGGATATGTTCCAGGTATTCGTCCGGGTAAGAATACGGAACAATATCTAACAAAAATCTTGTATCGTTTGACCTTTGTAGGATCAATTTTCCTAGCAGCGATTGCAATCTTACCAGTTATCTTTACGAAGCTGGGAAATCTTCCTCCATCTGCACAGATCGGTGGAACGAGTATGTTAATCGTTGTCGGCGTTGCTTTAGAAACAATGAAGCAGCTAGAAAGCCAACTGGTAAAACGCCATTACAAAGGGTTTATCAAGCAGTGAGTAAGTGGGAAGTATTGTCTTCCCTACATGCTCATGTACTCTGAGGGGGAACAAGGATGAACTTAATTTTAATGGGGCTTCCTGGTGCTGGTAAAGGTACACAAGCCGAACAGATTGTTGCCAAGTATAACATCCCTCACATCTCAACAGGAGATATGTTCCGTGCAGCTATGAAGGCTGAAACTGAAATGGGTTTACAAGCAAAATCTTTTATTGATAAAGGTGCACTTGTTCCAGATGAAGTTACAATCGGAATCGTTCGTGAACGTTTAAGTCAAGAAGACTGCGTAAGAGGCTTCTTATTAGATGGTTTCCCACGAACTGTTGCACAAGCATCAGCTCTTGAAGAGATTATGAAAGATCTTGGCAAAAAAATCGACTATGTTTTAAACATTAATGTGGATTCAGGGTTGTTATTAAAACGCCTTACAGGCCGTCGCATTTGTAAAGAGTGCGGTGCGACTTACCACTTAGAATTCAATGCGCCAGCAAAAGCTGACGTGTGTGATAAATGTGGTGGCGAATTATATCAACGCTCTGATGACAATGAAGAAACTGTAGCAAATCGCTTAGATGTAAATATTAAGCAAACTAAACCTTTGCTTGATTTCTACGAGGAGCTTGGTTACCTACAAAGCATTAATGGTGAGCAAGATATCAATAAAGTATTTGCTGATATCGATGTTCTCATCGGAGGCTTAGCGTAATGATAATCTGCAAAACTCCTCGCGAGATAGAAATCATGCGAGAAGCTGGCAGGATCGTTGCTTTAACTCATCAAGAGTTAAAACAACACATTACTCCAGGAATTACAACGAAAGAGCTCGATCAAATAGCGGAAAAGACGATTCAAAAATATGGTGCTACGCCATCTTTTAAAGGATACAACGGATTTCCGGGGAGCATATGTGCTTCTGTAAATGAAGAGCTTGTACACGGAATTCCAGGAAAGCGCAAGCTCAAAGAGGGCGATATCATCAGTATCGATATTGGTGCGAAATACAATGGGTACCATGGAGATTCTGCATGGACGTATCCAGTTGGAAACATTTCTGAATCTGTTCAAAAGCTACTTGATGTCACAGAAAAATCGTTGTATCTTGGTCTAGAACAAGTAAAACCAGGCGAGAGATTATCAAATATCTCACATGCGGTTCAAACCCATGCTGAAGAGAATGGATTCTCGATCGTTAGGGAGTATGTTGGTCACGGAATCGGGCAAGACTTACATGAGGACCCTCAAATCCCGCACTATGGTCCACCAAATAGAGGCCCTAGATTAAAGCCGGGAATGGTCATCTGTGTTGAGCCGATGGTGAATCAAGGAAGACGATATGTAAAAACACTATCTGATGACTGGACAGTGGTAACGGTAGATGGTAAATGGTGTGCCCATTTTGAGCACACGATTGCTCTTACAGAAGCAGGATACGAAATCCTTACCACTTTATAAGTAGCTGGCTCTCCGGGATTTCAGAGCAGTGTAAAATGTTACTGATTTGATGAAGGGAGAACTATTGAATGGCTAAAGATGATGTAATTGAAGTCGAAGGTACCGTTCTTGAAACGTTGCCAAATGCTATGTTCAAAGTAGAATTAGAGAATGGGCATGTCGTATTGGCTCACGTTTCTGGTAAAATCCGTATGAACTTCATTCGTATTTTACCAGGAGACAAAGTTACGGTAGAATTATCTCCGTACGATTTAAATCGTGGTCGTATTACGTACCGTTTTAAATAATATAGCACTCCGTAATCTTTAAGGAGGTTCGAGACATGAAAGTAAGACCGTCAGTTAAACCAATCTGCGAAAAATGTAAAGTTATTCGTAGACGTGGAAAAGTAATGGTTATTTGTGAAAACCCTAAACATAAACAAAAACAAGGTTAATCAGAAGGAGGTGCATTCGTAATGGCACGTATCGCAGGTGTAGATATTCCTCGAGACAAACGCGTTGTTATTTCTTTAACTTACGTATTCGGCATTGGTCGCACAACTGCTGAAAAAATTCTTGCAGAAGCAGGTATTTCTGAAGAAACACGAGTTCGTGATTTAACGGAAGACGAATTAGGACGTATCCGTGATATCATCGATCGTATTAAAGTTGAGGGAGACCTTCGTCGTGAAGTATCTCTTAACATCAAACGTCTAATGGAGATCGGTTCTTACCGTGGTCTTCGTCACCGTCGTGGTTTACCAGTTCGTGGTCAAAACTCTAAAAACAATGCTCGTACACGTAAAGGTCCACGTCGTACAGTAGCAAATAAAAAGAAATAATAAGTAAAGGAGGTTGAACTAACAATGGCACGTAAAACAAACACTCGTAAAAAACGTGTGAAAAAGAATATTGAAGCTGGTGTAGCTCATATTCGTTCTACTTTCAACAACACAATCGTAACACTTACAGATACTCACGGTAACGCACTTTCTTGGTCTAGTGCTGGTGCACTTGGTTTCCGTGGATCTCGTAAATCTACTCCATTCGCTGCGCAAATGGCTGCTGAAACTGCTGCTAAAGCTGCAATGGAGCACGGTTTAAAAACTTTAGAGGTTACTGTTAAAGGTCCTGGTGCTGGTCGTGAAGCTGCAATTCGTGCTCTTCAAGCTGCAGGTCTAGAAGTAACAGCAATTAGAGATGTTACTCCAGTTCCTCATAATGGATGTCGTCCACCAAAACGTCGTCGTGTGTAATTTTTCTGTATAGAATTTTCCCTTTTGTCTATAATGGATATGATGCATTATCGAGAAATTTCGTACAGAAACATCGCTTGTTGTGCACAATCGGGAACTGCCTAAGGGGGACTTTCGGTTAGACAGGGGTTATACCTTTGTTTAACCGGGGTTTCGACGTTTTGAAGGAGGGTTTAGTTAATGATTGAAATCGAAAAGCCGAAAATCGAAACGGTTGAACTTAACGAAGATGCTAAATATGGTAAATTCGTAATTGAACCGCTTGAGCGTGGATATGGTACTACGTTGGGTAACTCCTTACGTCGTATTCTTTTATCTTCACTCCCTGGTGCCGCTGTTACTGCTATCCAAATCGATGGCGTATTACATGAATTTTCAACAGTTGAGGGCGTAGTAGAAGACGTTACAACGATCATCTTAAACTTGAAAAAGTTAGCTCTTAAAATCTACTCTGAAGAAGAGAAGACGTTGGAAATTGATGTGCAGGGCGAAGGTATTGTCACAGCTGCTGATATTACTCACGATAGTGATGTAGAAATCTTAAATCCAGATTTACACATTGCAACGTTAGCAAAAGATGCGCATTTCCGCGTGCGTTTAACTGCAAAGCGTGGCCGTGGGTATACGCCAGCTGATGCAAATAAAAGCGAAGATCAACCAATAGGAGTAATTCCTATTGATTCTATTTATACTCCAGTATCACGTGTGACTTACCAAGTGGAAAAGACACGTGTCGGACAAGTGGCTAATTATGATAAGCTTACGCTTGATGTATGGACGGATGGAAGCATCGGGCCAAAAGAAGCTATCTCTTTAGGTGCCAAAATCTTAACTGAGCATTTAAATATCTTTGTTGGTTTAACTGATGAAGCACAAAATGCTGAGATTATGGTCGAGAAGGAAGAAGATCAAAAAGAGAAAGTTCTTGAGATGACTATCGAAGAACTAGACCTTTCTGTTCGTTCTTATAATTGCCTAAAACGTGCAGGAATTAATACTGTACAAGAGCTTGCGAACAAAACAGAAGAAGATATGATGAAAGTTCGTAACTTAGGACGTAAATCCTTAGAAGAAGTTAAACATAAACTTGAGGAATTAGGTTTAGGTTTACGTAAAGACGACTGAGGATTTAAACCCATCAACAAAGGAGGGAACTACGAATGGCATACAGAAAATTAGGCCGTACAAGTGCGCAACGTAAAGCTATGTTACGTGACTTAGCTACTGATTTAATTATCAACGAGCGCATCCAAACGACAGAAACTCGTGCAAAAGAACTTCGTTCTGTAGTGGAAAAAATGATCACTTTAGGTAAACGCGGAGATCTTCATGCTCGTCGTCAAGCAGCAGCTTTCATTCGCAATGAAGTAGCTAACGCTGAGACTGGTCAAGATGCACTTCAAAAACTATTCGCTGATGTAGCTCCACGCTATGCTGAGCGCCAAGGCGGATACACTCGTATTGCAAAAATTGGTCCACGTCGCGGAGACGCAGCACCAATGGTAATTATCGAGTTAGTATAATGATAATTAAAAGGGCAGGACAGTTCTTTTCAAGAAACTGGTCATGGCCCTTTTTTTTAAATATAAAAATAGGCTTACTTGGCGAAGGAAAGGGTGCCTTGTATTGAAAAAAGAGAAACTTCGGACAGAAAATATATCATTTCAATATCCTGGTGCAGCCACTTATGCATTAAAAGATGTTTCATTCTCCTTATATGAAGGAGAATGGGTATCTGTTATTGGACAAAACGGTTCTGGGAAGTCTACACTTGCAAAATTATTGAATGGTTTGTTTTTGCCGGAAGCAGGGACAATTACAGTAAATGATGCAATGGTTTTGTCAGAGGAAACGGTATGGGATGTTCGAAAACAAATTGGGATGGTATTTCAAAATCCAGATAATCAATTTGTTGGAACAACAGTGCAAGATGACGTTGTCTTTGGTTTAGAGAATATCGGAATGCCAAGAGAGCAAATGGTAGAAAGATTAGATCAGGCCTTACGACTAGTCCGTATGGAAGATTTTCTTAATGATGAGCCACATTCGTTATCTGGTGGGCAAAAGCAGCGAGTAGCAATAGCAGGCGTTTTAGCACTTCAGCCATCTATTTTGATATTAGATGAAGCAACGTCAATGCTAGACCCTCAAGGGAGACGTGAAGTGGTAGAAACGGTTAGACAACTTGTTAATGAAAAAGGTATTACCGTGTTATCAATTACTCACGATTTAGAAGAAGCGGCACAGTCAGACCGTGTCATTATTTTAAATAAGGGAGAGATATTAGAGGAAGGGACTCCAGAACAAATTTTCAAGTCCTCTCATATGCTCCAAGAAATTGGATTAGATGTACCATTTTCAGTGAAAATAGCAGAATTATTAAAAAGAAATGAAATTCTCTTGCAAAATACGCATCTTACAATGGAAAGCTTGGTGAACGAACTTTGGAGATTACATTCCAAAAAGTAGAACATCGTTATCAATATAAAACTCCATTTGAAAGACGCGCACTTTATGATGTAGACGTGTCGTTTCCAAGTGGGGGCTATTATGCCATTATCGGTCATACTGGTTCAGGTAAGTCGACGATGATTCAACATTTAAATGGTTTATTGCAGCCGACAAATGGCACAGTTCAAATTGGTGAACATTTCATTTCGGCAGGAAAGAAAGAAAAAAAGCTAAAGCCACTACGTAAAAAGGTAGGGGTTGTCTTTCAATTTCCAGAACATCAGTTGTTTGAAGAGACTGTGGAGAAAGATATTTGCTTCGGACCTACTAATTTTGGTGTATCTGTAGAAGAAGCGCAGCAAAAGGCAAGAGAGGCAATTGAACTTGTAGGGTTAGAACCAGAACTGTTAGTACGTTCACCATTTGAGTTAAGTGGTGGGCAAATGAGGCGTGTTGCGATAGCAGGCGTATTAGCGATGGAACCCGAAGTGCTTGTATTAGATGAACCTACAGCAGGACTAGATCCAAAAGGGCAAAATGAACTTATGGAGATGTTTTATAAGCTACATAAGGAGAAAGGCCTTACAGTTATCCTTGTAACGCATAATATGGAGGATGCTGCTAAATATGCCGAGCAGATTGTAGTCATGCATAAAGGAACGGTCTTTTTGCAAGGAAGTGCAGAGGAAGTATTTTCACATGCTGATGAACTAGAGAAAATTGGCGTGGATCTTCCTATGTCTTTAAAGTATAAACGTGCAATTGAAGAGAAGTTTGGCATTTCAATCCCAAAGGCTACCTTATCTTTAGAGGATCTTACTCATGAAGTTGTGCAGGTGTTACGAAAAGGTGGTCATGAATCATGCAGCAGTTGATTATTGGAAGATATATTCCAGGGAATTCTCTTATTCATCAACTTGATCCACGTACGAAGCTGCTGATTGTCTTTTTATATGTATTTGTTGTTTTCTTAGCAAATAATGCGATTTCATATGGATTTTTATTTTTATATGCACTCATTGCTTTATTTTTTGCAAAAGTGCCGATTCGTTATGTACTTTCGGGCTTAAAACCAATTCTATGGATTTTTCTTTTTACATTTTTCCTGCATATTTTTACAAATAAAGAAGGGGAAGTACTATTCCAGCTTGGTTGGTTTTCGATACATGAAAAAGGATTAGAGCAAGGAATATACATTTCTATACGATTCTTCGTTATTATTTTAATGACGACATTATTAACGTTAACGACGACACCCATTGAGATTACAGATGGTTTGGAGACGTTATTAAAGCCGTTGAAGCGTATAAAAGTTCCTGTTCATGAAATCGCATTAATGATGTCAATTTCTCTTCGTTTTATTCCGACATTAATGGATGAAACGAGTAAAATAATGAAGGCACAATCGTCACGTGGTATTGATTTTGCAGGGGGACCGATAAAAGATAGGATGAAAGCTATCATTTCACTACTCGTTCCTCTATTTATCAGTGCTTTTAAACGTGCAGAGGACTTAGCAATTGCTATGGAAGCCCGTGGATATCAAAGTGGCGAAGGACGTACTAAATTCAGGCAACTACGCTGGAAAACAAGCGATACAGTAACGATTATAAGCTTACTTTGTTTAGCTTGTATTTTGGCATGGGTGCGATCGTAATGGAGAATAAAGAAATGGATAGAATAAAATGTACGGTTGCATATGATGGCATGCATTTTTGTGGTTATCAAATTCAACCGCAGCATCGTACTGTTCAACAAGAAATAGAGAAAGCTTTACAGAAATTGCATAAAGGGGAACTTGTCCGTGTTCAGGCATCGGGCAGAACAGATTCTACTGTTCATGCTAAAGGACAAGTGATACACTTTGATACACCGTTGTCTCTTAAAGAGTGGCAATGGAGCAATGCATTAAACACAATGTTACCAGATGATATTGTTATCACACAGGTAGAGAAAAAAACAGAAGAATTTCATGCACGTTACGGTGTCGAGAGAAAAGAATATCGTTATCGTGTATTATTATCAAAGACTGCGGATGTATTCCGTAGAAATTACGTATATCAATATCCATATCCGCTCGAAATAAACGCTATAAGAAAAGCGATCCCTTATTTTATTGGAACGCATGATTTCACTTCTTTTTGTTCGGCAAAAACTGACAAAAAAGATAAAGTGAGAACAATTTATGAAATTGAGCTAATTGAGCAAGACGACGAATTAATTTTTCGTTTTGTAGGTAATGGATTTTTATATAATATGGTCAGGATTATTGTTGGTACGTTACTGAGCGTAGGGCAAGGAAAGCTTGATCCGGATAGCATTCCAGAGATTCTAGCGAAACAAAATCGTCAGTTTGCTGGAAAGATGGCTCCTGGTCATGGGCTTTATTTATGGCAGGTAAACTATAACAACTAATCCTGGTGTAACATTTGCTTGACATTAGAAACTCAAAAGTATATCATAACATATGGTATTGTTTCTAAAACCACGATTAGCCCCGGAAGGAAATCGTGTTTAAGATAAACAATAGATTTTTTCTATGGAAAAGATAACGAGGAGGGAAACACATGCGTACGACTTTTATGGCAAAAGCTAACGAAGTTGAGCGTAAATGGTATGTGGTTGATGCTGAAGGTCAAACTTTAGGTCGCCTTGCTAGTGAAGTAGCATCCATTTTACGTGGTAAAAACAAACCTACATTTACACCACACGTTGACACGGGTGATCATGTAATTATTATTAACGCTGAGAAAATTCATTTAACAGGTAATAAATTAAACGATAAAATTTACTACCGTCACACTAACCACCCAGGTGGACTTAAACAAAGAACAGCTCTTGAAATGCGTACAAACTACCCTGTACAAATGTTAGAGCTTGCAATTAAAGGCATGCTTCCAAAAGGACGCTTAGGCCGTCAAGTTTCTAAGAAACTAAACGTGTATGCTGGAGCAGAGCATCCACACCAAGCACAAAAACCAGAAGTTTACGAACTTCGCGGATAATCAATTAAAGGAGGGCTTACTTTGGCACAGGTTCAATACTATGGCACTGGACGTCGTAAGAGTTCAGTAGCGCGCGTACGCCTAGTTCCAGGCGAAGGACGCGTTATCATTAACGGTCGTGATTTTGAAAACTATATCCCATTTGCTGCATTACGTGAAGTAGTGAAACAACCTCTAGTTGCAACAGAAACTTTAGGTAACTACGATGTACTTGTAAACGTAAATGGTGGTGGATACACTGGTCAAGCTGGTGCTATTCGTCACGGTATTTCTCGCGCTTTATTAAAAGCTGATCCAGAATACCGTCTAACACTAAAACGTGCAGGTCTATTAACTCGTGACGCACGTATGAAAGAGCGTAAAAAATACGGTCTTAAAGGCGCACGTCGTGCACCTCAGTTCTCAAAACGTTAATTTTTGCGAACTACAAACCCCAACCATTTTGGTTGGGGTTTTTTTATGTTTCATTCCTCTTTTGAAATTTTTGTAGTTTGGAATATTTTAGTGCTATCCTCTCGCGTATGCTTCTTCTTTAGAAGTTTAGACTAATACGTATTAGGGAGGTTTATAAGTACTATGAATGTCATTGTCAGCTTACAAGAAAAACAAAAAGAAAAGCAGTTGAAATATGAGCGGAAGATGCTGCGGGAATTATCATTAAAAACATTACGTTCAAATATTAGAGATGCCTTTCAGATGCAGGAACTTCATCGTCAGTATGAAGATTACTGCATTGAATTAGGGATAGAATCGTATTTATTAGGAGCGAGGTATAGCAAATTTGGTTATTATGGCGAATCGTTCTTTGATGTGAAATATAGGGCCTTAGAAGAAGAGCGACAATTAACGGAAACACTATTTCAATTTTTAACGAGCATGACTATGCGGGAGATTAAGTTACAAGATGAGGAATTACTTTTTGAATCTTGCCAGCAGTTTATCGGCTTATGGTGGCAGGAAGGATATGAAAAAGGTGAAAGAAGATATCGATTAAAGCTTCATTAAGACAAGCATAAACTTTCCTCTTGTCCCATATAAGTAATTAGAGGGACTAGCTGGAGGAGGAAAGGTATGAAGAGAATTCGAATTATCTCTTTTGCACTCGCTGCGGTTATTTTGTTTTTTTTAGTAAAACAAGAATTTCAAATTACAAAATCGTGGCGAGCTTGGAATTTACCCTTATCAGGGAAAGTAATCGTATTAGATGCTGGGCATGGTGGACCAGACGGAGGGGCTGTTGGTGGCAAGGATATTGTAGAAAAAGATATTACGCTTGAGATTACAAAGAAGGTACAAGATTATTTACAAGAACAAGGTGCACTAGTTATTTTAACACGTGAGGGAGATTATGATTTAGCCCAGAAAGATACAAAGTCATATAGTAGACGTAAAGCAGAAGATTTAAAAAAACGTGTAGAGATTATTAATAAACCCGATGTAGACTTTTTTGCAAGTATCCATTTAAATGCTTTAACGAGTAGTGGATCGAAAGGCGCACAAACGTTCTATTACCGTTCTTCAATTGAAAATGAACGTGCTGCGAAATTTATACAAGCTGAGTTGAGAACGAGTTTAGAGAATACAAATCGTTCTGCTAAAACAATTTCTCATGTGTATTTATTAAAGTATGCGAAAACACCAGGCGCTTTAATTGAAGCTGGCTTTTTATCGAATGTAAATGAAAGATATATGTTAAATTCGGAGAAATATCAGCAAAAGGTAGCGGCTGCAGTATATCGTGGTATATTACGTTATTTCACGGAAAAAGGAAATCCTCCAGAATAAGGAGGATTTTTTTGCGTTTCTCTCGTTAACGAAGTTTTCCGAAAATATGTTATACTGGAAATGTAAACGCATTTATTTAAAAAGTGAAGAGAGATATATTTAATTAACATTATGTTATTTTTCATACAGGGGGCTGGGCTAATTATGGTAACGAAAGAACAAGTAGTGGAAGCGCTAGAGGGGATTGTAGATCCGTTTTTACATAAAACGTTAAAAGAAACAGGGGCAATTAAAGAGGTAACAGTCAAGCCTGAGAAGGGACATGTAAGTGTGAAAATTGCAATTGTAAAAACCGGTACAGCGGAACAAATGCAATTGCAATCTGGAATTGTAAAGTTAGTAAAAGAACTGGGAGCAGCAACAGTAGGGCTTCGCTTTGCAGAATTTACAGAAGAGGAATTAGCTCAGTTTGCACCAGAACAAGAAGAAGAGCAAACTGAATCCTTATTGTCACCAAATTCGAAAACGACATTTTTAGCAGTGGCGAGTGGAAAAGGTGGAGTAGGAAAATCAACAGTTTCTGTTAACCTTGCTATCGCTCTAGCTCGTTTAGGGAAAAAGGTTGGTATCATTGATGCTGATATTTATGGTTTTAGCGTACCTGATATGATGGGGATAGAAAAACGCCCTGTAGTAAGAGGAGATAAAATCATTCCAGTGGAGCGTCTAGGTGTAAAGGTAATCTCAATGGGGTTCTTTGTAGAAGATAATGCACCGGTTATTTGGAGAGGGCCTATGCTTGGGAAAATGTTAAATCATTTCTTTACAGAAGTAGAATGGGGCGATTTAGATTATTTAGTTTTAGATTTACCACCAGGTACAGGTGATGTTGCGCTAGACTTACATTCGATGTTGCCGGCTTGTAAAGAGATTATTGTCACAACACCCCATCCAACAGCGGCATTTGTAGCAGCACGTGCCGGAGCAATGGCTTTACGTACAGAACATAGTATTCTTGGTGTTGTTGAAAATATGGCTTATTTTGAAAGTAAAACAACTGGCGAAAAAGAATATGTGTTTGGAAGAGGTGGAGGAGATAAATTAGCTACAGAACTTCAAACAGAAGTACTTGGCCGAATCCCGCTTCAACAACCTGATTGGAATAAAGAAGATTTTGCGCCGTCAGTATATGAAGATACGCATACGACAGGTCTTATTTATCGCACAATAGCTGAAACGGTAATTGATAAAACAGCTGTTGCACAAAAATAAAATAATAATGAGTGGATGATACATATATTGTCCACTCATTATTATCGTTATTATTTTTACTGCTGTTCCTTTTTACCTGCTTGGGAACCACCTTCACCGCCGGCTTCCTTTTTATCAGAACCACTTTTTTCGGCTTTTTGGACACCTTTACTAATAATATCAATCATCTTAGCTTGGAAGAGTGGGCTTTCAGCAGTTTCTGTTAGTACTTGTTGTAAATATTGCCGGTATTCTTTGCTCTTCATCGTTTGTAACATCATTTTTTCTACTTCAGGGTTTTTCATAATTTCTATAACGCCTGCTTGGTATTCAGGGTCTTTTAGTAATGTTTTCATTAAGGCTGTTTGTTCTTTTCCCATACTTTTAGCGAATTTCGATGAGAACTCAGGGTCTTTAAAGAGCTTTTCCCAGAATTGTTGCCCTTTATCGGATACCATTGCATCTTCAATCGTTTTCTTTACCACTGTTTCATCTAGTATGAGTGCTTGTTTCATTTTTTCATCAGTTAACACATCTTGAATGGCTTTCTTACCTTGGTCGGTTTTTAAAATATCAACAATCATTTTCTTCGTTTGATCATAATCAAGTTCGGACTTTGCTTCTTTTTCTTGTGCACATGCTACAAGTACAAGGAATAGAAAAGAAGAAGTCAAAACGAGCAGCATCCGTTTCATAAGTTGGAACTCCTTTCAGCACAGTTCTCTCTTTTTAATATAAATATCTTTAAGGAATTTATACATGAACATGGCTAGCTTTTTGAAATTGTCATT
>NZ_CP034686.1:125000-247500 GCF_007363175.1 Bacillus sp. BD59S
AAAAGCTATAGAAGTATGTGAAGCTATTGAAAGAGGTTTTGGAGCAATTTTTCCTAAAGCAGAGTACGTAAAAATACCAATTGGAGATGGAGGGGAAGGAACGGTCGATTCCCTTGTTGATGCTACAAGCGGGAGGATTATATCATTTCATGTGACAGGACCGCTTAGAGAGAGCGTACAAGCCTTTTACGGTATGTCTAAAGATAAAAAGACAGCGTTTATTGAAATGGCAGCAGCATCAGGCTTACAACACGTTCCGGCTAAAAAGCGAAACCCACTTATTACGACGACGAAAGGAACAGGAGAACTTATACTACATGCGCTAGACGAAGGAGCTGAGCGTATCATTTTAGGACTTGGAGGAAGTGCTACAAATGATGGAGGAGCGGGTATGTTGTCAGCTTTAGGAGTCAGGTTTATAAATAGAAAAGGAGAAGTAATAGAGCCGTCTGGTGGAACGTTACATTCGATTGTCTCTATTGATTTTTCACAAATGGATTCACGCTTAAAGCATATAAAGATAGAAGCAGCATGTGATGTAGATAATCCGTTAGTTGGAATAAGAGGAGCATCTTTCGTATTTGGGCGACAAAAGGGTGCGGATGAAGAGATGATGAAAGAGCTGGATGAGAATTTAAAGCATTATGCGCATATCCTTAAACAATACCTATTTTGCGACGTATCTAAAATACCTGGTGCAGGAGCTGCAGGAGGTATGGGAGCAGCTGTTATTGCAGTGCTAAAGGGAAGCTTGCGGAGAGGAATTGAAATTGTATTAGATTATACAAATTTTGATAAGCATATAGAAGGTGCAGATTTAATTATAACTGGCGAAGGGAGAATAGATGAACAAACAGCATATGGAAAGGCCCCAGTAGGTGTTGCGGAGCGTGCAAAGCGTTTTCATATTCCTGTCATTGCGATTGGGGGATCAGTATCTCCGAATTACTCGGCTGTTCATGAAAAAGGAATTGATGCAGTATTTAGTATTACAACAAGTCCGATGACATTAGAGGAGGCATATAAAGTAGCAGAAGAGAATATTGAAATGACAGCAAAGAATATTGCAGCAGTGTGGAAAATAGCATCAGAAAAACACTTCTAAATGAGGGAGTGTTTTTTATTATTATCTAATAATAATGATAGTAGTTGCTTCATTAAGTTAACTTTATACATGGAATAGTCTTAAAATTTGGATTTCAAAGCGAATATAAGTGAATAATTTGTATATCCATACAGAAAAATGTTGAGTTGAGTCAGACTATATAAAAGATTTAAAATATTTAGTGAAGGCACAGAAGGGGGATACTATCTATGAAAAAAGAAATCTCAGTTATTGGAGTTCCAATGGATTTAGGACAGATGCGTCGTGGAGTTGATATGGGACCGAGCGCAATCCGTTATGCAGGTGTAATTGAAAGAATTGAAGAAATTGGATATGACGTTAAAGATATGGGAGATATATGTATAGAGAGAGAAAAAGAAGTAGATGTAAATACAAGCTTAAGAAACCTTACACAAGTTGCAACTGTATGTAACGAATTAGCAAGTAAGGTAGATCATATTATAGAAGAAGGACGTTTTCCACTTGTATTAGGTGGAGATCATAGTATCGCTATTGGTACATTAGCTGGTGTTGCGAAACATTATAAAAACCTAGGTGTTATTTGGTATGATGCACATGGCGATTTAAATACAGAAGAAACTTCACCATCTGGAAATATTCATGGTATGTCACTTGCAGCAAGTTTGGGGTATGGACATCCGACGCTTGTAGATTTATACGGGGCATATCCAAAGGTGAAAAAAGAGAATGTTGTAATTATCGGTGCACGTGCATTAGATGAAGGAGAAAAAGACTTTATTCGAAATGAAGGTATTAAAGTATTTTCAATGCATGAGATTGATCGTATGGGTATGACGGCTGTTATGGAAGAAACAATCGCGTATTTATCTCATACTGATGGTGTGCATTTATCATTAGACTTAGATGGTCTTGATCCTCATGATGCACCAGGAGTTGGAACACCTGTAATTGGTGGCTTATCTTATCGTGAAAGTCATTTAGCAATGGAGATGTTAGCGGAAGCTGATATTGTTACATCTGCCGAGTTTGTTGAGGTAAATACGATTTTAGATGAGCGAAATAGAACGGCAACAACAGCGGTTGCTTTAATGGGTTCTTTATTCGGTGAAAAACTAAAATAAATGTAAGAAAAGCAACTGAGAAGTTGCTTTTTTTATTTGAAAATAGGCGTATAATAATGATTTATATTATACTGTACGATAAGAATGTTTGACATCTTACCAATTTAGACTAAAGGGGGTTGTTTGTAATTGTCGTTTGTTTCATGTATGGTATAATTAACTAGTTGTTGGAAATACATACAGATAGAGCATAAAATAATATTTCAATATATGGATAGAATTGCTCGTAAGTAGGAGGAAGGGTTAGCATGCCTTTTGAAGATACGACCATTTTGAAATATCTTAGTACGGCATTAGATATTGCCGTTGTATGGTTTATTATATATAAGCTAATTCTTATAATCCGAGGGACGAAAGCTGTTCAACTTTTAAAAGGGATTACAGTTATTATTGTCGTTCGGATGATAAGTATTTTCCTTGAATTGCGAACGCTATATTGGCTAACTGAACAAGTATTAACGTGGGGATTTTTAGCCGTTATTATTATTTTTCAGCCAGAATTGCGAAGAGCGCTTGAGCAGCTAGGACGCGGGAGTTTATTTTCGCGTACTGGAACTCATGAGGATGATGAGCCTGAAATGGTTGCAACAGCGATAGCGAAAGCAACGGAATATATGGGAAAACGTAGAATTGGTGCATTAATTACTTTGTCAAAAGAGACCGGTATGGGTGATTATGTAGAAACGGGTATTCCTCTAAATGCAAACGTATCATCGGAATTACTCATTAATATTTTCATTCCAAACACACCTCTTCACGATGGAGCAGTAATTATGCAAGGAAGTACCATTAAAGCAGCAGCTTGCTATCTTCCGTTATCGGAAAGTCCATTTATCTCTAAGGAGTTAGGAACTAGGCATCGCGCTGCAATGGGAGTTAGTGAAGTTACTGATAGTATTACAGTAGTTGTGTCGGAAGAAACAGGCCAAATTTCTTTAACGAAAAATGGTAAGTTGCATCGTGATTTGAAGACAGAACAACTGAAAGATATGTTGTTAGCTGAATTTAGTGCGAACGAAAAAACGACTTCTTCGTCTTTATGGAATTGGAGGAGAAAGCGTCATGGATAAGTTAATGGAGAATCATTGGTTTTTAAAGGGGATCTCATTACTATTGGCGTGTATGCTTTTTATGTCAGCGACTTTAACTGAAAAAAATACGACATCGGGGATACTACCTTTTGCAAATGATGCGAAAGAAACATTAACTAATTATGCTATTAACGTTAAGTATGATGAAGAGAAATATATTGTAAGTGGTATTCCGGCAGAGGGCGTTAAGGTGAAGTTAGAGGGTCCAAAAGCAGCAGTTGCTACGGCAAAAGCGAAAAAACAATTTGATATACCAGTTGATTTGAGAGGTAGCGAAAAAGGAACTTATGAAGTTTCTTTGAAAACGAACGGACTTCCAGATGATGTGAAAGGAACAGTTCAGCCATCAACAATTAAAATTACTCTTCATGAAAAAGCGAGAAAATATGTTCATGTAGACTTGAAATTATCAAATGAGGATCAGATGTCAGCTGGTGCTACGCTCGAAAAATCAAACATTAAACCTGATACGGTTGAGGTAGTTGGGACGAAAGAAGAAATTGAAAGTATTTCATCTGCTAAGGCGTATGTTGATTTAAAAGGTGTTAATAAAACTGTTACAAAAACACCCGAAGTGACGTTATACAATAAAGAAGGCAAACGTTTAAATGTAAGAACAAATCCATCTAAAATTAGTGTAACGTTGAATGTGGCGACGCAAGCTACGGCCAATAATACTGAAAAAACTGTTCCTATAACATATGCGAAAAAGGGGAGTTTACCGGCAGGATTGGCCGTTACAAATATTAGCGTTGAGCCGAGAGAAGTAACGATAGCAGGTCCAAAGGATGTATTGGATAATATACAATCGATAGAGGGGGTCGAAGTAGATCTTAGTCAATTGACAGAGTCTACAACATTCGATACCTCTGTTTTATTACCAAAGGGTGTAACAAGTGCGAAGCCAAATCAAGTGAAGGTTTCAGTAGGCGTACAAAAAACAAAACAAACGAAAACAAGAACGATTGATGGTATATCAATTCAAAAAAATGGACTTTCTAAAGACGTTACGGCCCAGTTACTTTCGCCGCAAGATGGGAAGATAAGCGTTGATATTTCAGGAGAAACAAGTATAGTAGATAAAATAACAGCTGCTCAAATAACAGCAGTGATTAATCTACAAAATGTGTCTCCTGGGACGAAGGATGTTGCTATTCAAGTGAGTGGCCCTGGTAATATTTCAATAGAGCCAAAACAAAAAAGTGCTAAAGTCACAATTGTGAAGAAAGAAAATCCCGATAAAGAAGTACAGGGTAACGGTGAACAACCAAACTCAAATAATAATAAAGATAATCAAACTGAAAAACCAAAAAATCCTGAACCTGAACCTAAGCCTGATCCAGAAAAGGAAAAGGAAAAGGAGAAGGAACCGGAACAAAATAAAGATAAAGAAACTAGCCAAGAGCCAACAGTAGATAATCAAAAAGAGCCAGAAAAAGGAGCGAATCATAATGGGTAAATATTTTGGTACAGATGGAGTACGCGGGGTTGCGAATCAGGAGTTAACACCTGAATTAGCGTTCAAAATTGGACGTTTTGGTGGTTATGTATTAACAAAAGATACAGACCGTCCAAAAGTAATTATCGGCCGTGATACACGTATATCAGGACATATGTTAGAAGGAGCTTTAGTAGCAGGTCTATTATCAACTGGAGCAGAAGTAATGCGTCTTGGTGTTATTTCTACACCAGGTGTTGCTTATTTAACAAAAGCGTTAGGTGCACAAGCCGGTGTTATGATTTCTGCATCTCATAATCCAGTACAAGATAATGGAATTAAATTCTTCGGTTCAGACGGTTTTAAATTAACAGATGAGCAAGAAGCAGAAATCGAAGCTTTATTAGACAAAGAAGTTGATGAATTACCACGTCCAACAGGTACGAACCTTGGACAAGTGAGTGATTATTTCGAAGGTGGACAAAAGTATTTACAATACATTAAACAAACTGTAGAGGAAGATTTCTCTGGTTTACATATCGCTTTAGATTGTGCGCATGGTGCTACGTCTTCTTTAGCTCCGTACTTATTTGCTGATTTAGAAGCTGATATTTCAACAATGGGAACTTCACCAAACGGTATGAACATTAACGATGGAGTAGGTTCTACACATCCAGAAGTATTAGCTGAATTAGTAAAAGAAAAAGGTGCTGATATTGGTCTTGCTTTCGATGGTGATGGTGACCGTTTAATCGCTGTAGATGAAAAAGGAAACATCGTTGATGGCGATCAAATTATGTTTATTTGTGCAAAGTACATGAAAGAAACTGGTCAACTAAAGCACAATACAGTTGTTTCAACAGTTATGAGTAACTTAGGTTTCTACAAAGCACTTGAAGCTAACGGTATTACAAGTGATAAAACAGCAGTTGGTGACCGTTACGTAATGGAAGAGATGAAGCGCGGGGGATATAATCTGGGCGGAGAACAATCAGGTCACATTATCTTACTTGATTACATTACAACTGGTGATGGAATGTTAAGTGCACTTCAACTTGTAAACATCATGAAAATGACGAAAAAACCATTATCTGAGCTTGCAGGAGAAATGACAAAATTCCCGCAATTACTAGTAAACGTTCGTGTAACAGATAAAAAACTAGCATTAGAAAACGAAAAAATTAAAGAAATTATTCGTGTTGTAGAGGAAGAAATGAACGGTGATGGCCGCATTCTTGTTCGTCCATCTGGAACAGAACCACTTATTCGTGTAATGGCAGAAGCACCAACACAAGAAGTTTGTGATGCATATGTACATCGCATTGTAGAAGTTGTGAAAGCGGAAGTTGGCGCTGAATAATTTAGTAAATTTATTGAAAAAGGAGCACAATAAGTGCTCCTTTTTCATATGTTTTATAGATGGTGAAAAAATTTTCATTGACGGTTTATCCATATTTGTTATAAGATGGTCTTGTTCTTTTTCTCAAAGGAAATATTGTAAATTATAGAAGCGCCAGAACTACAAGTAGTGTAGTTGACGAGGTGGGGTTTATCGAGATTTCGGCGGATGACTCCCGGTTGTTCATCACAACCGCAAGCTTTTACTTAAATCATTAAGGTGACTTAGTGGACAAAGGTGGAAGTGTGATGAGAGAAAAGGAACGGATACAAACTAGCTGTATAAGTATATACGGACTTAAACCCAATCGAGAGGAAGGTGAAAGCCGTTACAAGCTTACAGGGCTAGCAATATGTAATCCGTTTTTTAGTATAAATAAAAATGGTATCGGACTATGTCGTTACATGTTCGCAGAGCAGTGTAAGCATTTGTAACGGCGACTAAACATGTGTGGAATCGTAGGATTTATTGGAGAGCAAGATGCAAAGGAAATTTTATTAAAAGGTTTAGAAAAGCTAGAATATCGTGGATATGATTCAGCAGGTATTGCAGTACAAGCAGAGAACGGTGTTGTTGTATACAAAGAAAAAGGCCGTATCGCAAAACTTCGCGAAATCGTAGATGAGAACGTAGCAGCAAGCGTAGGTATCGGACACACACGCTGGGCTACACACGGTGTTCCAAGTAAAGTAAACGCGCATCCGCATCAAAGTACATCAAAACGCTTTACACTAGTTCATAACGGTGTTATTGAAAACTATGAATTAGTGAAAAAGGAATATTTACAAGATGTAACGTTCGTAAGTGAAACGGATACAGAGGTTATCGTACAGCTTATGGAACAACAAGTGAGCACAGGACTAAGTGTAGAAGAAGCGTTCCGTAATACGCTATCTCTTTTACATGGCTCGTATGCAATCGGATTACTTGATGCTGAAAATCCAAACATGATTTATGTTGCTAAAAACAAAAGCCCGCTATTAGTAGGTGTTGGTGACAACTTTAATGTTGTGGCGAGCGACGCTATGGCGATGTTACAAGTTACAGATCAATTTATTGAATTAATGGATAAAGAAATCGTAATTGTAACGAAAGAAAGTATTACAATTAAAAACTTACAAGGTGAAACGATTGAACGTGCACCGTTTACAGCGGAATTAGACGCAAGTGATATTGAAAAAGGAACATACCCTCATTTCATGCTTAAAGAAATCGATGAGCAACCACTTGTAATCCGTAATATAATCCAAAAGTATCAAGATGAAAATGGCGAGATTGAATTAGATCAAGACATCCGCAATGCTATTTTAGATAGCGATCGTATTTACATCATTGCATGTGGAACAAGTTATCATGCAGGTCTTGTTGGAAAACAATTTATCGAGAAGTTTGCAAAAATGCCAGTTGAAGTGCATGTAGCAAGTGAATTCTCTTATAACATGCCATTATTAACAGAAAGACCATTCTTCATTTACATTTCACAAAGTGGTGAAACAGCTGATAGCCGTGCAGTACTTGTACAAACAAATGAAATGGGTCATAAAGCATTAACGATTACAAACGTACCTGGTTCTACACTTTCTCGTGAAGCTGATTATACACTTCCGTTATACGCGGGACCAGAAATCGCAGTTGCATCAACAAAAGCTTACACAGCACAGCTTGCAGTACTTTCAATTTTAGCTGCGGATATTGCTAAAGCAAAAGGTGAAGTTCTTGATTTCGATTTAACACACGAATTAGGACTTGTAGCAAATGCAATGGTACAACTTTGTGATCAAAAAGAAGAAATGGACGCATTAGCAAAACAATTTTTAGCAACAACTCGTAACTGTTTCTTCATCGGACGTAGCGTTGACTTCTACGTAGGATTAGAAGGTGCGTTAAAGCTAAAAGAAATTTCTTACATCCAAGCAGAAGGATTTGCTGGAGGAGAATTAAAACACGGTACAATCGCCTTAATCGAAAATGGTACACCGGTTATCGCACTTGCTACACAAGAGCACGTAAACCTAGGAATTCGTGGTAACGTGAAAGAAGTAGTAGCACGCGGAGCTAACCCATGTATCATCTCAATGAAAGGCTTAGAAATGGAAGGTGACAGCTTCGTACTACCAGCTGTACACGAAGCACTAGCACCGCTAGTAGCAGTTATTCCATTACAACTTATCTCATACTACGCAGCACTTCACCGCGAGTGTGACGTTGATAAGCCACGTAACTTAGCTAAGTCTGTTACGGTTGAGTAGGAGATTAGTAGGTTAATAAATATAGTTATAGCTTTAAAATAAATTTACAAATTTGTACCCCATTAGATATTTTATCTAATGGGGTATTTTTATGCTCAAAAAGAATATCTAAAATTGGTAAGTGGATAGAACCCTATAGATTAAAATTTTACTTTATGGGATTTACTTTTATTTATCTGAATTTTCCGTTACTATTTTAAGTATCCGTGAACAATTTCCTTTATTACGACAAAAAGAGACGAGAGATTTATGGACATTACAAGGGGGCTTATTAATGAACGTGAAAGAAAAAACATATTTAAGTATAGAAGAGATTATTTCATTACCAACCTTATCAAGTACCAATATAAGCGATGATGGCAAAAATGTAGCATTTGTTAAGAGGACAGCTAACTGGAAAGACAATATATATAGAAATCATGTATGGATATATGAAAAGGATAAAGAGCAGAGTTACCCACTAACAACTAGAGGTATAGATAGTACGCATCCATTATGGTCTCCAGATTCTAAGACTATTGCATACCTTAGTCCGGGTGGTGAAGGGGCTAATACAAATCAGATCTTTGTTAAATCAATAGATGGTTGTAGTGAGGTTCAAATGACTGATGAGGAAGAAGGGATTAGTACATTTAAATGGGATCCCACGGGTAAAGGTTTTTATTATGTTGCACAGTCGAAAGAATGCGCGGGAATAAAGAAACGTAAGGAACGATATGGGGATTTCCACCATGTAGGTAAGGAACATCGGAATAATTGTTTATACTACATTGAGATAGAAAAGGTAATACAAAATGATAAAGAGGAACGCGAGATTAACGGTGTTTACCAATTAACAGATGGTAAGGAGTTTTATATACATAACTTTGATATTTCAAATGATGGGAAAAAGGTTGTATGTATGGCTACACCAAGCCTAAATGATTATATGAATGGTGATCTCTACATATTAGATGTTGAAGCTGGAGAACTACAAAAAATGAATATGGATAAGTTGTTGGGTGGGAGCGTTTGCTTTTCTCCTGAGGGCAGTAAAATGTGCTACTCAGCAAGCATAAGAGAGAAGGATTACTATAGAAACCATATACAAGATAGTACATTAGAGATATATGATATGAATACGAGAGAGGTAATTCAACCTTTAACAAATTTTGATAGTACGGTTATGCCATTACAGTGGACAGCTAAAGGCATTTTAATTAGATGGCAGGATAAAACGAATTATCGTATTGGATTACTAGCTGAAGATGGCACTGTGGAAGCATTAAGTGACAACATAGATGGCTTTATAATGGATGCCTCTATAACAAGGGATGGCAATCATATAACGTATAATAAGGCTATAACAAATGAAACCTTTGAAATCTATTTGGATGATAAAAAAATAACGAATGAAAATAGCTTTTTCGAAGACAAGCTTAAAAGCAACAGGGAAATCATCTCATGGCAAAGTAGTGATGGTCTTAAAATAGAGGGTGTTTTATCAAAACCAGTAGAGTTTGATAAAAATAAAAAATATCCTTTATTAGTAGTAATTCACGGAGGTCCGGCTTGGGCATCCTTTCCGATATTTTCAGACTGCTTCAATGAGAAATATCCGATTGAACAGTTTGTTGAAAAAGGCTTTATCGTTTTAGAGCCAAACTATAGAGGAAGTTCTGGTTATGGTAATGAATTTTTAAAAGCGAACTATAGAAAACAAGGAATTGCTGATTACGATGATGTTATATCTGGAGTGGATGAACTAGTTGAAAAAGGGATGGTAGACAAAGATAGAGTAGGAGTTATGGGATGGAGTAACGGAGGATATATATCAGCTTTCTGTTCTACATTTAGTAGTAGATTTAAAGCCATTTCAGTTGGAGGTGGAATTACGAACTGGAGTACCCATTATGTCCATACAGATATCCCTTACTTTATTAGAATGTATTTAGGAAATACTCCATGGAATGATCCAGATATATATAAGAAGACATCACCAATGACATATATTAAATCAGCCTGTACGCCTACCTTAATCCAACATGGCGAAAAGGATGCAAGAATACCAATTACAAATGCATATGAGCTATATGAAGGATTAAGAGATATGGAAGTTGACGCAGAACTAATTATATTTAAAGGAATGGCATATAGTTCTGATCAGCCAGGAATGAATGTAGCCATTATGAATCAGAACTTTATGTGGTTTTCCCACTATATTCTTGGGGAAAGTATGGAGGGATTTCGTACTATATAATGGATATTCGTACAGGGATTTTACGTTGTGTAATCGGGTCAGATTGTTGTAAACTGTATGCAAACCATTATGATTATAAGGAAACGTAATTCGGAGGCCGAATATGACAGAGAATAAAAATGAGTTATCTGTAGAACAACGTGAAGAACTAATAAAAGTATTACAAGCTCGTTTTGAGAAAAACATGAACCGCCATGAAGGTCTTGAATGGGTTAAAGTTGAAGCGAAGATAGAAGCTAATGCTGAAAAATTATGGTCACTTAATGAAATGGAAGTAACAGGCGGTGAGCCGGATGTTGTTGGTTATGATGAAGAGAAGGACGAGTATATTTTCTGCGATTGCTCAAAGGAGAGTCCTAAAGGCCGTAGAAGCCTTTGTTATGATCTTGAAGCATTAGAGTCAAGAAAAAAGCATAAACCAGAAAATAACGCTATTGATGTGGCAGCCGCTATGGGTATTGAACTATTAACTGAAGAACAATATCGAGAGTTACAACAACTTGGAGATTTTGATATGAAATCATCGAGTTGGGTACAAACACCTTCAGATATTAGAGAACTCGGTGGAGCTCTATTTTGCGATTATCGCTTTGGACACGTTTTTGTGTACCACAATGGAGCAGACTCTTATTATGCTGCCAGAGGTTTTCGTGGCTCGTTAAGAGTTTAAATTTGGAGTAAATAAAAAAGAGCCTATACGCAGGCTCTTTTTCTTATTTATATTTTAAGAGTAAACCGTTACTACGCAGTTTTACTTAATTTATATGTTCCGTGGTTGTTTTTACGGAAAAGTTTTGGGAAAACATAGCCATCTAATCCAATGCGTCCAGCGTTCTGTCCTGCAACTAAAATGAACATAGTCAAAATGAGTAGGTTTGGATTTACACTGACAGTTCCGCTTAATAAAAATGAAAGGTTCATTATGATTCCGAAAAATGCAGCTGTTTTTGTTAATCCGCCTAAAATCAAACCTAGACCTACTAAAATTTCTCCCCATTGAACTAAAAAGCTAAATAGGTCTGCGTTTGGAAGAACAAAATGTTGAAGAAACTCTGCCCACCAACTTTGTACTGCAGGGTGGTCACCTGATGCTTGAGCAATAGCACCCTTTAGAAAGCCACTTGCGTCAAAGGATTGTCCGAAGACTTTGCCGATTCCAGCAGCGAGCCATGTATACCCTATGTAAAGTCGTAAAAATAATAATATGAAAGTAGCACGTTTATCAGTTCTTAAAAAATTGATAACCATTGAAATCCCTCCAATATTGTATTTACAAGTTTATTATATATCCATTGTGAAAAAATTCACAATGGATAAAGTGTGAACAAAAGTAGTGTTTTTTTATGAAAATAAAGAAGGCATATAACAATCATATGTTATATGCCTTCTCTACTTTATTTAGGTAATGTAAATTTAGCTTTTTTACCTTGTGAAATATCCTTAGCTTCTTTATTTCTCATAGGTCCTAACTCAATCTCAAAGTTTTTGTCTTTCCAAATCTTTTCATACTGCTCTTGATCTAAAATAAATACTTGTAGTAACTCTCCAGATGTTCCTGTTTTAACTGCAGCGTTATAGTCGTAATTGAGTAGCATACCTTCGTTAATTGTATATTGTGTACCATCATTCATTCTCAATGTAGAGCTTATAGGAGATAGTGAAACGTCTTGCGTATCTTTGTTATCAAGCTTGAATTGCACTGTTAATAGAACAATACCATTTTTGAAATTTGCAAAGCGCGGAGCCTCGACGGAATTTGGTGTGAATTGAGTAAATTGGTATCCATCTAATGTAACATTAACAGCACCTAATTCTTGGCTGTTATTAATACTTGATTTCTCTTTTAACATTTTTTTATCGCCCATGTTATTAGCTGTAGCTTTATCTTGGTAGAAAGCTTTATCTGTTGCAACTTTTTCAGCACCTTGTTTATTTAAACTTAATGAAAAGCTTCCAGGGCTTCCGATTGGAGCATCGAATTTTCCTTTATTAGCTTGTGCAGTTGGGACTGTGACTGAGACTGTTGAGAGACTTGAAATTTTCGCTAGATCATCTTTTCCGAATGGATACGCGATATAACCAGAAATGGTTTCTCCTGCTTTTACTAAGTAATCATTCGTTGGAGCAAGCTTAGTTGGTAGTTGATCTTCTTTTGGAATTAAGTCTTTATAGTTACTATATACTTTCTGCGCACCAGTAAATGAAATGTCCAATGCTGGCATATAATAAATATCTTTAGCTGAACTATTTTTTACGCTATAGTTCACAAGAATGACTCCGCCCTCTGTTTGACGGTTAAATGGAATGTTAAAGTCTGTATGGAATCCATTTAATTCAACTAATGTATAACTGTTCATTGATACTGAAACATCTTCAGCTTTATAAACTTGTGGTTCCTTATTTTCAAATAGAATTTTTGTTTTACCACCTGTTTCTTTTTCCATATAGGAAATAAGTTTCGAATAATCGCTGGAGCTAGTAGCGTTATTTTCCGTCTTTTTATCTTCAGTTTTCTTGTTTTCGGATTTTTTATCTTCAGGTTTATTTTCTTTCGTTGTATCCGTTTTTTCCGTTTTGCTTTCTTTTGTTGCATTCTCTTTTTGTTCTTTATTTGTCGTATCGCTTTGACCACAGCCGGTTATTACAAAAGCTGCTACGATTACTGCAGAAAATAAAGAAAGTAATTTTTTTGACATGTTTCTTCCCCCTATTTGTTTAAAACTAAACTCTCACATTAGCCCCACATTTTATTATAAGAAGACTAGTCAATATTTACCAGTGTTTTTTCTAATTATTTCCATTATTTGAATATTATAATATAATAAAATCGATGGAAGTTTGGAATGGAATATTGGTTTGTATTTTTAAATCATTTGAAATATTACATTATATTGGTATGATAGAAATAGAGATATATGGAAAGGAGACAAGGACTGAATATGTGGATGAACTTGTAATGATTAGAAATTAGATAGATGAATTTTTCTCTCATAAGTGAGGGTTTATTTAGCTATCTGTAAATCATTCAAGGACTGCATATTTGGCTTGTACATCCCTTTTGTAAGAGTGGATACTTATGTGGGGAAATTTATATCTCTTATAGGAAATATGCGTCCTTTAAAATTGGAGGAGTATATGATGAATCAATTAAAAGATAGAGTAGCAGTTATTACAGGTGTAAGTCGTCTAGATGGTATAGGTGCAGCGACTTGTAAAGAATTAGCTGAAGCAGGATACGATATATTTTTTACATATTGGACAGCTTACGATAAAGAGATGCCTTGGGGCGTTGATCAAAGTGAACAAATACAATTAAAAGAAGAATTACTAAAAAACGGTGTGAAGGTATCAAGTATGGAGTTAGATTTAACTCAGAATGATGCACCGAAAGAGCTTATAAATAAAGTTACTGAACAACTAGGCTACCCTCATATATTAATTAATAATGCAGCGTATTCTAAGAATAATGATTTCTCTAATTTGACTGCTGAAGAGCTGGATAAGCATTATATGGTAAATATTCGTGCGACTACATTGTTAAGTAGTCAATTTGCCCGAGGATTTGATAAGAAATCTGGTGGTAGAATTGTGAATATGACGTCGGGACAATTCCAAGGTCCTATGGCGGGGGAACTAGCGTATGCAACAACGAAGGGAGCTATTGATGCTCTTACTAGTACGTTGTCAGCTGAGGTAGCTCATTTAGGAATAACAGTGAATGCAATTAACCCAGGTCCAACTAGTACAGGATGGATGACTGAAGAGATAAAGCAGGGATTAAAGCCGATGTTTCCTTTTGGAAGAATTGGTGAACCAAAGGATGCAGCGAGGCTCATTAAGTTTTTAGTAAGTGAAGAAGCAGAGTGGATTACAGGGCAAGTTATTCACTCAGAAGGTGGATTTAAAAGATAGAAAGAAGGTATCTCACCCTGGTGAGATACCTTCTTTTTTAATCTTTCTTCAATCTTCGTGCAACACCATTCCCTAAAGACTGTAATCCTTGAACGAGGATAATTAAAATAAAGACAGTTGCATACATTACTTCAGGTTCATAGCGTAAATGTCCGAATCGATATGCTAAATCCCCTAGTCCACCAGCACCGACAAGACCAGCCATTGCTGTTGCGCCGATTAAGCCAATCGTTGCAATTGTTAATCCAAGTACAAGAGAGGGACGAGCTTCTTTCACCATGACGTGCCAAATGATTTTTATAGTAGAAATGCCCATTGCTTGGTAAGCTTCAATAACACCACGATCCACTTCTAGTAAAGCTGTCTCCATTAAACGTGCGATATAAGGAGCAGTGAAGACGACAAGCGGTACGATAACACCTTGCACGCCAATGGATGTTCCCATTAGAAACTTTGTAAAAGGTAAAATGAAGAATAATAGAATGATAAATGGAAGAGAGCGAATGATATTAATAATTGTATTAAGAATAGGATAGATGATTTTATTTTCATGCTGTCCACCAGGTCTTGTTAAAACAAGCGTGACACCAAGTGGCAGTGCAATAAGGATCGAGATGAGTAATGAAATAGATGTCATTTGAAAAGTTTGAATGGTTGCTTCCCATATGACTTTACCCCATTCATCCAAAAAGGACTTGTTTCCCATAATCTGTTCTACCTCCTTCTATGATGATTCCTTGCTCTTGTAAAAATGATAAAGCACGGTTGATTTCATTTTGTTCCCCTTGCATATGAATGACAAGTTTCCCGTATGCTTCATGTTTTAATTGAGTAATATTACCGGATAAAATATTTGGATATACTTGGAATCGTTTTGTAGCAACAGCTAACGCTGGTTCACCAGAAGAAGTTCCTATAAATGAAAGTGTTACGATTTCTCCGGTTCTTTGTAGTTCTTTTTGTACTTCGGCTGGGATTTTCGCTGCAAATGCACTATTTACGAATTTCTTTGTTGTTACATGCTGTGGATTTGTGAATATCTCTTTCACGGTGCCACTTTCAACTACTGCTCCATGTTCCATAACAGCAACTCGGTCACATATACGCTGGATAACGTTCATTTCATGTGTAATGAGTAAAATTGTAATTCCGATTTCTTCATTGATTTTTAATAGTAAATCAAGAATAGAGTCAGTTGTTTCTGGATCTAAAGCGCTCGTTGCTTCATCACTTAATAACACTTCCGGTTCGTGTGATAGTGCACGAGCGATGGCCACACGTTGTTTCTGACCACCAGAAAGTTCACTCGGATAGGCGTCTTTTCGATTAAAAAGGTCGACAATACGTAAATACTTTTCTACTCTTTTTGCAATTTCTACTTTTGGAATGCCAGCAAGGCGTAACGGCAATGCGATATTTTCATAAACGGTAACAGTTTTAAGTAAGTTGAACCCTTGAAATATCATTCCGATTTTTTGTCGCGCTTTTGCTAGTTCTTTTGTAGACAGTGTTGTTAAATCTTGCTCGTTTACAATGATATTTCCTGTCGTTGGTTTTTCTAATAAATTTACACAGCGAATTAATGTACTTTTGCCAGCACCACTATATCCAATGATTCCAAATACTTCGCCCTTTTTTACTTGAAGAGAAGTAGACTTAAGAGCTTCCACATTCCCCTTTTTTGTTGTAAATACTTTGGATACATTTTTTAATTCAATCATTATCGTCAGCTCCTACCAAGACGGTAAAACAGAACCATCAAATTTTTTCTCGATAAATTCTTTTACTTCTTTAGATTGATAAGCTTTCTTTAATTTATTTACAACAGCATCATCTTTATTTTCAGTACGAACAACGACCCAGTTCACATATGGTGAATCTTTTCCTTCACGGAAGATAGAATCTTTCGCAGGGCTTAATTTTGCACCTAATGCAAAGTTTGTATTAATTGCAGCTGCTTTTACTTCACTTAGTTGTGTTGGTAATTGAGATGCCTCTAACTCAACGATCTTTAAATTTTTTGGATTTTCAATTACATCTTTTGCAGTCGCTTTTTCTGTAGCTTTTGGATCCACTTTTAAAACTCCTGATTTTTCAAATAGTTTTAAAGCTCGAAGTTCATTCGTTGGGTCATTCGGTACAGCAATTGCATCGCCCTCTTTTAATTCTTTTACATCCTTTAAGCTTTTTGAATATACGCCCATAGGGAATGTTACTGTTGAAAATACTTCGGTTAATTTCATATTACGTTCCGCTTTAAATACGTCTAAATATGATTTTGTTTGATAGCTATTTACATCAAGGCTTTTTTCATCGAGGGATACGTTCGGTGCTACATAATCATTAAATACTTTTATATCGATTTCGAGACCGTCTTTCGCTGCTACTTCTTTTACCTTTTCAAAAATTTGTTCATGCGGACCTCCTGTTACACCGACAGTAATCTTTTTCTCATCTAACGCTTTTACTTCTTTATCTGAACTCCCGCTACATGCGCTTAATAATAATACAGCCCCACTTACAATGCTTAATAGTACTTTCTTCATCTATAATTCCTCCTTAATATACGTTCCAAAATAAAAAGCACCTCTCAAAAATAAGAGAGGTGCCGAATAGACAAAATAGATTCCTCTCTTATCTTCCAAAACGAGAACTCGTTTTGCAGGAATTAGCACCTTAGCTTATACGTTATAAGCTCGGTTGCCGGGCATCATCGGGCCAGTCCCTCCGCCACTCTTGATAAGAGTATGTGTATGTAGTTTTTTTAATATGGTACTAATAGTAAATCTTACAAAAAGAATTGTCAACGTTATTTTCTGAATATATTTTATTTTAAGGTAATCGAAACGTTCCCCTTTTTATGCCCTTTTTCTACATATATATGAGCTTCAGCAATTTCTTCTAATCGGTAAGTTCTATCAATAACAGGCTTTAAATTTTCTGTTTCAGTTAGTTTTTTTAGTAGAAACATATCTTCTTTACTTACTTTTGCCATCATTCCATTAACAGATACATATATTCCATTAGGTGTTAATACTTGTTTACAAAGGGATTTTTTATATTTTCCAACTGCATCAAATATAACATCATAGTATTCCCCTCGCTTAGTAAAATCTTCTTTCGTATAATCGATTACTTTGTCAGCCCCTAAAGATTGCACGAGTTCAAAATTTGAATGACTACAAACAGCTGTAACGGTTGCGCCGAAATATTTAGCAAGTTGTACGGCAGCTGTTCCTACTGATCCGGATGCGCCATATATTAGTACTTGTTGCCCCTTTTTTATACGGGCCTTTCTTAGGAAGTGTAGTGCCGAAGTTGCGCCAAAGGGAATAACTGCTGCTTCCTCATACGTTACATTGGTAGGTTTTAATGCTACTAATCCACTTTCATGTACACATGTATATTCTGCATAACCACCGACATTAAGCTCTGTTAATGCAAAAATTTGATCTCCTTTTTTAAATTGAGTTACATCTGTTCCTATTTCTTCGATTTCGCCGGATAACTCTACACCGAGTATAGGCTTTCTCGGTTTTCTAAAACCTAATATGATTCGCATAGGAATCCAAAATAAGAGAGGGCTATTAAACCCACGTATTCTACAATCTCCAGTCGTTACACTCGTTGCGTGAATCTTGATTAATACTTCGTTCTTTTTAGGTATAGGTTTCTCTATATTTTGAAGCTGAAGAACGTTAGGTGGCCCATACTTTGTGCAAATAATTGCTTTCATAATGACCTCCTGAATTTAGTTGTTGTTATTTATATCATATTTAAAATTTTCATCAAACATGTTAAATAATGAAATTGAAAATCATCTGGATTTAAAAGAAAAAACAGTGGTATTATTTGGTAAAGGAGGATTTTTATGAAGAAAATCATGATAGCTTCTAGTTTGTTACTTACAATTGGTCTAGGGGTAGGGTGTAGTAGTGATAAAGTATCAAAGACGGATGGACCCAAAACGGCATCAGTAAAGAAAGAGAAGGAATTAGCCGCAAAGGATGTTTTTAATAAGGCGTATGAAAACTTAAAAAATGAAGAGTATGTAACGTTGATGCAGAATATGGACATAAAGGCTGACGGACAAGAACTGAGTATAGTGAAGGCTAAAATACAAATAGAGCCAAAAACAAAGAGTTCTCGTGCTGAAATGAATGTTTCGGGTACTGATATTATCATTTATGGTGTAAATGATAAAATTGTTGGTCAAGTGAAGAATCCTAATACGGGTGAAGTTATATCTATACCAGAGGAGAAATTAAATATTAGTGGGATGAATGCAGCCAAGAGTGTGAAAGAGAATGTAGAAATCCCGCCAGAAATTGTACAAAAAATGAATATAGAAAAAAGCGGAGACAAATATAAATTAAAGCTCAGGTTAAAAGGAAAAGATGCAGAGAGTATTTTAGGTAGTATAGGTGAAACGCAGAAGAAAGCATTAGAAGCACAGAATGCAAAGGTAGAAGAGATAGATGCAGAATATATGATTACAAAAGATTTTAAATATGAGTCATTGAGAATGGATATAGTTGTGAGTAGAAACAGTAAGGAGAAAGCACATTTTATGACGGATATAAAATATACATCGTATGAAAAATTTGATCCAATACAGTTGCCAGCAACGAATTGATTGATTTGCAGAGAGATGCCCCAAAAAAGTAAGGGCATCTCTCTTTTTTCGTTACTAACATATTTTCTTCTTAGAAAAATAGGTACAATATGTAGTGAAAGAAATTCAAACAAGGAGAGTGTCATTTGAAAAAAAGAAAGATAGTAGTGGCCATTGTAGCGTATACCGTTTTGCTTGCAACGTCTGTACATACATATAAAAAACAACTGGATCATCCTATTATGAGTGATGTAGGTAAATTGCTTCCGACAAAAATAAAACGTGTTGAAAGTGCTACGGATGAGCACTCTTTAATAAAATTAGTGCAAGATGCGAATGTTTCTGGAGAGAAGATTTCTATTGCAGGTATGCAGCATAGCCAAGGCGGGCAGACATATTATCCGCATGGGACGATGCTTGATATGAAAGGGTATAATAAAATATTAGAATTTGATCCAGAGAAGAAGCGTATTACAGTTCAAAGTGGTGCCACGTGGAATGATATTCAGAAGAAAATAAATCCATATGGTCTTGCGGTTCAAGTTATGCAATCTCAAAATATTTTTACGGTTGGCGGTTCATTAAGTGTAAATGTACATGGTCGTGATATTCGTCATGAAGCATTGATTGATACAGTAGAGTCGTTTAGATTGCTAATGGCGGATGGTACGGTGCGTAATGTAAGTAGAGAAGAGAATGCGGATTTATTTCCTTATGTCATTGGCGGTTACGGGTTATTTGGTGTCATTTTAGATGTGACCTTAAAGTTAACAAATGATGAATTATATGAAACGCACACGAAAATGCTAGATTATAAAGAATACACGTCTTATTTCAAAGAGAAAGTGAAAAAAGATGAAAATGTTCGTATGCACTTAGCTCGTATTTCTGTTGCTCCAAATTCATTTTTAAGAGAAATGTATGTGACAGATTATACATTGGCACAAAACCAAAATATGAGGGAGGAGTATAGTGAATTAAAAGAAGAAACTATTATAGCAGCGCCTAAATTTTTACTCGGATTATCACGCTATAGTGATTGGGGAAAAGATACGTTCTGGGATATACAAAGAAGTTATTTTGAACGTACAGATGGAAAGTATGAGACGCGAAATAATGTTATGAGGTCAGATAGTGCCTTTATGGAATATGAAAATCCAAATAGGACAGAGGTGTTACAAGAATATTTTGTGCCTATAGATTCTTTCACGGAATACGTAGATGATTTACGTAACGTATTAAATGAGGAAGAGTTTAATTTGCTCAATATTACGATTCGTTACGTGGAAAAGAATGAAAATGCAGTTTTATCCTATGCGAAAGATGATATGTTTGCACTGGTTCTTTTAATTAATCAAGGGCGTTCTGAACATGAGATAAAGAAAACAGAAAATGTTATTCAGAAGATGATTGATGTTACGTTAAAGCATAACGGTAGTTATTATTTACCGTATTATTCTTATCCAACGAAAGAGCAGTTAAAGAGAGCATATCCTCGTATAGAAGAATTTCTTCAGAAGAAAAAAGAAGCGGATCCAAAAGAGAGATTTGTGAATTTATTTTATAGGGAGTATACGAAATGACATATAGAAGATTTGTAGCTTCACAAAGCATTATTATGATGGCTGGAAGTATGGTATTTCCTTTTTACATTCTATTGCTTCGGAATGTTGGAAATAGCTTCTCACAGTTTGGCTGGGCGTACGGCTTATTTGCCTTAACTTCAGCGCTTGTATATCCGGTAGTAGGAAAGGTGTCTGATCGAGTAGGTGATCGGAAATTATTAATTATATATGCTTGGTCCATGGCAATATTAATGCTTTGTTTCCCGATTGCCACGGAAGTCTGGCATGTATACATTCTTCAAATTGTAATGGGGGTTTTAGGTGCTGTGCAGCGTAATACGGAGAAGACGTCGTTAGCACGAAAAGTTGTACAAGAAAATGCTGGTTATGAGATTGGAAAATATCATGTGTGGACATCGATTGGAGGAGCAGTAGCAATTATTGCAACGGGATATTTAGTAGATTTCTTTACGATCGGCACGATTTTTTATATTGCATCTATCTTATATGTAGTGAGCGGAGTTGTATTAAGTAGTAAAAAAATATAACGATTCCCATTTTTACCTGAATAACCTTTATTTGTTATACTAAAGGGGAAGACAAAAGAAAAGGGGACATTGCCTTTGATGAAATTTTTAATTTTAGCTATTCTCACTTTGTTTTTGATTCCATGGACAAGAAGAAGCGGTAGTAAACTTCGAGCAGTGGATAAGAAAGGGGATGAGAAGGTTGTAAAGGGTAAGAAATCATCTATTTTAGTTATTCCAGTTTTATTTTGGATAGGTATTGCAATCTATGAATATTTTTGGCTAATTGATGATCGAGCAGATTCAATTCTTACTCATTATTCTGTTGCAGTAGCAATTTTAATTGGGCTTGTTTTATTTTCCCAAGATCAAATAGGTAAATTAGAAGGTACGTTAAAAGGACTTCTAATGCTTGTTTTACTTGCAAGTTACGGCTACTTTGGTTATTTGCACGATATAGTAATCTCGCAAAAGAAATATGATTCTGTTGTAAAGGTAGAGAAAGATATTTCAGAGCCATTTACTGAAAATGATCAGCCATTTACGGTGCCGCCAAAGACAGCGGAGAATAAGATGAAAAAAGTATTTGGGGATATTCCGAAGGTAGCTTATTTTGAGCTAGGAGAATTAACGCCACAAATGGTAAATGGCGAGGCTTTATATGTAGCACCGATTGAAGTTTCAGGATTTTTTAAAGCACGTAAAGCTGAGACAATTCCAGGGTACGTCACGATGTCAGGTACGAATCCTGATGCAGAAGCGAAACTGCACCTTGGTTATAAAATGAAATACGTGCCAAGCATGTTTTTCGGAAATCATTTAGAGCGTGTGGTAAGGCAAGCAGAACCAAATTTAATTTTTAAAGGAAAACCTAAATTTGAAGTGGATGATAAAGGGAAACCGTATTACACAATGACGTACGGTGAATTTATTTCAGGAAGATCTGGATTTGAGGTAGAGGGCGTTGTAGTAGTAGATGCACAAACAGGTGAAGTGAAAAGATACGATAAAGGCAAGGCACCTAAATTTGTTGATGGCGTATTAAATCACGAGACTGCATCTACGTTAAATACGTACTTCGGTAAATATATTCACGGATTTTGGAATACAAAATTCTCGCAAACTGATATGAAGATCCCGACTGAGTGGGGAACGAAAGAAGGAGTTACACCGATTTTCGGTAAGGATGGAACACTATATTACTTTACTGATTTCACTTCTCCGAAAGAAGGAGTAGATTCTGCACTAGGTTATTCACTTATTGATGCGCGTACAGGTAAGTTGTATTACTATAACGGAAAAGAAGTAAAGGGAATTATGGATGGTTCGGCTGCTTCGGAAGTCGTGGATAATTCCTTTAAGAGAGAAAAGTGGCATGGAACGATGCCGGTTATTTATAACGTGTACGGTAAACCTTCTTGGATTGTACCTGTTATTGATGACGGAGGATTAGTACGTGCCCATACTGTTATCTATGCTTCTAATGCGAAAATATTTGCAACAGGTTCGACGCAAAAAGAAGCGCTTGAGAATTATAAAAATGCGCTGAGTGGAAGCGGAGATTCATTTAGACCGACTTCAAATGGGAAAGAGGCGCAAAAAGAAGGCACTGTACAACGTGTATATAAAGAAAAATCAGGTGAAAATACAATCGTATACGTACTGTTAGAGAATGAACAAAAAGTATTTATGATACCTGTAAAGAAATTCCCATATGCTATGTTTACAGAAGTGGGAGATCCAATTCAAATCACATATTTAGATACAGGAGAGGCGATGTCTTCCGTATCTAAATTTACAAATAGTAATCTGAACAAGTAAAGCGATAGAAATTCTATCGCTTTTTTTTACAAAATTAAACAGGAAAATGCGCTATACTTGACGTATGTTTATGTTGTAACTATAATTGTTACGATTTAGTATGTATAGGAAAGGGTGAATGAAAAAAGTGAATGAAGTTAATCAGGAAATATATAAGCCTGTAAAGATGAACAGGTTATGGATGATTCTTGTACTAGGGACACTTACGGCGATTGGGCCATTATCTATTGATATGTATTTGCCTTCGTTACCGAAGTTAACGGATGACTTGCAAACAGGTGCATCCCTAGCCCAGCTTACATTAACAGCTTGTTTGCTTGGGCTTTCAGTAGGACAATTATTTGTTGGCTCAATTAGTGATATTTACGGAAGACGCAAACCTCTTATTATTGCTCTTATTATTTATGTTGCTTCTTCTTTACTTTGTGCTGTTGCGCCATCTATTTGGACTTTAGTGTTATTACGCTTCCTACAAGGAGCTTCAGGATCAGCTGGGATTGTTATATCACGTGCAATGGTACGTGACATGTATTCAGGTTCTGAAATGACGAAGTTCTTCTCACTGCTTATGTTAGTAAACGGAGCAGCACCTATTTTGGCACCGATTATTGGGGGGCAATTATTACAGTTTACAACGTGGCGCGGTGTTTTCATCGTTCTTGGAGCAATTAGCGTATTCATGTTAATATCAGCTACTTTCGTATTGCGTGAAACATTACCTCCTGAAGAAAGAGAAACGGGTGGTTTGTCAGGAACTTTGGCGACGTACGGAAAATTGTTAAAGGACCGTCTGTTTATGGGATATGCATTGTCACAAGGATTAGTAACAGCGGCAATGTTTGCATATATTTCGGGTTCACCATTTGTGTTGCAGAACATATACGGAGCATCACCACAGCAATTTAGTTTATTCTTTGCGATTAACGGCATCGGTATTATTATTGCTAGTCAGGTTACGGGTCGTTTAGCGGGGAAAGTGAATGAGAAGACATTATTTGTCTCTGGTATCATTATTGCAGCTGTTGGTGGTTTAACTTTACTACTGACAATCTTACTAGGAATAGGGTTAATTGGTGTTTTATGCTCGTTATTCCTTGTCGTATCAAGCGTTGGGGTTGTCTCAACAACGGGGTTCTCATTAGCGATGAGAAATCAAAAACAAGCTGCAGGAACAGCATCAGCTTTATTAGGTTTATTACAGTTCATTTCAGGAGCGCTTGTTGCACCGCTAGTAGGTATTGGTGGAAGTAACACCGCATTACCGATGGGTGTTGTAATAGCTCTTTGTGAAATTGGTGCGGTACTATGCTATTTATTTATGGCTAGAAGAAGTGAAAAGCAGTTTGAACTGCAAGCAAGACAAAATTTAGAGGCTTAACAAAAAAGAACTGATTCAAAGGGAATATTTGAATCAGTTCTTTTTTCATTGCTTTGAAATATCTCATATAGTTTTGTAAGGTGATGTAGTAAAGCAGTGCAAAAGTTATTTGTATAAAGTGACGATACTGTGACAAACATGTTGGTATACATGTTACGATGTCGTCTTAAGTGTAAAAAGTAGGATGTTCTCGGTATAATAACAAGTGGAGATAAAAGAAATTATAATAAGTAGTAGCTGTAGATAAAAGGAGAAGAAGAGATGAAGAAGGTTTTGGGTATTGCCGTAATGGGAAGTATGATTCTTCTAGCAGGGTGTAATGGAAATAAAGATACGAAAGAACCGAAAGAAAAGGTAGAGCAATCTACAGAACAAACAGAAGAGATGAAAGAATACCGTGCAGTACATGAAAAATACGATTTGAAAATGAATAAAGAGATTAATAAAGCACTACAGTTATTTGAAGTGGCAAAAGAAAAGGGTGGTAAGGAAATAACGACTGCTACATATAAAGAAGATGTGCAAAAAGTAACAACGAGCATGTTAGAAGATATTGATCATATGCGAAAAGAAATTCGTGTTCCAAAGTCGAAAGAGCAAGAACATGAGGTATATGTTGGTTTCTTGAATGAATCGGAACAAGCAATGAAAAAATTACAGAAGTTAGCTAAAGAAGAAGATTCATCGTTGATTCGTGATATAGAAATTAACTTTGCAACAGCATCGACATACTATAAACGATTTCAAGCAGAAACGAAAAAATAACCTTGCCTATGCAAGGTTATTTTTTCTTCTTGCCATCTTCGTCTTCATCCTCGGATACTAATATCTTCTGTTCTTCGTGAAATTCGGAAATAGTTTGCCCGGTAATATTATCGAAAGGGGTATAAAAAGAGGTGATACTTTTCTTTTTGATGAAGAGTTTGTAGAAGCCGATGATGACAAGTATAACGATTGTTAAGGGTAATCCTATAGTAGCTAGAAGTAAGGGGGCCATCTTATAGCTACTTTCATATCTTTTTTTATTATAGGCGAAACGCGATATAGATAAATAAAAGTATTAAAAACTGATTTTTCTAAATATATCCAATTTGATTGACTTTTCGTTTTTTCAGAATTATAATTCGAAATATACAATTTGAACTAAATAATAATATAGCAATTTACTTATCCAGAGAGGTAGAGGGACTGGCCCTATGACACCTCAGCAGCGGGTTCTGTAATAGGAACACCGTGCTAATTCCAGCAAGCAAGTCTTGAAAGATAAGTGATGGGCCTTTGTTTATTAAGCCTTGATCTTATTTTTTAAGATCAAGGCTTTTTGTATTCTAAAAAGAGAAAAGGGAGTAATGGAAAAAGTACGTTCATAAAACTGAGTAAATATATGTGTTTAGGGGGTTATTAAAGTGTATGTAATTAAAAAATTATCAGTTATGGTGTTCACGCTATGGGTTATTACGACGGTGACATTTCTAATTATGCATATTATTCCGGGGGATCCATTTTCATCAGATGCAAAAATCTTTCCTGAAGAAGTGATCCAAAACATGAGAGCGAAGTATCACCTTGATGAACCGTTATGGAATCAATATGTTGCTTATTTAGACGGCGTAGTTCATTTTGATTTTGGTGAATCTGTTCAATCAACCGGGCAAGGTGTATCAGAAATTATAACAACTGGTTTTGGTCCATCAGCAATTATTGGTTTACAAGCACTTGTTATTTCATTGCTAGTCGGAATTGCTGCAGGTACATTTGCTGCTCTCTATCATGGGAAGGTAATTGATTACGGTGTAAGTTTACTTGCCATCCTCGGTATTTCTATTCCGAGTTTTATTTTAGCACCACTATTTATACAAGTATTCGCTATTCAATTCGAGCTCTTACCAGTAGCCTCTTGGGGTACATTTGAACATACGGTATTGCCATCCTTTGCATTAGCGTTAGGACCAATCGCAGTGATTACAAGATTTGTTCGCTCTAATATGATCGAAGTACTGCAGAGTGATTATATTAAGTTAGCGAGAGCGAAAGGTATACCGATTAAGAAGATTATTATAAGACATGCTCTTCGAAATGCGATTGTTCCAGTACTTACATTTGTCGGACCATTAATGGCGGGACTTTTAACAGGTACTTTCGTTATTGAAAAGATTTTTTCAATTCCTGGTCTCGGAAAATATTTTGTAGATAGTATTTTTAATCGAGATTATCCAGTGATTATGGGAACAACCATTTTTTATAGTGCACTTTTAATTGTATGTATTTTTATTACAGATATTATTCACCGTATTGTTGATCCACGTATTCGTTCTATTACGTAAGGAGGGGGATGTTTAGATGGGAGCTTATGAAATTAATGACCAGTTATTAACAAATGAAGAGAAAAAAGAATTAACAATAAATAAAGATCAGCAAAAGATTAGCCGAAAGAAAGAAGTGTTTCGTAAGTTTGTATCGAATCCAATCGCAGTTTTAGGATCAGTGACGTTATTACTCATTATTGTTTTCTCACTTGTTGGTGAAAGTTTAACGCCATTTACTGCGAGTGAACAAGTAAAAGAGGCAACAAACTTACCACCTAGTAGTGAGCATTGGTTCGGAACAGATGATTTGGGAAGAGATATATGGGCACGTACTTGGGCTGGCGGGAAAATTTCATTAACAGTTGGATTAGTGGCAGCTGCTCTTGATATAGGACTTGGTGTGCTAATCGGAGGATTTAGTGGATATGTGAGAGGGCGCAATCGCCTTGGGACATTAATTGATGAGTGGATTATACGAGGAATCGAAGTGTTATACGGTATCCCATATTTATTAATTGTTATTTTACTATTAATTGTTATGAAACCAGGTCTTTTTACCATTATCATCGCCCTTGCATTAACAGGATGGATTGGTATGGCACGTCTCGTTAGGGCGCAAGTCTTATCTTTAAAACAAAGAGAGTTTGTTATTGCAGCGGAGCGATTAGGTACATCACATATAAAAATTATATACGGGCATTTAATTCCGAACTTAACGGGCATTATTATCGTAAATTTATCATTTACAATTCCAGCAGCTATTTTCTCAGAATCATTTTTAAGCTTTATTGGACTAGGAGTGCAATCACCGGCAGCGAGCTGGGGGACGATGACGAATGATGCACTTGGGACATTATTGAGTGGGGAATGGTGGCAGCTATTCTTCCCAGCAATCATGATTGCGCTCATTATGTTCGCGTTTAACGCAATTGGTGATGGTTTACAAGATGCAATTGATCCAAAAATCGTAAAACGGAATCGAAAGGAGAAAAAACATGGGACAGCTCTTATCTTTAGAAAACGTAACGTTAGCCGTTGAAAAAGAGAATAGTAAACAAGCAATTGTGAAGCATGTTTCCTTTTCTATTAGCGAAGGTGAAATAGTTGCACTTGTAGGAGAAAGTGGTTCAGGGAAAAGTGTTACAGCACAATCTATTATCGGCTTAAATCAAGAATCAATTCATATTGATGATGGAAATATATCTTTTGAATCAAAGGAATTAACGAATCTACAAGAATCAGAATGGAATCAAATTCGAGGGAAAGATATTTCGTTTATCTTTCAAGACCCACTTTCATCTTTAAATCCGACGATGAAGGTGGGAAGGCAAATTACAGAGGTGATTTTGCAACACGAAAAGAAATCGAAAAAAGAAGCAAAAGAAATTGCGATTAACCTATTAAATGATTTAGGAATACATGAAGCAGAGAAACGCTTTGAACAGTACCCACATCAATTAAGCGGAGGCATGAGGCAACGTATTTGTTTAGCAATCGCATTTGTTTGCCACCCAAAACTCGTTATTGCGGATGAACCTACGACAGCATTAGATGTAACAATTCAAAAGCAAATTATGGAGTTATTAAAGGAAAGAAAGGAAAAGCAAAATACGAGTATTTTACTAATTACGCACGATTTAGCACTTGTACGTGAAGTAGCGGATCGAGTAGTTGTGATGTATGGGGGACGTGTTGTTGAAAAAGGAACGATAGAGGAAGTGATAGGTTCCCCTAAACATCCATACACAAAAAGCTTATTACAAGCAATTCCGAATATGGATGATTCCGAAAAAGTATTACGTGCAATAGAAGGGACGACACCTTCCATTGAGACGTTAAATAGCTTTGGTTGTCCTTTTGTAAATCGTTGCCCAGTAGCGATAAAAGAATGTATTCATCGTTTCCCAGAGAGAACAACATATTCCAAGGAGCATAGTTCACATTGTTGGCAACATGTTCTGGAGCATAATAAAGCGAAATCAAAAGAGAAGGTGAATGCCTCATGACGATAGATTTAATTACTGTAAAGCAAGTAACGAAAACGTATGGAAGTAAAAATAAAGAAATCGCAGCGTTAAAAGACATATCACTTGCGATCCCGAAAGGAACAACGCTAGGCATTATTGGAGAAAGTGGTTCAGGAAAAACAACACTTGGTAAGCTCATAGCTGGGATCGAGAGCCCAACGTCTGGTGAAATTGATTATAACGGTCAAGTCGTTCACAAGTTGAAGGCAGCTCATAAACGTGATTTCTTACAGAAAGTACAGTTTATTTTTCAAGATTCCACAGCAGCATTAAATCCGCGCTGGAAAGTACGCGATAGCGTAACGGAAGGTTATATTTCATTCGGTTTAGGTGATAAAGGATTAAAGGATAAAGTAGCAGGTGATGCGCTAGAACGTGTGGGATTAGATAGACGATATATTGATCGCTATCCGCACGAATTTAGCGGGGGACAACGTCAACGAATTGCTATTGCAAGAGCGTTATTGTGTGAGCCAGAAGTATTGATTCTTGATGAACCAATTTCAGCATTAGATGTTTCATTGCAAATTCAAATTGTACATCTGCTGCAAAAAATTCAAAAAGAACAAGATTATACATATTTATTCATCGCGCACGATTTACCGATGGTTCACTATTTATGTGAAAAAGTGGCTGTTCTATACAAAGGAGAACTTGTTGAATTTGGAAATACGGACGAAGTATTCCGTAATCCACAACATTCTTATACAAAAACACTATTGGCATCAACACCAAAAATTTCAGGTTAAAGGAGAATGTAGGATGAAGAAGTTTTTACTGTTTGTCATTATGACTGTTTTAGCAATTACTTCTGTCGCTTGCGGTAAGAAAGAGACGCAAAAGGCGAGTGCTGGTAAGGGGGAAGGAGATCGATTAGTAACGAATATTGGTAGCGATCCATATACACTTGATTCCGCTATCGCGACAGATAGTACTTCAGGTTATGTAATTGGACATTTATTCTCAAGCTTATATACGCAAGATAGTGATGGGAAATATCAAAATGAATTAGCAGAGAAAGAAGAAGTAAATGCTGATGGAACTGAGTATACAATTCATTTAAAGAAAGATATTAAATGGTCAGATGGTTCTGCTATTACAGCAAGTGATTTTGAATTTGCATGGAAGCGATTATTAAATCCGAAAACGGGTTCTATGAATGCAACAGAAATGTATTTTATTAAAGGGGCAGAGGCATACAATACTGGAAAAGGTGAAGAAGGACAAGTTGGCATTCAAGTCATTGATCCTCAAACATTAAAGGTAACACTCGAGCACCCAGTGTCTTCTATTAAACAAAAATTGGCAAGTTCATTATTCATTCCATTATCTAAAAAATCAATTGATGATAATAATAAATTAAAAACAGATCCAAAAGAGTTAATTACGAACGGACCATTCACATTAAAAGAATGGAAGCATAATCAGGCTATTACAGTACAAAAAAATAAAGAATACTATGATAAAAAGGTAACATTAAAAGAAATTGAGTTTCGTATTATTCCAGATTCTAAAACAGCGTACCAATTATACAAATCAAAAGAATTAGATTTACTAAGTAGTTTACCGCAAGAAATGATTGAGAAAGAAAAAGGAAATAAAGAATATAAACGTGTTGCAGGATTTTCATCTTATATTTATTCGTTTAACGTAGAAAAAGAGCCGTTCACAAATGCGAAAGTACGTAAAGCATTCTCGTTAGCAGTTGATCGTAAGTTTATTGTTGAAAAACTGTATAAAAACAATGCACAAGAAGCAAATGCATTCGTTCCAGAAGGAGCAAAAACACAAAGTGGGCGTGATTTCCGTAAAGAAAAAGGTGGTTACGTTAAATTTGATTCAGCAGAAGCGAAAAAATTATTAGAAGAAGGCATGAAAGAACAAGGCTGGTCTACATTACCTGAAGTAACATTAAAATTCACTACAGATACACAACATAAAAAAGTAGCAGAAGCAATGCAAGAAATGTTTAAGAAAAATCTTGGCGTAGATATTAAATTAGAAAATAAAGAGTGGAAGAGTTACATCGACACATATAAGCAAAGTGATTTCCAATTAGCTTATATGGGATGGGGCGGTTCTCTATTAGACCCAATTACTAAATTAGATTTATATGCAGGTGATGGTCCAAACAATTATGCAAAATGGCATAATAAAGAATTTGATGCTTTAGTGAAGGAAGCAGAAGTTGAACAAAATGAAGATAAGCGTTTCGACTTATTGCATAAAGCGGAAGATATTATGTTTACAGATTCACCATTAATTCCAATTATATTCCCGTCGGATTCCTATTTACAAAAACAAACGGTATCTGGACTTCAATATTATGTTGGATCTAAACCAGATTTAAGATACGCAAAAATAAAGAAGTAGGCAACCGCCTACTTCTTTATTTTATTTCTCTTTTATATTCCTTTTTTGTTCCATCAGAGAAGACAACTTCTAAATCGAATTTTTGATAGTCTTTATCAAGTTTGAACACGTTCACCACTTGATCGATTACTTCTTGGTCAGCAGTATCTTTATCAAATTTTAATTCTTGTAGAAGTGGGCTTAATTTTGTGATAGCCTCGTCTCCTGTTAATTTTACATCTGCTTTATGATCTTCAATTTTTGCTTCCATTTTCTTATCAGCTGCTACATTTTTATAGTCTGCTTCGTAGTCTTTCTTTGTATCTTGATAGTCTGCCTTTAAATCGAATTGATTAAAGTTTAGTTTTAAATCAGCAGGAGCCTCATTCTTTGCCTCTTCTGTAGTCTTTTTATTAGAAGTTGTGTCTTCTTTTGCAGGAGCTTTACATCCTGTTAATGCAGGTACTAGCATAAGAGCTAATAAAACTGATAGTAAAATTCTCATCATAAATTCCTCCTTATGTAAATTCGTTCTATACAAGTTTTTCCCAAAATCATGTAATTATGTATGAGTTGAAAATAAATTATTATCGTATAGCCACAAGGGATAGTCCGCAATTTAAATCAAAAATGATTTGTATGTATATGGTAAATTGAAGTTGTGAGGGGGTACTAACATGCATGAAGAATATAAAGAGATGATAAAACAAGCAATTGAATATATAGAGGATCATTTACATGAGGAGCTTACAACAGAAAGAGTGGCGTCTCACAGTGCAGTATCGATGTACCATTTTCATCGTATCTTTCAAAGATATGTTGGGATGAGTGTAACGGATTATATTCGAAAGAGAAGATTAACTCATGCTGCGCAAGTTTTAGTGTCAACGGAGAGAGCCGTTATTGATATTGCAGTGCAATACGGTTTTTCCTCACAAGAGGCATTTACGAGAGCTTTTAAAAGAATGTTTCAATTGCCACCAAAGAAATATCGAAAGTACTTCCAGTCATTTTATATAGAAAGAGAGGGTGTTTCAATGCAAAAAGGTATACCGAAAGGATGGATCTTAAGTGGAAGTCATCCTGCTGAATATGAGATGGGTTTAGATTATGAAGTTGTCCATCAAGGGAAAGTATCTGCATACATAAAAGCAAAAGAGAATGTTACGCACGGAGGATTTTCAACATTAATGCAAATGTTCCGAGCAGATAAATATGTAGGGAAGAGATTACGTTTTACAGCATTTATTAAGAGTGAAAATGTAAGGGATTGGGCAGGATTGTGGATGCGAGTAGATGGAAAAGATACAGAACCGCTCGCTATGGATAATATGCAAAATCGCCCGATTAAAAATACGAATAACTGGCAATCTTACTCGGTTGTATTAGATATAAAAGAAGGAGCGCTTGGTATTGCATTTGGTGTTTTATTATCAGGAGAAGGTTGTGTGTGGTTAGATAGTATTCGATTTGATGAAGTGGATGAAAAAATCCCTTCAACAGATTTGGCAGAGAACTTTTATGAAACACTTTTAGAAGAACCGGTGAATCTACAATTTGAAGAAGTAGAAAAATAAAAAAAGGAGAAAAGATATGCTCAAATATGCAAAACTAATAAGTATTAGTTTAGTAATATCGTCTTGTATTATGGGAATTAATTATTTCATTAGCTATCTTTGGTCAGGGCATGTACCTTCTTTGACGTGGAGAACATATTTGATGTTTGGGTTTATATGTATGATGAGTTTTGGTTCAATGCAAAAAGAAGGAAAAGAGGATTGTTGACAATTATTAGAAAAGTTATATAATCTAAATGTAAGTGATCACTTGCATGAGGAAGAGAGGATTTTATGGCGCGCTCAAAGACAACAGAAAAAATTATTCAAGCAGCGATTGAATTAGTGAAAGAAAAAGGATATACAGCAGCTACAACGAAAGAAATTGCAATGCGTGCTGGTGTTAATGAAGTAACGATATTTCGCAATTTTAAAAGTAAGAAGGGTGTTATTGAAGCAGCGGTTGCTGAATTTTCATATGTACCGCATTTAAAACAATTTTTGCAAACAGAGATTGTATGGGAATTAGAAACAGATTTAAAAAACTTAGCAAGGCATTATCATAATTTTTTAGATGGGGTAAAAGATATTATTGCTATCGGTATACGTGAGGCTGGAGAATTTCCTGAATTAGACGGGGAAATTGCTAAAATACCACAAGGACTAAAAGAAGAATTAAGTATCTATTTTGCAAAAATGCAGGAAAAAGGAAACATTATTGATACGAATATTGAAGCGCAAGTAATGAACTTTATCTGGATCAATTTTGGATATTTCTTATCTAAATTACGTTTTGCCGATCGCCTGACAGAAGTTGATGATGAGAAATTTATTGAAAATAATATTGTTTTATATGCTAGGGCATTAAGACCCTAGTATTTATTTAAAATAAAATGCAAGTATGTACTTGCTTGCTAAAAAGGAGAGCGGGAAGATGGATACATTAAAACAATTTTTAAAAAGACCAGGTACGTATGTAGGAATGGTCGTAGCGCTATCATTCCAAATTATTTTCTTTTGCGTGTGGTTAACGGCATATGATGGAGTGAATGAAAGAGCAGATCAAATGCGTATCGCTATTGTAAATGAAGATGTCAATATAGGTAATAAAATAGCAGAAGGCTTACAGAGAAATTTACCATTTCAAGTGAAAGCAGAACGGTATGTGGAAAAAGCAAACAAAGAAATGAATGACCATGTGTACGATATGATTATTGAAATTCCTGCTTCTTTTTCAAAAGATATAAATGAAACAGGAAAATCAAATTTAAACTTCCACATTAATCAAGCGAATGCCATGATGGCAAAGCAAATGATGGAAGGAGCTGCAAAACAAATTCGAGATAATGTAAATAAAGAGGTAGCAAGTTATAAGAAACAAGCGATTGTCGGAAAGCTACAAGCTGTAGGACCTGAGAATGTAGAAGTGATAAAAGGGTTAACTGAAGATTCAATTGATTTTACAGTTCATAAAGTAAATGATACAAAAGGATTTTCAGTGAATATGGTACCGCTAATGATCGTATTAGCTTCATTTGTAGGAGCAATGATTATGAGTATGGAACTATCAAAAGTTGCAAAAGAAGTAAAGGGCAGTTGGAGTAATTTCTTATCAAGACAAATTATAAACGGTACAGTATCAATTTTACTTGCATGTATTACAATTGGTTTGATGAAAGGCTTCCAAATTGAGATGCACGAAACGGTAGGGAGTATATGGGTGTTTCAAGCAATAGTCTTCTTCGCATTTCTTTCATTAACACAAATGTTTCTAACTGCGTTTGGAAACGCAGGTATGATTTTTAATATTATCTCACTATCGTTACAACTTGTAAGTTCCGGTGTAATTGTCCCACATGAGATGCTTTCTAAAACATATCAAACAATCGGTGAACTATTTCCCGCAACATATGCAGCGAATGGCTATTATACAATAATATTTGGAGGGATTAGTTTAGAGAGAAATATTATTTCATTATTAGTAATTGTATTGGTTACACAATCAGTAGCAGTGATGACTTTAGCTATAAAAGGAATGGTAAAGGGAAGAAGAAGCTCTGTAGTTAAAGAAGCATAAAATAAAAAGGTATCCTCAATTGGATACCTTTTTATTAGCACTTATTATTTTGCAACTTCTGTCCACTTGTAGTTAAACTCACCACCGAAGTCAGTTGTTACAAGTCCTTTAATAAATCCGCGTTGTAAGTAAGAACGACCTTGTTGGTATAAAGGAGCGACAGCACCGTCTTGTAATAGAATTTTTTCAGCTTGCTTCATTGCTTCAAAGCGTGCCTTTTCATCACCAGCTAAATCTGTTTTTACTTTATGAATTAGCTCATCGTACTCTTTGTTAGAGTATTTATCGAAGTTGTAAGCACTATCTGTTGTAAATAAATCTAAGAATGTAATTGGATCAGCGAAGTCAGGGCCCCAGCCATCAATACCGATTTCATAGTCACCACTTAATAGTAGTTTTAACTGTTGTTTACGTGGTTGTGGTTTTAAATTCACTGTTAATCCATCTAAGTTCTTTTCTAGTTCACCTTTTAAATATTCACCAGTCTTTTTAGCTAAAGCATTATCACTAGTTAATAGTTCAATTGTTACTTTGTCAGTACCAAGTTCTTGCTTCGCTTTTTTCCAGTTTTCTTTCGCTGTTTTCACATCATCTTTCACTAGATTTCCATTTTCTTTACGGAAGTCGTTGCCATCAGGACTTTTTGCAAATTTCGCAGGAACCATTCCTTCAGCTGGAACAGCGCCGTTATTTAAAATTGTTTCTACGTAAGCTTTTTTATTCATGGCGCCGTTAATAGCAAGGCGTGCATGTTGATTTTTTAATGTTTCATTTTTTTGATTGAGTCGTAAAAATTGAATACCAACTTCAGCGCGTTCTTTGAAGTTTGGATCGCCCTTATATTTATCAACAAATTCTGCAGTTAAAGCAACGCGATCAATTTGTCCTGAATCATATAAGTTAACTTCTGTAGACTTATCTTTAACGACATTGAAGTTGATTTCTTCTAATTTTACCGTTTTAGCATCCCAGTAGTTAGGGTTTTTCTTTAATTGGAAGCTTTGCTCATGTTTCCAGTTATCTAATGTGAAAGCACCGTTATAAATTAAATGATTTGTTTCTAAACCGTATTTATCGCCTTGAGACTTTAAGTATTCTTCATTAATTGGCAAGAATGTTGAGAATGTCGTTAAGCTTAAGAAGTAAGGAACAGGACGATCTAGTTGTACTTCTAATGTTTTGTCATCAACAGCTTTGACCCCTAGTTGATCAATCGGCAATTGTTTTTGGTTTATTTGTTTCGCATTCTTTATATCGAAGAATAAGAATGCATATTCAGCTGCTGTATCCGGGTTTACGGCACGTTGCCAAGCGAAGACAAAGTCTTTTGCTGTAACAGGAGTACCGTTTGACCATTTTGAATCACGCAGATGGAATGTATATTTCGTTTTATCGGGACTAACGTCAACCGACTCAGCGACACCAGGAATCGGTTTATTATCTTCTCCCATTGCATATAACCCTTCAAAAACATTACGCATTACGTTCATGGATTCCCCATCCGTTGCTTTTGCAACATCCATTGTTGGAATTTCTGAAGCAAATGATAAGTTAATTGCCTGTTTATCAGGTGCTTTATCATTTGCCTTCGCTCCGCTTGCGTTATCTTTATTTCCCCCGCAAGCAGTTAGTAATAGACTTGCCCCTAAAACAGATGCAACAACAGGTACAACTTTTTTCTTCATTGTTCGTTCCTCCCTAAATGTGTTGTTCGTAACGTCATAATGTCCATGTCTTGAAGTGTATCTATAGAAGAAGAGAAAACCCATTATAAATATGTACATGTAGGTAATCAGGTGTTCTATATGTGTATACATGTTCAACTATCATCTATCGTTATATGTTTCAACGTAGTAGACGTTATAGTTTGATGGTGAAATATTTAGTTTCTTTGATTATTTAGAATATTAACACTAGGAAGAACTATATGTCAATAATAAAAATCGGAGTATTATTTTTTAAAAATAATATATTAAAAAAGCGGATTTTCTCCTATTGAGAAATCCGCTTTTAATACATTTTTCCAATAAAACAATCGGTATGGGGAGAAAAACTTCAATTCAGGTTTCCTTTTATTTTTCAATTTGTGCCCATTTGAAGTTTAATTGACCTGCAAAGTCTACTTGCACAATTCCTTTCACATAAGAACGTTCTAAATAAGATTCGCCTTTTTGGTAAAGGGGAGCGATAACAGAGTCTTTAAATAATATTTTTTCAGATGCTAGTAATGCTTCCCAGCGAGCTTTTTCATCACCAGCTAAAGTCGTTTTCACTTTTTCAATTGTTTCATCGAATTCCTTATTAGAGTAATGATCTAAGTTGTAAGGGTTATTCGTTGTAAACAATTCAAGGAATGTAATTGGGTCAGCAAAGTCAGGGCTCCAGCCGTCAATACCGATTTCATAGTCACCTTTTAATAAAAGTGAAACTTGTTGTTGTTGTTTACGTGGTTGTGGTTTCACATTTACTGTTAATCCATCTAAATTCTTTTCTAGCTGTCCTTTTAAGAACTCACCAGTTTTCTTATCAAGGTCAGCATCACTTGTTAATAATTCTAATGTGATTTTTTCAGAACCAAGCTCTTGTTTAGCTTTTTTCCATAACTCTTGTGCAGATTTTGTATCAACTTTGGTTAAATCTCCGTTTATAGTACGGAAGTCCTTTCCATCAGCTCCTTTTGCAAAGTTTTTTGGAACGAGACCAAAAGTTGGTGTAGATCCATCGTTTAATAACGTATTTACAAAGGATTTTCGATCAATTGTTTGATCGATTGCTTGGCGTGCAGACACGTTTTGAAGTATTTTGTTTTGTTGATTCATACGTAAAAATTGTACGCCTACGTTCGGGCGTTCTTTAAAGTTCGCATCTTTTTTATATTTATCAACGAAATCAGATGTTAATTTTATGCGGTCTAATTGTTTTGATTCGAATAGGTTTACTTCTGTTGATTTTTCTTTTACGACGTTAAAATGGATTTCTTCTAGTTTGACAGTATCTTTATCCCAATAGGTAGGGTTTTTCTTAAATTTAAAGCTTTGTTCATGCTTCCAATCGCTTAGTGTAAAAGCGCCGTTGTACAAGATTGTATTATCTTCTAAAGCGTACTTATCACCTTGTGCTTTGAAGAATTCCTCGTTAATTGGTAGGAATGTTGGGAACGCTGTTAAGCTAATAAAATATGGAACAGGGCGTTCTAATTCTACCTCAAACGTATGGTCATCAATTGCTTTTACACCAAGTTGGTCGGCTGGAAGTTCTTTGTTGTTAATTTTTGTTGCGTTTTTAATATCAAAGAATAGAAATGCATATTCAGAGGCTGTTGCTGGATCGACTGCTCTTTGCCAAGCGAAGACAAAATCTTTCGCTGTAACAGGCGTGCCGTTTGACCATTTTGAATCTCGCAGGTGGAATGTGTATTTCGTTTTATCGCCACTTACTTCATGAGATTTTGCAACACCAGGGACAGGTTTGTTACCTTCACCAAGATTATACAAGCCTTCAAATACGTTTCTCATTACTTGGCCAGAATCAGTGTCTGTAGCACGAGCCGTATCCATTGTTCGTATTTCAGTAGGTGAAGATAAGTTTAAAACCTGTTTACTAGGTGCCTCGTCCTTTGCATTTGCTCCGCTTGCTTCGTTTTTATAACTACCGCAACCAGTTAATAAAATACTTACTCCTACAACTGATGCAATACCGGGTACAAACTTCTTTTTCATTTGATTTTCCTCCTAAATAATTAAGTTTGGATGATGATGAGGGAAATGAAAAATAAAAAATCCCTCTTTTCATATTGAGAAAGAGGGATTTTTACGTACAAGTTATGCACCCGTATATAAACGAAGTCCCTCATTCTATCTTTCAAGCACAAAGCTTGCAGGAAGTGGCACAGTATTCAAAATGAACCTGTTGCCGAGGTTTCAAAGGGCCAGTCCCTCCACCTCTCTTGATACAATGAGTAAACGAATAAACTTTATTAATTTTTGTGTTTCTTTGATAATTCAAAATCTTACACCTTGAATAATGAAGTGTCAACCGAATGGAATATAGTTTAAATTTTCAGTTTTCTTTAACGAAAAACCACTGCATATGGCAGTGGTTTTTCTATTAGAAGTTAAAGTTATCTGGATCTGGACCAACGCGACGATCTTCATTTAAAGCTTGAATTGCTTTCATATCATCAGCACTTAATTCAAAGTCGAAGATGTTTGCATTTTCAATAATGCGATGTTCTTTAATAGATTTAGGGATTGTTACAACTTCGTTTTGTAGATCCCATCGTAAAATAATTTGTGCAGTTGATTTATTATATTTTGTTGCAATGTCTTGTAATGTTGGATTGTCTAGTAGTTGGCCTTGCATTAATGGTGACCAAGCTTCAAGCTGGATGTTATGTTCTTTGCAGAAAGCGTGTAGCTCTTCTTGTGCTAAACGTGGGTGGTATTCCACTTGGTTGACCATTGGCTTAATTTCAGCAATTTCAAATACGTCTTGTAAGTGGTGGATGTGGAAATTACTCACGCCAATTGCACGAACACGGCCATCTTTATAAAGCTTTTCTAACGCTTTCCATGATTCAGTATATTTTCCTTTTACAGGCCAATGTACTAAATATAAATCTAAATACTCTAAACCTAATTTCTCTAATGTAGTTTCGAATGCTTGAAGTGTTGTTTCATACCCTTGATCGCTATTCCATACTTTTGATGTAATAAATAATTCTTCACGTGAAATAACTGATTCACGGATCGCTTGTCCAACGCCTTCTTCGTTTTGATAAATTGCTGCAGTATCAATGCTGCGATAGCCATTTTTAATTGCTGCTTTTACAGATTCAATTACTTCTGAACCATCTTCTACTTTAAAAACACCTAAACCGAACCAAGGCATTTTTACACCGTTATGTAATGTTGTATAGTCTTTTAAACTTGTTAAATTCATATTATTTCCCCCTAGCTTTTTTGTTTGTTGCTTCTACTGCTTTTTGAATTGCCTCTGAAAAATTATATTCATATAAAGCTTTGAGACCTTCAGCTGTGGAACCACCGGGTGTTGTTACTTGTTCGCGGAGGTTAGCTGGATCTTGCGTTTGTTCAAGCATAGAAGCAGAGCCGGAAATCATTTGAATGACAAGGTGTTTTGCGGTTTCTTCATCAACTCCATAACTTTTTGTTGCTTCAATTAAGCTTTCAGCAAAGTAATAAAGGAAGGCTGGTGCACTTCCCGTAACTGCAGTAAGCTGATGAACTTCTTCCTCAGTACAAAGTTGCGAAGTACCAATACCTCTTAAAAGCAGTTGCAAGGTTTCCTGATGCATCTCGGTTACCGATTGTCCCATTGTATATAAGGAGATAGACTTTCCGATTTCAGCAGCTGTATTTGGCATAATCCAAGCAACAGGTGTCCCCTCGGGAAGTCTTTCTTCTAAATAAGATGGGCCAATGCCAGCGGCTACCGTTACGACAAGTTGATTCGATAGTAACGGAGATAATTCCGCTAATAAACCTTCATGTGCAGAAGGCGGCATTGCTAAAACAATCGTATCAACAGATGTAACATGCTGCTTCCAATCTGTTGTAGTAGACACATTATATCGCGTTTGTAATTGTTCCAGTTTTTCTACGTTGCTTCGGTTAGAAACGATAATTTCTTCGATGTATTCTTTGCTTGTTTTCAGTAACCCGGAAAATATGGCTTCTGCCATACGACCAGCACCAATAAATAGAATTCGATGTTTAGTTAGCATATCCTTTATTCCTTTCTAGTGGAGATATGTTATAAAAAACGATACCATTTTTAAGAGAATTTTGTAAAAAGAAAAGGCTTCCCGTAGGTGGAATGGATAATAAAAAGGAGGGAATTCATGGTAAAGGTAAGGGCTATTACTTATACTGGTGATAGGGAATTTATCCCGCTTTAATGTGCAGTAAGACCCCCACCTCAAAATTCAGCGAAAGCAAAGAAGTTAGGTGGGGGGCGGGCTGCCCATAAAAGCCCGATTGGTGAGGGCTGATTAAAGTTTCACTTTATTATACATCTGGGGAGAGATGATCATGATTAGAAGTCCGCTTTTTTTAGTCGTTTCTAGTATTATTTGCGTATTGGTTGGATTTTATATTCAATCGAGTTATATTGAAATTTTTGCATCGGTTATGGGGATTATTAATGTTTGGTTATTAGCGAGGGAAAAGGTATCTAATTTTTTGTTTGGCATGATTACGGTCGCGGTATTTATATATATTTTCATTACACAAGGTTTATATGCAATGGCAGTATTGGCAGGCTTTCAATTTATCTTTAATGTATATGGTTGGTATTATTGGATTGCACGCAGTGGTGAAGAAGAGGTAAAAGCAACAGTTCGTTTAGATTTGAAAGGTTGGATTTTCTATATAGTCTTTATTTTAGCTGCATGGATTGGTTGGGGTTATTATCAAGTCCATTACTTAGAATCAACAAGTCCATATTTAGATGCTTTAAATGCTGTATTAGGCTTAGTAGCTCAATTTATGCTAAGTCGAAAAATCTTAGAAAACTGGCATTTATGGATTTTATATAATGTAGTTAGTATTTCAATTTATATTTCCGCTGGGTTATACGTTATGCTAATATTAGCTGTTATTAATCTCTTTATATGTATAGCTGGTTTACTAGAGTGGAAGAACAATTATAAGGGACAAAAACATACAAATAATTATATCTAGAAAATAATTAGAATTGGAAAACCCCTGAAGCACATGCGCTTCAGGGGTTTATTAATAGAATATAAGTTTATGCTTTTGTCATACCTAACAATACAGCGCCACCGATAATTAAAACACTACCTAGTGCAATAAAGATCAATTGACGTTTTGTTTTCTTTTCACCTAAGAAGACAATTGCACCGAATGTTGAGATAACGATTCCAGTTTGAGATAATGGGAAGCTTGTTGCTACTCCGACACGTGGTAGTGAAAGAAGTAAGAATAAGTTTCCAGTTCCCCATAGTAAACCAGATAAAGCATTACGGATTGCATATTTGTTAAATGGTTTATGTTTAGATGTCAGTACAACCGCACCAACAAACATACCAACTGCTTGTGGTAAAATAGCAGACCAACCATCGATATTATACCAACGGATAATAATTACATATACAAGATAGCCAAAAGTAGAAACAATTAAAGTAAGAAGTCCCTTTTTCAATTGTCCTGGTGGCTGAGCATTTTCTTTATCATCTAATGATGTGAATACAACACCAACTACGATTAATAGGATTGCAATCGTTCCCAGAATGATCGTTGTAGTAGTAGTCCACTCGCGGAAAGCGATAACCCCAAAGATAGAAGTTGCAACAAGCTGCATACCAGTAGAAATCGTTACAGTAGTAGAAACACCTAACTTTTCAACTGTTTTTAATTGGTTTACTTGTCCTAAAGCCCAGAATAAACCTGAAATAAAACCAACAATCAAGATTGTCATTGTTAAAGCTGGTTGAGTAAATACATACATAATTGTTGCGAAGAATAGAGCACCGATTGTCATACCTACCGTTTGGCTATATGCACCACCGCCCATTTTTACGCTTACTAATAAGATGTTTCCCCATGCAATTGCAGGAAGAAGCGCTAATAAAATGTCCATTACAAGACTCCCTTCGTTTTGCTATACCAATATAATTACATATCGTTCTAACGATCGGTAATGCCCCACTACTAGAGTAGAAGATTACCGATCGCTAAAACAGGATGAAGAATTCACGATATAAATGCGTTTTCATTTCTTCAATTTTTGAAACACCTCCATATAATAACAGGAAATTGCCTATTTTAGAAAGTAAATTCAAATAGAATGTATATTTAAATAAAAGGTAAAATTCAGTTATTTCCCGACGGTATATTTTTATTTCCTAAGAAATAAAAAAGCAGCTTAACAAAAGCTGCTTTACGAGTTAGTAATTCTTTTATTAATAAGCTGAATACATAGCAAAAATAGGAGGGACATACTAATAGTGATAACTACTAGTGTCCAGGCGAGCTGCATATTACTTGCATCAATCGCCATGTAAATGGCAGTGGGGATAGTCTGTGTTTTACCAGGAATGTTCCCAGCAAACATGAGTGTAGCACCAAACTCACCGAGCGCACGAACAAAGCTCAAAATCATTCCGCTTAGTAAGGCAGGAAATGCAAGTGGAAGTGTGACGTGCAGAAAAACTTGATATTCACTTGCGCCAAGGTCACGAGCACTTTCTTCAATTGGTACATTCGCGATAGAAAATCCTGTTTTTGCTGATTGGTACATAAGCGGAAATGCAACAACTGTAGAAGCAATGATCGCAGCAGTAGATGTGAACATAATAGATTGCTGAAATATTGATTCTATCCACATTCCGATAGGACTGTTATTTCCAAAAATGATAATGAGAAAAAAGCCGATTACAGTTGGCGGAAGTACCATTGGTAATAAGAAAATCGTTTCTAGTATTACTTTATATCTCCATGAGGAACGTGCTAGCGCTCTTCCGATTATCGTTCCTAAAATGGTAACGATAATGGTGGCACATGCGGCTACTCGTAAAGATAGAAAGATTGGTGATAAAATAGTATCAAAGCTCATGGCAATTATAATAGGACGGTAAATCCATATTTCTTAAAGATAGATTGTGCATCTTTTGACTGCAAATACTCATAAAATGAAGTCGCCTCTTTCTTATGCTTAGATTCTTTTATAACACCTAAAGGATAGTGAATTGGCTCATGAGAAGTAGCAGCTGCTGTCTCACCAATCTTCACTTTTTCTGAAATAAGAGCATCTGTTTTGTATACAATACCAGCATCGACATTCCCTGTTTCTACATATGTTAGCACTTGGCGAACATCTTTTGTAAATACGACTTTATTTTGAATGTCATTCCAAAGATTTTCATGTGTGAGAGAAGCTTTTGCGTATTTTCCCGCAGGTACAGATTCAGGTGTACCAAGTGCGATTTTTTTTATTTTTTCATCTTTTAAATCTTGAATTTTTGTAAGAGAACTATCTTTTGGGACGACTAGAACGAGTTCGTTTCCAAGGAGATTTTTCCCTTCTTTTTCATTGATGAATCCTTTTTTAATGAGAGTTTGGAATTTATCTTCGGCTGCTGAGAAGAATAAATCAGCAGGTGCACCTTGTTCGATTTGTTGTTGAAGTGCACCAGAAGCGCCGAAGTTAAAAGAAAGTTTAATATTAGGTTCTTTTTCTTTATATTTTATTTCAATTTCTTTTAGAGCATCTTGTAAGCTTGCAGCTGCTGATATAGTAAGTTCAACTGCTGTTCCTTCTTTAGCAGTTGATTTCTCTTTCTTATCTCCGCTTGTACATGCAACGCTAAATATAAGAAGAAAAGAAAGGATAAGTGCCCCGATGGATCGTAATGTAAACTGATTCATAAAAAAATCCCCTTTCGTTTTGACATCATTAATTATAACTAATTATAACTAAATATAACTAGTTATAATTGAATATAATTTGAACATGTAGTTGTTTTTAAAATATAGGAGAAATATTCTTTTCTTTGTTACAATGAAGGAAGAAAGTGAGGAATCGTCTATGGATCATCATTCCTACACAACGGAAGAAGTAGCAAAGCGATTAAAGGTATCAAAACTAACTGTATACGACTTGATTAAAAAAGGGGAGCTGCCTTCTTATAGAGTTGGTAGACAGATGCGCATTGATGCAGCAGATTTAGAACAATATATTAAGAAAATGAAAACAGGTAAGATACAGGTTACCCCTGTAAAGAATGACAGTAATAGTATCTCGAATACATGTATTATTAGCGGACAAGAACTAACGTTAGATATGTTGGCAAAGCGTATAGAAAATCGCCTGCCAAGTTCAACTATATTAAGGGCATATCAAGGTAGTTTAACGAGTCTAGTAAAAATGTATCAAGGAGAAGGAAGTATCGTTAGTTTGCATTTGTTTGATGGGGAAACAGGTACATATAATGTTCCTTATGTAAAACGCATTTTAGTAGGACAGCCATGTATTATGATTAATTTATTAGCGAGGAACGTTGGGTTTTATGTGCAAAAGGGGAATCCTAAAAATATAAAAACATGGGCTGATTTATCTCAATCATCTATACGATTTATAAATCGAGAAAAGGGTTCTGGTATTAGGGTGTTAGTCGATGAACAATTGCGCATTCAAAATTTGAATAAAGAACGTATTAGTGGATATGAATGGGAAGAATCGAACCATCTTGGTGTTGCCACGCAAGTCGCGAATGGAAAAGCTGACGTCGGAGTAGGATCAGAAAAGTTTTCGCAAATTGTAAATGTAGACTTTGTTCCAATCATGAAAGAACAGTATGATTTAGTGATTTTGAAGAATAAAGAAAATGAAGAGCTGATCGAAGTTGTGAAAGACATTCTGCAATCGGAAGAATTTCATAATGAATTAACAGCAATTGGCGGATACGATATGACGAAAACAGGTCAAATTATATATGAAACAAACTAAAAAGCTGCTTGTCTATAAGACAAGCAGCTTTTTCTATATATAAAGGGGTTTGGGGAAACAAAGTGTTAAACAAGACCTTGAGCAAGTGTGTAAATGAAAGCTGTAAGAAGAGTCGCTCCACTTGCAAGTCCTATAAAGTCTGATTTGTTGAAAGTAATGTTGTTCATTATAATCTCTCCTTATTTGTTTAATGTAGTTGCAACGGCTTTTGCATCGACAAGTGCGGATAGCACCATGCCCATTGTATTTAAAAATTTGTTTGATTTCATTTTGTTCATCATGCGTATCCGCTCCTTTTCGAATTGTTGTTGCCCTGCTTTATATCTTAATTATAGGAAATATGATCGCCTGCAACTATCGAATTAGCTTACGGAAGACTTACACTTTTGTAAGAAAAAAAGACATTCGTGTAAGAATGTCTTTTACAGCATATTAATGTGGTGGTGCTCTTCGATTGTTTTTAAAAAGCTACGCATTGAATTTGTCATATAGCTATCCTTGCGGCGTATGAAAACCGTTGAAATACTGCCGTATTTTTCAGGGATTGCATGACAATGTACTTGCCCTGCTTTAGAAAGATGGTGGACAGCAGACTGTGGTACGAGCGTAATTCCAAGGCCGAGTGCAACACTGTTTAATATTGTCTCTAATATATTAAATTCCATAATTCTTTTTGGTAGCAAACCTTCGTCTTTCAGCCATCGTTCTAGTTTGGAACGGTATCCACATCCTTGGTTAAAAACGAGTAAAGGCGTTGTTGTAAATTCTTCTATATGAAAAGCTTTACTTTGTGTTACAAGCATTAATTTCTCTGTACTAACATCGTATTGTTCAATAAGTGGGTGTTTTATTGGTCCTGATATAAAAGCGCCATCTAATTGATGATCGAGTACTTCTCTAATTAATTCTTCTGTTAAACCTGCTTGTAATGATAAATCGACGTTCGGATAGCTTTTATAGTAAGAAGATAAAATGGTAGGTAATGTACTTACTGTTTCGACAGTACCGATTTTTAATATGCCAGAGGGTGTCTCGCTATCTAAAAATACTTGTTTTAGCTCATCAACATCTTGCAAAATTTTATTAACATAAACGAGCATTTTTCTTCCTTCAGCTGTTAAAGTCATGCCTCGTTTATGACGATAAAAGAGCGGTGTTTTCAGCTCGTTTTCTAATTGTTTAATACGCGTTGTTACATTTGATTGTACGTAATTTAATTCCTTTGCTGCGCTACTTACACTACCTTGGTCGGCAACGCTCTGGAAGATTTGCAAGTCTCTTAATTCCATAATACTGTCCTCCTTGATGTTAACTATCATTATAAATGATAGTTAACATCATTTTGAATCATTTTACGTGATGTATTTTTTCTTTTACAATTCTCTTTGTGCAAATAGAAAGAAGCGGGGGATTGTGTTGAGAAGAGGTCAAATGATAATAGGGGCTTTAGCGTGTTTAATTGCAAGTATGTCATGGGGAGCGATGTTTCCAGTTGCTGATCATGCGTTAGAATACATAGATCCGTTTTATTTTTCGCTTATTCGCTATGGAGCGGTGGCGATAATGCTGATTGTATTGTTGTTAATGAAAGAAGGGAAACAGGCATTTCGTTTAGAGGGGAGAGGAAAGTTACTCGTCTTTTTCGGAACGATGGCGTTTACTGTATATAATGTACTTATATTTTTAGGTCAAATGTTAATGGGAAAATCAGGCGTGATGGTAGCCTCCATTATGGAAGCGCTTATGCCGATGATTTCTATTTGTATCCTATGGGGATATAAGCATGTAAAACCGAAAAAGTATATGATAACGAGCATGATTATCGCTTTTATAGGGGCTGTATTTGTTATTACAAAAGGTGATATGAGTTTCTTTTTAACGTTGAAAGATAACATGTTTTCGCTAGCATTTATATTTGTTGGAGTTGTGGGTTGGGTAATTTATACGATGGGTGGTCAAACGTGTAGTGATTGGTCAACATTACGTTATTCTACGTTGACGTGTGTATTCGGTACGACTGTTACAGGAATTATAACGGTAATTATTACGTCGCTTGGATATGTTTCAGTCCCTAGTATGGGAACGATTTCTATCGTGAAATATGATTTATTGTTTATGATGACATTACCAGGAATTGTAGCATTACTCGCTTGGAATTACGGTGTGAAAATTTTATCATCTATTAATGGTATTTTATTTATTAACTTTGTACCTATTACGACTTTAGTTATTATGATGATGCAAGGATATCAAATCACAATGTTTGATATTGTAGGAACTTTATTTGTTATTGCGGCGCTTATTCGCAATAATGTTTGTCAGAGAAAAGAAGAAAACATAAATAAGAAGATGTTACAAGAAGAGCAATTACGTCAAGTTGTTTAATAGGCAATTGGAGGATTTCACATGTTAGAAAGTTTATTGTTTTTCTTCGCCGTTGGAGTTGCTTGTGAGCTTGCAGCAATTAATCGAAATGGTCGTAAGAAGATAAAACAACAAGCTGAAATGATACAGCTTTTAAAAGAGTTAAAAGAAAGAAACATTTAAAAAGACGACCGGGCATAGACGGTCGTCTTCTTCTATATAAAGGGGAAAGGGGACACAAAGTTATACAAGCGTAGCAGCGTAAATAAAAGTAGTAAGAAGAATCGAGCCGCTAGCTAATCCTAGAAAATCTAATTTGTTAAATGTGATGTTGTTCATCATGCATTCTCCTTACTTGTTTAATGTAGAAGCAACAGCTTTTGCATCGATAAGAGCGGAAAATACCATGCCCATTGTATTTAAAAAATTGTTCGATTTCATCTTGTTCATCATATTGATCCGCTCCTTTTCGAATAATTATTGCCCTGTTTCTGACTTAATTGTATGAAAAATAGCGGAGAGTAACTATCGAATTAGCTTACAGGAAAATTACACTTTTGTAAGAATTGAAATTTAATAATTAAACCTTAAAATTATTACCAACTCCTAAAACTTAGTGTTATAATTGTAGTAAGAAAATAATTATACTTCGGATGTTCAGAAAGGAACGAAACAAATGTATAAACCAATTACATTTTTGTTGAAATATATATTTAAAACAGCTGGGAAAGTAGAAGTGCAAGGAAGAGAAAAGCTACCAGAAGGTGGCCCATATGTTGTTGCGTGTACACATACAAGTTTTATGGATGTATTAATGTTAGCTACAGGGATGTACCCGACGGAAATTCATTACATGGCCAAAAAAGAATTATTTGAAGGGAAATTCAAAAATTGGTTCTTTAAAAATGTAAATGCATTCCCTGTAGATCGCGCAAATCCCGGACCGAGTACACTTAAAATTCCATCACGATTATTAAAAGAAGGAAAAGTGGTAGGGATTTTCCCGAGTGGAACGAGATCGTCAGAAGATGTTTCGTTAAAAGCTGGTGCTGTGACAATTGCGATGCGTTCTAATGTTCCACTAGTACCGGCAGCTTATATTGGTCCATCAAGTGTAAAAGAATTAATAAAAGGAAAAAGGGCGCAATTGATTTTTGGAGACCCAATTCAGATTGATGCTGAAGAACAAATAGATCGAAAAACAGCTATGAAAATGATGACAGATCAATTAAATGAGAAGTTTGAGGAGCTAAAGGAAGCTTTGCAATCAAATCAAAAGTAAGAAAAGACGACCGGGCATAGACGGTCGTCTTTTCTATTACTATTTATAATAAAGGGGAAAGGGGACACGAGATTTATACAAGCGTAGTGGCGTAGATAAAAGTCGTAAGAAGAATCGAGCCACTAACTAGTCCTAAAAAATCTAATTTGTTAAAAGTAATGTTGTTCATCGTATATTCTCCTTACTTGTTTAATGTAGAAGCAACAGCTTTTGCATCGATAAGAGCGGAAAATACCATGTCCATTGTATGTAAAAAATTGTTTGATTTCACTTTGTTCATCATATAAATCCGCTCCTTTTCGAATAATTATTGCCCTGTTTCTGACTTAATTGTATGAAAAATAGCGGAGAGTAACTATCGAATTAGCTTACAGGAAAATTACACTTTTGTAAGAAAAACGAATGAAGGTGTAATGATGAGAAGGTTTGACATATGTTCATGAAATTTATTAATTTAAAAGTAGAGGTGAGTGTATGGCTAATATTAAAGATATCGCCAAGATGGCTGGGGTTTCAGTTACAACTGTTTCGAGGGTGCTAAATGATCATCCATACGTAAGTGAAGAAAAAAGGAGAGTTGTTTTAGAAATAGTTGAGAAATTGAATTACTCACAAAACGCAAATGCTGTTCATTTATCAAAAGGAAAGACGAATATTGTTGGTGTAATTCTCCCTTACATTAATCACCCGAGCTTCGATGCAATGGTAGGGGGAATGATGGAGGGAGCGTTAACTCATAACTACAGGGTGCTACTTTGCCAAACAAACTATAATAAAAAAGAAGAAATGAAAAGTTTACATATGTTAAAAACGAAACAATTGGATGGCCTTATTATTTGTTCACGTGCAAATGATTGGGAAATGATAGAACCGTATGCTTCTTACGGCACAATCATTGCTTGTGAAGACAATGATATTTCAAATATCTCAAGTGTATATACAAATCATTCGGCAGCTTTCCAGCTAGGAATGAATCACCTTATTGAAAAAGGTTATAAAAAAATTGGTTATTGCACGGGGAGAAGGCTAGGACCGAGTAGTCAAAAGCGTTTTGATGTGTATAAGCGTCAATTGCAATCTATAGATGAAGAAGTGAATGAAGAATGGATTTTCACAGAATGTTTTACATTAGAGGATGGTGTGAGAGTCGCTCATAAGTTAAAAAGTATGCAGAATCTTCCTGAAGCGTTAATAGTAGCAGGAGATGAAGTTGCGATTGGGGTTATGACGGAAGTTGGGAAATTGGGTATTCAAGTTCCTGAGGATTTAGCGATTATTGGTTTGGATAACCAACCTATTTCGCAAGTGTTGCAACTTACAACCATTGATCAAAATTTGAAGGGGATAGGAAAAGCGGCTTTTGAAATGTTTTACCGGCAAATAAGTGACGAGAGTTCTAAACAAGAAAAGGTGGAAATTCCATATGAACTTGTGGAACGCTCTACCGTTTAGTTTTAATCCGTTATGTGTATAATCACATAACGGATTATTTTTTTGAAATATTTTTGACAGGAAACGCGTTTCATACTTTATAAAGGAATTAAACCGGTCTGTAACAATCCATGGATTCTTTTCAAAAATAGTATTTGGAGGGAAATGCATGAATGAACTTTTATTAAGTATAAAAAAGTTTTTAGGGAATGACGAAAATGTTTTAGCCTTTGTGGTGGGGGTTTTTGAGAAGGATAATTTCACGTTATGTTATCAACATGGGATTTTTGTTGCGACTACTAGACGTCTCCTGTTTTACGGAAAATTTCCGTACTATCCTTCAATATTTAAAGAGTACTCATATTTGCATATAGATAGCATAGTTTTTCGCCCGTATTTCGAATTTATTTGTAATCATGAAACCATTCGAGCTAAGTATATTCAGAAGGGGAATGTGGAGCAATTTGTCCGTATAGTTAGAGCGAATGTGAATAATTAATCATCCCCTTGTTTAAACATAATATCTTGGTTTTGATGAGGGGAAAAGTGCAATAAAAACAACTTCTAAACCTCTAGGAGATAGTGATACAATGTCAAATGGGGGAGGGTATGAACTATGGTTAATCAACGTATAAAGGAAATAACACTAATTACAATTGGCTCATTATTATTCGCAATTGGTATTAATTACTTTGCAATTCCAAACCGTCTATCAGAGGGTGGAATTATTGGTTTAACGGTTGTTACGTACTATTTATTTGATTGGTCGCCGGGGATTGTGAATTTTGCTATAAATGCAATTTTACTAGCGGTTGGTTATAAATTTTTTGATAAGAAAACAATGGTTTATACAATTTTAGGGATTGTAGAAACATCTTTGTTTTTATATGTTACAGAACATATTGAGTACCATGTAAATAGTGATACTTTATTAGCGGCACTATTTGCTGGTGTATTTGTCGGTATCGGATTAGGCTGTATGTTCAAAGCTGGAGGTACATCAGGGGGATCGGCAATTTTAGCACGATTAGCAAATCAATATTTAGGTTGGAGTGTCGGAAAAGGTGTACTTATTATTGATATCGTTGTAATTGCTGGTTCTGTATTTATAATAGGGCAAGAAAAAGCAATGTACACACTTGTTGCAGTATTCATCGGAGCGAAAGTAATTGATTTCATTGTAGAAGGAATGGACACAAAAACGGCTGTTACAATTATTTCAAATCAACCAGAGTTAATACGTGAGGCTATTACGAAAAACATGACACGCGGTGTTACTGTATTAGAAGGGCGCGGCGGATATACTGGTAAAAATAAAGAAGTTTTATATGTTGTTATTAATAAACAAGAGCTTGTTAAGTTAAAGCAAGTTATTAGCCGAGTAGATGAAGATGCTTTCGTTGTTATTCACGATGTACGCGATGTACTTGGTGGTGGTTTTAAAGCGAGCTAAAAGGTGAACGAGTAAATTCGTTCACCTTTTTTATTCTTACAAAAATGTAAGTGTAATGTAATGAGATTCAATAGTAGATTTTGTTCCTTCTTTTTAAAATGGATGTATATATATCCTGTAGAGGAGGAATGTTTATTATGAAGAAAAAAATGATCACTACTATAATAGCGATGATAGTGATAGTAGTAATGTTACTGCCTACGAAACTTGGACCAGTTATCGATAAATATAATCCGCTTTATAAGACGAAAGAATACTATACGGTTGTGAATACAATTGGTCAGCATGTTGGTGATGAGTGGTATGAATATGAATTTATAGCATTTGACGAACGTGGAAAAGAACAAAAAATAAAGAAGACTGTTAAGCATATGTTAAAGAGAGATGAAGCATTAAAGGTGTACGCAAAAGGACGCTACGGCGAGTCAATCGAAGAAGTTGAAGCTGTAAACATTCCTATTAATGCAAAGAGTAAACTTTTAGCGATGAGATAGCGGATTATACCCCCACCTATTTTTTGTCGAAAATAAAAATACTAGGTAGGGGTATTTTAGTGTGTGTGAAAAAGCCTTGGTCCATATGGACCAAGGCTTTTTTTATTATATAAAGGGGAAGGGGGTACATTGTAGTAGCATGAGTGAAAGGTATAAGAAGAGTGGCTACTAACAATGCAATTTAGTTATGTGAGTGTTCTTCTTATTTGGCTTACTTTCTAAATTTATTGTACGAAATATTGATAAGGGAAACTATCGAATTACATTACACCTAGCTTACAAACATGTAAGTCTTCTGTAATGTAATTCGATAGTTAAAAGCTATTGAATTTCATATAGTGTAATTAGAAAGTCTCACTATATTACTTTCTGTTTGTAATGTAATGAAGAATGAAAAACCAACTACTTTTTAATAGCCCTCATCTGTATGTAGATGGGGCCTTTTTTATAAACCTTACAACATTGTAAGGTTTACGTAAGTTAATTCGATAGTAAATTTGTCATATTTTTTGCATAATAGATACAAATAGATAAAAATAATTAGGGATATAGTAAGAAGGGAGAAGAATGGGATGCGTAAAGAAGAAGTAGTGAAGTTTCCAATTAAAGATTTCTGTAGCTACTTTACTGTTGCCGTAGTATGTATTGGATTATTTGATATCATAACAAACTTAATTGTTAAATAACATAGATGATAAAACAAGAAAGGAGATCCTTTCTTGTTTTTTTATGAACATAATCAATGGGTTATTAATAATATGCCACGTTTTGGTTTTGTATTAGGATTCTAATTTTTTTGCACGTTTTAATAATAAAAGAAAGACAATGACGAAGAAACCAAGTATAAGGAAGAATCCATATTGTTTTATATAATCCATTACGTCACTTGCGCTTGTTGGTTTTTCAACGTGAATGCCGTCTTTATTAGTAGTGATATGAATATCTTTCGTTTTTACTTCATTTGTTTCTTTTTGTAAATCAATCCATTCTATATTTGGAACGTTTTCCAAATCCTTTAATACTTCTTTTAATGGTTTCACACCTAAGTAAGGATGATAGAATGCACCGATAATGCCGTCAGATAGTTTTGCAACAGATACAGCACGTTCTTTCATTTTAGCAATAGCATGTGGCTTATCTTCTTCAATAAAGCCGACTGTTTCAGGTATTAATTTCATCCCGTGTAAAAATGATGGGGTACTTGTATAAAATGGTGAATGCATGGATTTCCAAGTTGTATCACTTAACTGTAGTTGTCCTACATAAGTTGAAAAGTACCTTGATAATATTTCATATCCTTTTTGAGACATCGTGTAATGAGGTGCTTCAAATGCGACAGGATATAGTTTGGCATCTACAAGTTCTTGAATGCCTTTTTCGATATGATCAGTCGTATATTTTTCTTCAAACTCTTCCCCTTTTTTTACATATGCATTATAGGCATCTATATTAGGAAAGTCATCTTTTGTTTTTGGTTGTTCATGATTTGGTTGACGAATTGGCTGGTCTGTTTTTACGTCCCAAAATTCAAAACCTTCACCGGTTTCACTATCATAAAATTGGTGAGTATAACCATGCATAATAATTGCTGCACCATCGTCTTGCATAGAGCGTAAAAGATCGACTAGTTCGGGTTTATCTTTTAAATGTACTGTCTTTCCTGTATCAGGATCTTTATATACCGGGATGACCGTAATCATATAAGGAATCTTTTTCTCTTTTAGTAATTCAGCAATTTCTTTTAATTGATTTATATCTGCTGCCGGATGAACGTCCTCAAGACGTAAATAAGCTTCTACTTTATTTGTCGTTGGCTTTTGTCCGAAGTAAGAATATAACGTTTCACCGACATAATGAGACATCCAGTCAAAGAGATTTGGCGTTGCAACGTAATAAGATGTTTCATGCTGAACGATTAGTGGATTCTTACTATTTGGGGTTAAAGCGTTAGCAAGAACAGTTCCGTTTGTATCAAAAGACTGAATCAATCGTTCTTCTTCTAAAGTGTTTTTTAGCTTATGGCTTGGATATTCGATTTTATTAACTCGTATATCATTATCCTTTAGAGTAATGAAAGAAAAGCGATTAGATAACTGTTCGACATTTTGTCCTAAAACTAATACTGGGCCTGAGAAATCTTCTAGAATTTGTTTTGCTTCAGCAGGAACATCTTCTTTTTGTTCCCCGATATAGACAATATGTGTATAAGAAGATGAATTAGTAATTTCATTAGCCTTGTTTAAACTTTTCATAGTTATATCGTTTGTAAAATGTCCCAATTGAGTATTAAGGATTTGAATATTATTTGTAATTTTATCGTCTTTTGTACTATATAAAACAAGTACTTTTGGTTTTGATGATGTTTGCGCAGAGGTGTGGATAGGGATAAGAAGTAAAATACTGAACAAGAGTATTATGCACTTTTTCATTTGGTCTGCTCCTATTCTATATATAGAGTTCAATTTACAATTATATACAATGAATACGTTGTAGTCTATGAAAGTTACATTTTTGCACGTATTTACCAGCTGTTTTTTCACAAAATCGGTCTAAAGCATGATGATAATATGTATAGTTATTTGCTATGATAAAAGAGTAAGAGAATGATAGAATGTGGGTAATTGTAAAGGGAAGAAGGCTGAAAGGGGACAAATTTCAGCGGAGAAAGAGGTAGAGGTAGTGAAGAAATTCTTTGTAGGATTTTTAGTTGTTCTTGGGGTGTACTTATATTTCCAAGGAAAGTCTGAAGGAATGGGCAAATTAGTAAATGAGACAAGCTATGTTGACTCAGAAGAAGCAAAACAGATGAAACAAATTATTATAGAGGAAGCAAAGAAAGTCAATCTTCCAGAATGGATACCTCTTACAATTGCCGAACATGAAAGTCGATTAAATCCAAGAAGTGTTGGAGATAACGGAACTTCATTCGGATTGTTTCAATTGCATCGCGGTGGTGGACTTGCACCGGATCATTTAACTGATGATGAGCTGAAAGATCCACGTACAAATGCGCAAATTGCAATGCCGCATTTAATGAAAGGATATAAGCGCGGGGTGCAGAAAGGTTTGACTGATTTTGCATTACTAAAATATGTAGCAAATACATCTGGATGGCCAGGTAATCTGGGTCCAGAGTGGACGGATAATAACATGAAGTATAACATGGGATTAGAAGATGTGTATTATCGAAATAAAGGTGTAATAAAAGAGTAGGTTTTTGATACCTACTCTATTTTTTGTGGCTAATTGCGTCGTCTTGTTTTGTGAAATACGCCGCTAGTTGTATTTTCACCTCTTCTAGTTTTGTAGAAACTTGCGGTATTTTATATCCTACATATAATGGTGAAACGACAAATCTAGGAACAACTTTACAAATGATCTTTCCACTTACGTGATAGAAAAATAAGTTATAACTACTACATCCTTTATGGAAATCTTTCAGTATGTAACGTACAGTTTGCTGAATATAATTTGCTAGTTCATCTATGCATCCAATATCTTCAATGATGATATTAAATTCAGTAAAACCGATAATAGGACGATCTGAAATATTGAGTTCAATGTGTTCGTTTTTTTGTACAATTACTCCTCGGAAGTTGTCCTGTTCTACGTTACCGAGATAGTCTACATACTTCATTCCAATAATTTGCATGTGTGCATGATGCAAACTTCCACCTGAGAATGGACCGTGATTTTTGTATAAAATTACAGATGTGAATTCTTCGCTCTTCTGTAAGTCTAACCAATGTTTAATGGAGAAACGGATTAACGATCGCATATGTTCTTCTGTATATGTCGCAATATGATCTTCACAATTATCTATTTCGATTAGCACCGTTTGAAATGTATCTTTTAATGTAGGAAATTTGTTTTTTAGCCAAATAATTGAGCCTTCAGTTGCTAAAATATCCGTTAAATTTTCTCTGTCACAAAAAGGACATGCAGCGCTTCTATTCCGGATGCTTTCTGGTTTTTGTTTGCCGATATCGTTTAAAAAGTATAGTTGTTGTGTATCCATTTGTATTTATGCCCCTTTAAAATATGTGTAAAAATCCCGCTTAATACATTCGGGAAAAGAAGTGGAAAATCCTTTAAAGGGAATAGGAAAAATAAAAGACAAGATCTCCTCATTAAGATAGGGTACCTTGTCTTTTATTTTTTCTTTAATAATGTGTATGGATAATATAGATCGTTTTTATTGTGCTTCTTTTTTCTATTTTTTATTGTGTAAAAGGCAATTGCTGTACTTGCGATTACAATAATGGCTTTCTTCATATTCATTTACCCCTTTTTTTATTGTTGGTTTAATTCTTGGCTAACTGCTTTTGCATCAACTAAAGCGTGTAAAATCATTTTTACCATGTTCATCATATTTTTTCACTCCTTTTTATAGTTCGTTTAGTTCTTTTACAACTGCTTGTCCGTTCACTAATACCTCAAAGATTGCTTTTACGATTTCCTTCATCATGATTGTTTCCTCCTTTTGTTGTCTCTTTTGTTTACATCTTTATTGTATAGGGAGGCATCTTTTCGTACTATCGCTTTCCATTACGTGAACATAACAGTTTTGTAAGATTGGATGTCACTTATCGAAATGTTTAGTCTATCTTCATTATTTTCAGAAAAATGACTATTCAAACATGGAATGGGAAAGTATAATAAAGAAGTAAGTATTAAATTCCGTACGAAAGGGGTGAATGAGATGAAACGTTCTTTAGCTGCACGTGCCAAATTTTTAGATTTTATCTATTTTTGTCGTGCGATTTTTCATGATGTAGTTGTTAACGGGATACGTCTGTCCTTTTTTAACAATTGCATAGTAGCTATTGAACGATAGAAATCTCTTCACCCATTTTTAATAAACGTGTGAAAAGGGAGCTATTTGGCTTCCTTTTTCTATGTCGAAAACCATGGGGAATGTTTCTTTCCCATGGTTTTTTATATTGAAAGGAGTACGGAAAATGACAATTTGTAGTGTAAATAATGTAACGAAATCTTTTGGTGGAAACATCATATTTGAAAATATATCGCTTGAAATAAAGAATGGTGAACGTGTTGGATTAGTTGGTCGTAACGGTAGTGGGAAGACAACAATCTTTCAGCTTCTAACTGGAATGGAAAGTTTAGATGCAGGGGCCATTCATATGAAGAAAGGTACACGTATTGGTCATGTAGCACAAATTCCGAAATTTGATGAGAGTATGACTGTATATGAAGTATTGAGTTCCGCTTTTAAAATAGAAAAAGAATTAGAAAGAGAAATGCGTACTTTAGAAAAACATATGGCGGAAGAACAGGAATCTTCTGTTTTACAAAAGTTAATGGAGAGATACGGAATCATCCAAGAAAAGTTTGCGTTTCTAGGTGGTTATGAAATCGAAGCGAACATTATGAAGGTAGCAAATGGTCTACAGGTGATAGAACTATTCCATCGATCATTTCTGGAGTTAAGTGGTGGGGAGCAAACAAAAGTAAGCCTTGCATACATGCTGTTGCAGAAACCAGATTTACTTTTATTAGATGAACCAACCAATCATTTAGATTTATTTGCAGTCGAATGGTTAGAGCAATTTTTAAAAGAATACAACGGAACAGTTATGGTTATTTCACATGATCGCTATTTCCTTGATGAAGTTGTAACGAAGATTTTTGATTTAGAAGATGGAGAGATTCACGTGTACCATACAAACTATTCTCGGTTTGTTGAAGAGAAGGAAGAAAGGTTACTTCAGGAGTTTCAGACTTATCAAGAACAGCAAAAGAAAATAAAGAAAATGAAAGAAGCAATTAAGCGATTACGTGAATGGGCAAATCAGGCGAATCCTCCGAATGAAGGATTGCATAAGAGAGCAAGAAGTATGGAACGTGCACTGGAACGGATGGAGAAACTAAAAAAACCTATTTTAGAACGAAAACAAATGGGACTTCAGTTTGAAGGGCAAGAGAGAAGTGGGAAAGATGTTGTTGTAATGAAAGAAGTGAGTAAAGGATTTGCCGAACATCTTTTATTTAACGAAGCAAATTTACATGTTCGTTTTCAAGAGCGTGCGGCTATCGTTGGTCGTAATGGTACAGGAAAGACAACGCTATTAAAGTTATTATTAGAAGAAATAGAACCAGACGGTGGAGAAATTCGAATTGGAAGTAGTGTGAAAATCGGTTATTTATCCCAGCATGCGTACGGAAATATGAAGAGTAATGTATTGGAGGCTTTCAGGGAATGTGTAGCTGTAACAGAGGGAGAAGCGAGACATATATTAGCTAAGTTTTTATTTTATGGTCCAGCGGTGTTTAAGAAAGTAACGCAACTGAGTGGTGGAGAAAAAATGAGGTTAAGACTTGCACAACTTATGTATCAAGATATCAATTTTTTAATTTTAGATGAGCCGACAAATCATCTCGACATTGAATCAAGGGAAGTTTTAGAGGAAGCCCTTGAACAATATAATGGGACGATTTTAGCTGTTTCACATGATCGTTATTTTTTAAATAAGTTATTTGAAAAGACGTATTGGATTGATGAGTGTAAATTATTTGAGTTTGCAGGGAACTATGCATGGGCTCGTCAAAAGTGGGAAGAAAAACTTGAGACACAAGTAATAAAGCAACAGCGCCAAGGAAGAAAAAGGATTGAAACAGCCCCTGTAAAAAAGAAAGAAGCTAGGAATATTGAGGAGATTGAAACCGAGTTAATGCATGTTGAAGAAGATATATATACGCTTGAGTGTAAGATGGAACATGTAGTTGATGTTGAAATGCTTGAACAATTGTATGAAGAAAAATCGAAGAAAGAGTTGTTACGAGCGGAGTTATATAATGAGTTAGAGAATATTGTGGAGTAAAGAAATTAGAATGAAAGAGCAAGTTGTTTTCTCATATTTTGAGGAGGGCTTGCTCTTTTGTATAAGAATAGAGAAATAATTGGTATAATTTTCTTGTTATCACAATGAAGAGGCGCACTTTAGGTTATTAAAACGTGAGGAGAATTTTATGTTAGGATACGCGAGAATTGCTACAATCGTCATGATCTGTTTTGTTTATGCAAACCATGTTTCACGTGAAACAGCACATTTGCAATTTTTTGTGGGTATAGCACTTTTTATTTATATTGTGAATCATATTTTGCTAGTAAAAGTGGATGGAGGTAAAAAACTTGTTTTTTATACACTATTAGCGAATGGGATAGTTACAGCTTTATTAGGTTTTTTATTTCCTGAGACATGTTTATATTTAATTATATTTGGAATTGATGCAGTAGGGCTATTTATTCATGAATTTCGTAGAAGCATGATGTACTTTTTTATTACTTTTTTCTTTCTTTGCTGGTTTATAAATATAATACATGCTTATGAACATACAGGTAGTTTAGAATTGGAGAGTAATGCTATTAATTTTATGTTTATCGTTTTTAGTGCTTTAGCTGGAAGCTTAATAAAAAAACTTACAGCTGCTCGGAAAATGGTAGATGAGCAATATGAGGAATTGACATTGTCTCATACAGCTCTAAAAGAAGCGCATGAACAATTACGTCTATATGCCAAAGAGGTAGAAGAATTGACAGCCGTTCGAGAGCGAAATGATATTGCCCGAGAAATTCATGATACTGTCGGTCATAATATGACAGCCTTACTTGTCCAATTACAACTTGCAGAGGCTTTGTGGAAACAAAAGTCGGACGCTACGGAAGAGGTTTTACATACATGTCATGGGCTAGCCAGGAAATCACTTCAAGAGGTGAGAGCATCTGTACATGCCTTAAAAGAAGAAGGTAAACTAGGGAACATAATAGAAAATATGCGTGAAATGTTACATGGATATTCTAAAGCGACGAAAGTACAAGTATCTTTTCAATTACAAGGGGATCCGGTTTTGATTCCGTTGTCACTACAACCTACACTCCTCCGGGTTATGCAAGAGTCTTTAACAAATGCAAAGCGGCATGGCAAAGCGAGTTTATGTGAAGTGAGTTTAACTTGTTCGGCGAAACAAGTTAAACTATGTATTTTGGATAATGGCTTGGGAGTTAACGAGGTAAGCCCTGGTTTTGGTTTACTTAATATGAGAGAACGAGTAGAGGAACATGGTGGAACTATTCAATTTGAGAGTGAGATAGAAAAAGGCTTTCGGTTACAGATTGAATTTCCACTTCAGGAGAAAACGTGGTTAATAGGGGGAACTGTATGATTCGGATTATGATTGTTGATGATCAATCACTCATTCGTGATGGTTTAGCGATGTTATTAAACTTACGTCAAGAACTTGAAGTAGTGGGAACTGCTACAGATGGAGACGAAGTGATACAAAAGGTGAAAGAGCTACATCCTGAAATTATTTTGATGGATATTCGGATGCCTCGTATGAATGGTGTTGAAGGAACACGTTTAGTTAGAGAACAGTTCCCTCATATAAAGGTACTTATGTTGACGACTTTTAGTGATAGTGAGCTTATCTTTGAAGCATTGGAGCAAGGAGCAAGTGGTTATTTATTGAAGGACATGGAGACAGATGCAATCGCTCAAGCAATTTTAACGGTGCATAGTGGAGGGGCTGTGCTTCCTCAGGATATAACAGCGCAAATCATAAAAGAATTAAAAAAGACAAAAGTAGCAGTAGAGTGCACCACACCAGAACAATTAGCGCAATTAACTGAGCGAGAAGTAGATGTTTTAAGGGAAATTGGACTTGGGTTAAATAATAAGGAGATTGCGGAAAAGTTATTTATTACAGAGGGAACTGTTAAGAATCATGTTTCTAATTTAATTAGTAAGTTAGAACTGAGAGATCGAACGCAAGCAGCCATATACGCAGTAAGGTATGGCATCACGATGTACACATGACTTTTGGCATATATAAGTGTGAAAAAGCAGCAGAATTTGCTGCTTTTTTATTTTGTATTTCTATCTCAAGGATGATGGAGAGAAGAAGAAATTTTTCTACAATGAAAGTGTAGATGAATGCAAAGGGGCTGAATCAGTATGTTAGTCATAGATCATATTACGAAATCATTTGGTAAGAAGAAAATCATAAAGAATGTTTCTTTTGAGGTGAAGAAAGGGGAAACATTCGGATTGCTTGGTCCAAATGGAGCGGGAAAATCAACGACGATATCAATGATTTGCGGGTTAATTTCATACGACAGTGGCGATATAAAAGTTGGTGGGAAATCTGTAAAAGAATATCCATTAGAGGCGAAAAAGAAAATTGGTATTGTTCCACAAGACATTGCGCTCTATCCAACACTTTCAGCGAAGGAAAATTTGGTTTTTTGGGGAAAGATGTACGGTTTAAATGGAAAAGTTGCAAAAGAGCGAGCTGAGGAAGTATTGGCTTACGTCGGTTTACAGGACCGTGGAAAAGATAAAATTGAAACATTTTCAGGTGGAATGAAAAGACGTATTAATATTGGTGCCGCACTTATGCATGAGCCAGAGTTGTTAATTATGGATGAACCGACAGTTGGGATTGATCCGCAATCGAGAAACCATATTTTAGAGACTGTTAAAAAATTAAATGAAAAAGGGATGACAGTTATTTATACGAGTCATTACATGGAAGAAGTAGAGTATTTATGTGAAAGAATTGCAATTGTTGATCATGGAAAGGTAATTGCATTAGGAACGAAAAGGGAGCTATGTAATCGCCTGGCAGATGGGTTTATAGTGAGATTGCAATTAAATCGTTATAGTACGGAACTGCTACAAAAGTTGAAAGCACTATCTGTTGTTGAACGAATTATTTTTGATGAAGATAATAGTACGATTGATATTGGGCTAAATGGTGGTGAGTCCATTGGTACAGTTGTGTCAGTAGTGGTGGAGAACAACGCTCAAATTTTAAAGCTTGAAGTGCAAGAACCGAATTTGGAGGCACTCTTTTTACAATTAACAGGACGTTCACTTCGTGATTAAGGAGGTTAGTGCGGGATGAAAAGTTTTATTATTGCATGGAAAGATTTAAAAATACGTTTAATTGATCGACGCGGATTTATGATGATGTTAATTATGCCGCTTTTATTAACAGCGATTTTAGGTTCAGCGTTAAGTAATATATTTGATAATGGTGGACTACCAAAAACAGTGATTGGCTATTATCAAGTAGGAACTGATGAGTTTGCAGATGTCTTTCAAAAAGAAGTATTGCAATCTAAAGAATTAAAAGATGATGTGAAAGTAAAGATAGTTAATTCTCAGGAAGAGCTTGAAGATATGTTGAAGGAAAAGAAAATCGATGTGGGAATCGTCATCCCAAATAAATGGAGCGAACAAGTACAAGATGGAAAATTAAAAGAGCCAAAGGTGCTTATAGACCCATCAAAAGATATACAAGCAAAAATCGCTGAATCAATGATCCGCTCCTTTTCAGAACGTGTTCAAACAGTGGCGGTATCTACTAAAAGTGTTGTGACGGAATTAGCAAAGTCTCAGCATAGTAATGTGGAACAAGTTGCAAAAGAAGTAAGTGGAGATTTACAAACAGTAGCAACTTCGGGTACAGATAACATTGAAAAAGGAACGATAGGTAAAAAAACAGTTGCAGCGATGCAGTATTATGCAGCAGCGATGTTAGTCATGTTCTTACTATATAACATAACGGTAGGTGCAAAGTCAGTTGTCACAGAGCAACGAACTGAAACGTTGGCGCGTTTGTTTAGTACACCAACGAGCTCATTTTCAATTTTATTTGGGAAGTTTTTAGGTACATTATTATTTGCATGTATACAATTTGGAATATTTATAGTTGCTACACACTTTATGTTTCATGTGGAATGGGGCGGAGACTTGTCTCAAATAGTAGCGATAGGAATTTCTTATGCAATTTGTGTTTCTGGTTTATCTATGTTAATTGCCGCTTTTATTCGTGAGGAAAAAACGGCAGATGTAATGGGAGGAATCGGTATTCAAATACTCGCTATATTAGGAGGATCAATGTTACCGATTTATGTATTCCCTGATACACTTCAAACCATTGCGAATATTGCTCCGAATAAATGGGCACTTACAAGCTTTTTAAATATTATGTCGGGAACATCTTGGGATGTGCTACTCCCTGTTATTTTTAGTTTATGTAGTGCAGGAATTGTCTCCGTTATGATAGGAACATTACGTTTACGTACGAGATAGGAGGGAGAAATGATGAAGAAGGTTTGGGCACTTTGTTGGCTAGAGTTAAAACAAATTTTAATAAAACCACAAAGTTATATACTTATGTTTGGAATGCCTATTATTTTTACACTCATTTTCGGCGGACTTTTGGGTGGAAGTGGGAATACGAAAGTAAATGTTAGCTTAGTAGATGAAGATGGTTCTGTATTATCTAGCAAGTATTACGAGGACATAAAGAAAAGTGACTTAATTTCTATAGAGAAGGTAACGTATAAGGAAGGCAAACAGAAGATTGAAAACAAAAAATCATCCGGTATAGTTATTATTCCGAAAGACTTTCAAAAGAATATGTTAGATGGAAGGATAGAAAATATTCAGTTTCAAGCCAGTGCTGATTTTACTGGTGGAACTTCTGTAGAGCAAGTATTGGCAAGTGCATTAAAAAAAATGGAGATAGAAGTTAGTGCAGCGAGCGATTTTGAGAAGAAAAGCAACGCCTCGTGGGAACCTATGTATAAAGAAATCTATACAAAAGTAGAACCTGCTTCGATTCAAAAAGAATCAATTTCACATGATGATCAAAAGTTAAATAACGTTACAGGGCGAGCGGCAGGATTTTCAATTCTATTTGTTATGATTGTTATGTTAAGTGCGACGGGGACTATTTTGAAAGCTAGACAACTTGGTGTTTGGTCTCGTTTATTAGAAGCACCAGTTTCAAAAGTTCAAATACTAACGGGATATATCCTTTCATTCTTTTTAATAGGGTGGATTCAATTTGGTGTTCTAATGATATTAACGCATTCCTTATTTAATGTGCAGTGGGGAAATTTATTAGGGGTTATTATACTCGTTTCCGTGTTATTATTAGCTGTCATTGGTCTAGCCTTATTATTAGCAAGTATCGTGAAAACAACAGAACAACAGTCTGCATTAGGTAATATCGTTGTGATTTCAACATGCATGATTGGCGGTCTTTATTGGCCGATTGAAATTGAACCAGCATGGATGCAGACGGCAGCAAATTTTGTTCCGCAAACTTGGGCGATGCGTGGCTTTACGGAGTTAATTGTAAGGGGAGGTACATTGGCAGATATAGGGGGATATATTGGTATACTCATTTTATTTGCAGGAGTCTTTTTCATAATTAGTTTAACAAGAATACGTTACGACTGAAAAAAACAGAGTTACAGCTTTACACGCTGAACTCTGTTTTCTTTTTGTGTGGTATCTTCCTTTGTTGAAATGATAATAGCGATCCCGAGCATAATAAAAAAAGCTAAAAAGAGGACGAACTTTGGGAAGAATGGGAATAGTAATAGCGCCCCGACTATCATAATGGTTAATAATACGTAGTGCAGGACGTATTGGAATAGGTTGTCCATGTTTTCGCCCCCTTTTTGGTAATTGGTTATTAGTATTCTATGTTTCATACGGAACGAATAGAAGTGGATTTTTAATTTTTTAATACGAAATAAAAGAGAACGGTTGACATGTTTAAAGGAAAGGAATAATCTTGAAATTAATTCATACTATTTTTATAGGAATAATAAATGTGGTTATAGAAAGGAGTCTATGTTCCTACATCGTTAAAAATTAGGAAGGTAAAGGTGATAGTGCAATGAAAAATGTTTTTAAAGGAGCAATTGCTACATTTTTGAGTGTATCAGTATTACTAGCCGGATGTGGTCAAGAGGAAGCGAGTACAAACGAGGCCAGGAACGTACCGAAAGTAAAAGATGAATTTATTCAGGCAAGCGACAAAGCAAAAAGTCCCGTAAAAGCAAAAGAAAGAAAAGATACTTTTGTAGTTGGAATGCCGAGTCCTGGAGGGATATTCCTTCCGCACTTTATGGAGAATGGATGGGATGGTAATATAACGCAAGCTATCTTTGCACCTCTTGTTGGACTCGATAAGGAAGGAAAACCAATTCCAATTTTAGCGAAGAAGTGGGATATTTCGGAGGATCAGCTTACATATACGTTCCATTTGAAAGATGGTTTAAAGTTTAGTGATGGATCACCACTAACTGCAGATGATGTAGCATTTACATTAACGCTATTACACGATCCAACTTATAGTGGAGCGACTGATATAAGTCAAACAGCAATAAAGGGTGGGCAAGCTTATAAAGAAGGGAAGGCAACCTCTATTGAGGGAATTCAAGTCATTGATCCGAAAACAATTACGATTACGACTGAAAGGGTAAATGCTCAAACACTATCATTAATCGGTGGAGAAGTTATATCTAAAGCTTATTACGGGAAAGAGTATAGGCAAGGACACTTGGAGTACTTAAAAGAGTTGTATGGGAAGCCGATGGGAGCAGGAGCTTATAAGTTAGATAAATATATTCCTGGTCAAGAGGTTCGATTTGTAGCTAATGAAAATTATTTTGAAGGAAAACCGAAGATTGAGCACTTTATTTATAAAATTTCAAAAGGTGATACAAAGCTACAACAATTTCAAGCCGGGGAAGTAGATTATGATGGTTTTACGACAAACACGGAGACGATTGAACAGTTAAAGGATTTAGGTTTTGCCAATATTAATGTATATACAGGAAGCTCTTACGGCTACATTAAAATGAATTATAAGAAACCCTACTTTAAAGATAAGCGTGTCCGCCAAGCATTTATTTACGGATTAGAGCGTCAAAAAGTTGTTGATACGTATTTCCAAGGATATGCGTCACTCGTTAATGTACCGATTACGCCAGTTTCTTGGGCGTATACAGAAGAAGGTATTAATAAATATGAGTATAACTTAGAGAAAGCAAAGAAATTATTGGATGAGGCTGGATGGAAAGCTGGTTCAGATGGAATCCGCGAAAAAGATGGTCAAAAATTGAAGGTAAGTTATTTTGCTTCTTCTGCAAGTAAAATAAATGATGTAATGATCCCGGTGATGAAAGAGGATTATAAAAAGCTTGGTGTAGAGTTTAACCCAGAATATATGGACTTTAATACAATGATTTCAAAAGTGATAAAAGGTGATTATGATTTAGCAATGGTATCTACGCCAATGATTGATGATCCGAGTGGAACAATTGAGGAGTTTGTTTCAACAAGTAAACGAAACTATGATGGATACCATAATCCGAAAGTAGATGAATTAGCGAAGCAGGCACTAGAAACATTAGATATTGAAAAACGAAAAGAAATTTATAAAAAGTTGTACCAGGAGTTGAGTGAAGATCCGCCTGTAATCTTCTTAAATAATAGTAAAGTTGTGTCTGCACATCATGCACGCATTCAAGGATTACAAGAAGATAACTATAACGGTATTTTGTTAAGTTTACCTAAATTAAAGATAGAACAATAATTTTGAAAAAATTCTCAAAATATTTATTTAGAAAGAATTGACAAAATATAACGGAAGATATAAGCTAATAACCATAAAGTCTACCGGAAAGGTCGGAATAGGATTGTTACCCCTCAAAAACATCTATTTTTTTACGATTAAAACCGACTTTTCCGATTGGCTATAAATATGCTGTGGGAGGCATACATAAGCTAATAAGTTCAAAGGGTATCACTATTAAAAAGTTAGGGTGGGGACAATGAAGAAAAAGACAAAAAAATGGGCTGGTGTATTTTCGGTATTACTGAGTAGTTCGCTTGTGTTATCTGCTTGTGGGGGACAGGAGGATACGGCTTCTACAGAACCAGTAAAAAAGCAAGACTTAAAAGACGCTAAGATCGAATCAATTCCAGCTACAGATAAAAAGAAAAGTCCAGAGAAAGCAAATCAGCGAAAGGATACTTTTATTACGGCCATTTCTAAGCCAGGAGGAGTTTTCCTTCCATATTTCCAAGAGAATGGTTGGGATGGAAATGTAACGTCTGTAATTTTTGCGTCACTAGTAACAACAGACAAACAAAGTAAACCTGTTCCGGATCTTGCGGAAAAATGGGATATTTCTGCTGACCAGTTAACATATACATTCCACTTACGTAAAAATTTAAAATTTAGTGATGGGTCGCCTTTAACAGCGGATGATGTAGCATTTACATTAACACTACTTCATGATAAAGCGTATGAAGGTGGATTGGATATTGCTCAGTATGCTGTTAAAGGTGGGAAAGAATATAAAGAAGGAAAAGCAACTTCTATTGAAGGGATTCAAGTTGTTGATCCACAGACAATTAAAATTACAACTGAAAAAGTTAATTCACAGGCGCTAACGAATTTAGGTGGCCCAGTGCTATCAAAAGCTTATTATGGAAAAGATTATAAACAAAATACAAGTTTAGACTATTTAAAAGCATTATATGGGCAACCAATTGCAGCGGGTCCATATAAATTTGAAAAATATGTTCCAGGTCAAGAAGTACGCTTTGTTGCTAACGAACATTATTATGCAGGTAAACCAAAAATTAAAAACTTTATTTATAAAATCACATCAGGTGATACTGGATTCCAATTATTCCAAACAGGTGAACTGGACTATAGTGGATTTAGAGCGAACCCTGAAAATATAGACCAATTAAAAGGATTAGAGTTTGCAAACATTAATCTTGAATCATCAAGTGATATTGCTTATATCTATGTAAATAATAAGAAGTCGTATTTGAAAGATAAAAAGGTACGCCAAGCACTTACTTATGGATTAGACCGTAAGAAGTATGTGGATACAGCTTTACAAGGATATGGCTCTGTTGCTAACGTACCAATTGCTCCAGTTTCATGGGCATATACAGAAGAAGGTATTAATAAATACCCACACGACGTAGAAAAGGCTAAAAAATTATTGGATGAGGCTGGTTGGAAAGTAGGTTCTGACGGGGTTCGTGAAAAAGATGGTCAAAAATTAAAATTAACATACTACGCATCAAATACAGGTAAAACAAATGATATCTTTATTCCTATTGCAAAAGAAAGTTACAAAGAAATTGGTGTTGAATTAAATCCAGAGTTGATGGACTTTAATACGATGCTTTCAAAAGTAGGAAAAGGTGACTACGATTTAGCGGCAGTTTCAACACCAGGAATTAGTGATCCAAGTGAAGTTGTAAGTGATTACTTATCAACTAATCCAAAAAGTGATACGGGTTATAATAACCCAAAAGTGGATGAATTGATTGGAAAAGGTATAGGGACGACAGATATTGAAAAACGTAAAGCGATTTATAAAGAACTGTATAAAGAGTTAAGTGATGATCCACCAGTTATTTTATTAAACTATCGTAAACTACTTTATGCTCATAATGCACGTATAAAAGGAATTGATCCAGAAAAGTACGATGGCATCAGTTCCAACTTACCAGTATTATCTATTGAACAATAAGGATTGACCTAAATAATAGAAGACGTTTTTTCACACAGCAATGGAATGGTAGCTGTTTTGAAAAAATGTTCTTCTATTTTTAAGTAAATAGGATTGGGGAGACAAAAGGTGAAAACATATATCATTCGTAGGTTCCTTCAAATGATCCCTACATTGTTTGGTACATCTATTATTATTTTTTTCTTATTTGCACTTTTGCCGGGAGATTATATTGATTCAAATCCAAAGTTAACACCAGAGAGAGCCCAAGAATTAAGGGAATTATACGGCTTAAACAAACCAATTATTGAAAGGTATTTTCATTGGTTAGTGAATGCTTTGCATGGTGATTTTGGGTTTTCTTTACAGTATCAAGAACCGGTAACTTCATTACTTAATAAATTCATTTGGAATACATTTATTGTTGCTGTTGCAGCTTTATTTTTCACGTGGATTATTGCTCTTATTATTGGGGTTATTTCTGCAACAAAGCAGCACTCTTGGTTTGATAGATTGGTAACAATCGGTGTCTTTGCAGCAATGTCATTTCCATCATTCTTTATCGGACTATTTTTAATTAAATTATTAGCAGTTGATTTAAAGTTATTACCTATTGGTGGCATGATTGATATTGGGAGTAACTCAACAGGGATAGCATACATATTAGAGGTATTACGTCATATGATTCTACCTGTATTTATTTTAACGCTTCTTGGTGTAGGATCGTTAACACGATATTTTAGAACCGGCATGTTGGATGTTATTAGACAAGATTATATTCGTACCGCTCGTGCAAAAGGTTTAAAAGAAAGAACCGTTATTTATAAACATGCATTGAAAAATGCAATTTTGCCAGCAATTACATTACTCGCTTTTGAATTACCGGGTTTATTTTCAGGAGCTATTATTATTGAACAGATTTTTAATTGGCCAGGGATTGGGAGTATTCAATTAGAAGCATTAAACTTCCGTGATTATACGGTATTAATGGCGTTTACAATGTTTCTTTCTTGTTTAACAATTATGGCTAATTTCTTAGCTGATATTGTATATGCGTTTGTTGATCCAAGAATTCGATTGAAGTAAGGGGGGAAAGATATGGAGACTATTACACCAATAATAGAGAAAAAGAAAGAACGGAAAAAGAGAAATGAATCATCACCATGGCGCCAAGCATATAAAAAAATCAAGAAAAATAAGATGGCACTGTGTGGTTTATACATTTTAATATTTATGTTTTTATTTAGTTTTATCGGTCCAATCTTTTCACCGTATGCAGATGGGAAAGTACAAGTAACACACATTAATAAACCGCCCAGCCTGTCACATTGGCTTGGAACAGACCAGTTGGGACGGGATATTTTAACTAGACTTATGCAAGCAGGGCGTATTTCATTAACAATTGGTTTAGCGTCGATGCTACTATCCGTTATACTAGGAGCTTTATTAGGAGCAATTGCTGGTTTTTATCGAGGGGTTGTGGATCATTTAATTATGCGTGTTGCGGATGTGTTAATGTCCATTCCGGGATTACCGCTACTTATTATAATGGGAGCAATTTTATCAGAATGGAAATTACCATCAGAATACCGTTTATATGTTGTAATGATTATTTTGAGTTTAGTAGGATGGCCAGGACTTGCTCGTCTTGTGAGAGGACAAATTTTAACATTGCGGGAGCAAGCCTTTATGCAAGCAGCAGATGTATTAGGATTAAAGGATTCTCGAAAAATTATTCATCATTTAATTCCTAATGTCTTTCCGTTGCTTATTGTTGTAGCAACTTTGGGCGTGGCTGGATCTATTTTAAGTGAGTCCGCACTAAGTTACTTAGGTCTCGGAGTCGTCCCACCTACACCATCATGGGGGAATATGATTAGCGCAGCGAACTCATTAATTGATTTTCAAAAGCGTCCGTGGTTATGGATTCCGCCTGGTTTCGCAATTTTTATAACAGTTGTATCCATTAATTTACTTGGTGATGCACTTCGTGATGCGTTAGATCCAAAGATGAGACGGTAGGTGAGGGAATATGAGTAAAGCGGTAGTAGAGCTGAAAGATTTACAAACACACTTTCAGACAGAAGAAGGGACAGTAAAAGCTGTGAATCATGTTAGTTTTTCTGTTCGAGAAGGTGAAACTGTTTGTGTTGTAGGTGAATCAGGTTGCGGGAAAAGTGTAACAGCTTTATCCATTATGGGACTTATTGCTGAATCAGGCAGTGTAGTAGGTGGAGACATTTTATATGAAGGAAAAAGTCTTTTAGGAATGAAAGAAAAAGAGCTTCGTAGTTTACGAGGGAATGATATTGCGATGATTTTCCAAGAACCGATGACATCGCTAAATCCGGTCTTTACTGTAGGGGAACAAATTGTAGAGACGTTAAGGGAGCATGAACTGCTTAGTAAAAATGAAGCATATAAGAAGGCAATTGAGTTAATTCGTAAAGTCGGCATAGCTCGTGCGGATGAAATCGTCCATTCTTATCCACACGAATTAAGTGGTGGTATGTTACAACGTATTATGATTGCTGTTGCACTTAGTTGTAATCCTAAGTTATTAATTGCCGATGAACCGACAACGGCTCTTGATGTTACGATTCAAGCTCAAATATTAGATTTATTAAGACAAGTAAAAGAGGAATTTAAAACATCCATTTTATTAATTACACATGATTTAGGCGTTGTAGCAGAAATGGCGGATTACGTTGTCGTTATGTATGGCGGGAAAGTTATTGAAGAAGCACCAGTACTAGAAATATTTCAAAATCCGAAACACCCGTATACGAAAGGTTTGTTGAAATCAAAACCAGTGATGGGAAAACGAATAGATAAACTATATTCTATTCCAGGGCAAGTTCCTAATTTAGTTGGTTTGGATGAGTTTTGCTACTTTAGCGGCCGTTGTGAGCATTGTATGGAAATATGTAAAGAAGAAGCGCCAAGTTTGAATGTACATGATGAGAATCATAAAGTTGCTTGCTGGTTATATGAGGAGCGTGCGAAACAATGAGTGAACCATTATTAGAAGTAAAAAACTTAAAAACATATTTTCCAATTAAAGGCGGCATATTTAGTAGAACGGTTGGACATGTAAAAGCAGTTGATGGGGTAAGTTTTACTATTAATAAAGGTGAAGTGTTCGGCCTCGTTGGGGAATCGGGAAGCGGAAAAACGACGATAGGAAAAACAATTTTACGTCTCGTCCAAAAAACGGAAGGGGAAGTGAAGTTTAAAGGGCAAGATGTTCACTCTTTATCTAAGGAAGAATTGAGAAAACATCGTCCTAATATGCAACTTGTCTTCCAAGATCCGTTTAGCTCATTAAATCCGAGAATGAGAATTGGGGAAGCGCTTGGTGAGCCGATGTTAGCTCACGGATTAGCGACGAAAGAAAATGTTCGTGAAAAAGTGACAGAAGTATTAGAGTTATGTGGCTTAGCCCCATATCATATTGACCGGTACCCTCATGAGTTTTCTGGTGGACAACGCCAACGTATCGTTATCGCAAGAGCTATGGTATTAAATCCAGAATTTATTGTAGCTGACGAACCTGTGGCAGCACTAGATGTATCTATTCAAGCACAAATCATTAATTTATTTAGCGAGTTACAGGAGAAAAAGGGACTATCTTATTTATTCATTTCACATGATTTAAGCGTAGTAGAGCATTTATGTACGAAGATTGGAATTATGTATCTAGGAACGATTGTGGAAACAGCGCCACGTGATGAGTTATTTACAAATCCACTTCATCCGTATACAAAAGCATTGTTATCCGCTGTGCCAATACCAGATCCAACAGTGAAGCGAGAGCGAATTATACTAGAGGGTGATATTCCAAGCCCGGCGAATCCACCTTCAGGTTGTCGCTTTCATACACGTTGTCCATTTGCAACAGATATTTGTAAACAAACGGTACCGGAATTCCGTAATGTTGGTGAAGAGCACTTTGTTGCTTGTCACCATGTATAAAAGAGAAGGACTCTTTCAGAAGTTGAAAGAGTCCTTTTTTTATTTACTAGATGAAGCTTGTTTCAATACAAATTGCTCGATTGCATGAGCAACACCATGTTCATTGTTTGTTAATGTGACAACATCACATAGTTTTTTTACATCTTCTTCAGCATTTCCCATTGCAACTGATAAGCCAGCTACTTGTAACATTGGCACATCATTAAAGTTGTCCCCGATCGCAATAGTATCTTCAATTGGTATATTGAAATAAGCAGCCATTTCTTGTAGACCGTTCCCTTTATGACCATGCTTATCCATAATTTCTACATTAGTAGGAGCGGATGCTGTAACTGAAATATCGGTGTCTTCTTGTAATACGCTTAATAGCTGTGTACGATGCTCTGCGTTAAACGTCAAAATGAAGAATTTAGATATTTCTAATTCTGTATTATTTACAACATCTTCTATTTTTTGGAAATCAGTAATTAAGTTTGATTTCTTTTGTTTTTCTGTAATTCTTTCAAGTTCCTTAAGTGTAACATCTAGTGCATGCTTGTTCTCTTCGAACGCTTGCATGACTTGATCTTGCCATGTATATGGAGAATAAACTCCTTTATTCGTATATAGCTTATAAGGAAAACCTTCAGATTCTAGTAATTTTGCAAGCTTGTATACTTTATCGTTTTGTAAACAACGCGAGTTAATTACTTTTCCATCCACATAAACAATTGCCCCATTGCTCGCTCCAACTGGAAGAGATAGTTTATATTCTTCCAATAATTTTAAAGCATCTTCTTTTGCACGACCAGAACAAATCATAACTATATGACCAGCCTCTTTAGCAGTTTGGATAGCTTGTAAGTTCTCGTTGGAGATTTCAAGATTAGATGATAGTAGTGTACCATCCATATCTAATGCGATTAATTTCAAAATGACCACCTCTTTGCTTTTATTATACATAGTTATATGGAGGAAACATATAAACTTATCTTGGAAAGATTGTATTTTACCTCTCATAAACTATCAGTAAGAATTGGATGGATTCCACTTTATTCATGAAAGATTTATGTTAATTTGTAACAAAAGTAGAGGTGGATATGGGGATGTTTCGCTATATGACTGTAATATTACATGAATGTTACAAACATGAAGGTAGTATAAAATGCATTAAATCAAGGTTTTTGAGGATGTTTATAAAAAAACGTAAAAAAAGTGTAATAAAATTTACGTAATTATATTGCAAGGTAATAATAGTTATGTTACATTAATGTTACAAACGTTACGTTATTAAATTTAATGTAACGCTAACATAAAAACTATGAAATAAACATTTCTTAGAAATTACATATAGATAACTTATTAAAAAAGGAGGATACATAATATGAAAGAGCAAGTATTACAAGTAACAAAAGGTGACTTCGTAGGATCAGCAAGTGGAGCAGTAGTGTTAACAGCGTTAATCGTATTTCTATCAAGCGTATTAGTATAATAGAAGTTTTGTAACAAAAAACAAATGAAGGGAGAATGAAAGAAATGAAAGAACAAGTATTACAAGTAACAAAAGGTGACTTCGTAGGGTCAGCAAGTGGAGCAGTAGTGTTAACAGCGTTAATCGTATTTCTATCAAGCGTGTTAGTATAATAAAAACTTTGTAACAAAAGAAGAGAAGGGAGAATGAAAGATATGAAAGAGCAAGTATTACAAGTAACAAAAGGTGACTTCGTAGGATCAGCAAGTGGAGCAGTAGTATTAACAGCATTAATCGTATTTCTATCAAGCGTATTAGTATAATAAAAGTGTTGTAAAAAAGAAAAAGAGAGGAGAATGGAAAATGAAAGAGCAAGTATTACAAGTAACAAAAGGTGACTTCGTAGGATCAGCAAGTGGAGCGGTAGTATTAACAGCATTAATCGTATTTCTATCAAGCGTATTAGTATAATAGAAGCTTTGTAATAAAAGATAAACGAAGGGAGAATGAGGAATATGAACAGTGAACAAATGTTACAAGTAACAAAAACAGATTTATTAGGATCATTAGGTGGAGCAGTAGTATTAACATCATTTATTCTATTCCTTGCAAAAGTATTAGTATGAGATATATAAATACAATTATTCAAAAAAAATAAAGACTCTAACGTATTAGTAAACAGTTAATATGTTGGGGTCTTTTTTATTTTCTTCGTACATACCCTCCAGTATTCATGTTATCCCGCTATCACGTAAATCCCCACTGAGTAAAGTTTTACTTTAAAAAGAAAAAAGTCGAATTTTATCTTGAAGAAAAAAGAGGAATTTGACAGAAAAGATAGAAAATTTTAAAGGTCAGAATTTGTTAGCTTGCTAACTAATTTCTATTAATTGATGTTGGAAGCGTTTTCGGTTGGTTTTAAGTATGGACCATTTAATCTATTTACAGGGGGATGAGGATTTTATGAAACAAAAATCTATGGATACGCTAGCTGCACAAATGGAGGACTTTTTTCCAGTACGTGATGTAGATCATTTGGAATTTTATGTAGGAAATGCAAAGCAATCAAGCTATTACCTTGCGAGAGCATTCGGATTCAAAATTGTAGCTTACTCTGGATTAGAAACTGGTAATCGTGAAAAAGTATCTTATGTTCTTGTGCAAAAAAATATGCGTTTCGTTGTGTCTGGAGCTTTAAGTAGCGACAATCGTATTGCAGAATTTGTAAAGACTCATGGTGATGGCGTGAAAGATGTGGCATTACTTGTTGATGATGTTGATAAAGCATACTCGGAAGCGGTGAAACGTGGTGCCGTCGCAATTGCTCCACCTGTAGAGTTAACAGACGAGAACGGTACATTGAAAAAAGCAGTTATTGGTACGTATGGTGATACAATTCATACGCTTGTAGAGCGTAAAAATTATAAAGGAACATTTATGCCAGGATTCCAAAAGGCTGAGTTTGATATTCCATTTGAAGAGTCAGGTTTAATTGCTGTAGACCATGTAGTTGGTAATGTTGAAAAGATGGAAGAGTGGGTTAGTTATTACGAGAACGTTATGGGCTTTAAACAAATGATCCATTTTGATGATGATGATATCAGTACAGAGTATTCAGCATTAATGTCGAAGGTTATGACAAATGGAAGTCGTATTAAGTTCCCTATTAACGAACCAGCAGATGGAAAGCGAAAATCACAAATTCAAGAATATCTAGAATTCTACAATGGAGCAGGTGTACAGCATCTTGCTTTACTAACAAATGACATTGTTAAAACAGTAGAAGCGCTTCGTGCAAATGGTGTGGAGTTTTTAGATACACCAGATACTTATTATGATGAATTAACTGCACGAGTTGGAAAAATTGATGAAGAAATTGATAAGTTAAAAGAATTAAAGATCTTAGTAGATCGCGATGATGAAGGCTATTTACTACAAATCTTTACGAAACCAATTGTAGATCGTCCAACTTTATTTATTGAAATCATTCAGCGTAAAGGGTCTCGTGGATTTGGAGAAGGAAACTTTAAAGCGTTATTTGAATCAATTGAAAGAGAACAAGAGCGTCGCGGAAATTTATAAAATTTATATCCACCAGCAGGAATTCTTTTGCTGGTGGAAATTTCATTTTCATAAGGAGGAATCATGATGAAATTTGTTACATTTCGTCTTCCTTCAAAAGAAATGCGAGCTGGATGGCTTGAAGGTGACAAAGTAATCGATATGAATCTTGCTAGTGGTGGAAAATTACCTTCTTCTATGTTCGCCTTTTTAGAGAAAGCGGATGAGTATGTAGAAGTGTTGCGTAATATTAACAATCCGGAAAAGGGCATATATTCTTTAGAGGAAGTGCAATTAGCAGCAGCGATTCCTAATCCGAGTAGTATTAGGGATTTTTATGCATTTGAACAGCACGTAAAAACGGCACGTGGCCGAAGAGGGTTAGATGTTGTACCTGAATGGTACGATATCCCGGTTTTTTATTTTACGAATCATCGTGCTGTAATTGGTCCAGATGATGTTGTAATTAGTCCGAAGAAATCTAAAAAACTTGATTATGAATTAGAGATTGCTTGCGTAATTGGGAAAGAAGGAAGAAATATTTCTCGTGAGCAAGCAGAGGAATACATTTTTGGTTATTGTATTATGAATGATTGGAGTGCAAGGGACTTACAAGCAACAGAAATGAAGGTAGGACTTGGTCCAGCGAAGGGAAAAGATTTTGCAACTTCATTAGGAGCGTACCTTGTTACGAAAGAGGAATTAGATGTTTATCGCAATGGTGACCGTTATGAGTTAGAGATGACTGCTCATGTAAATGGAAAGCTATTATCAAAAGGGAACTTCCGAGATATTTACTATACATTTGCTGAAATGATTGAACGTGCTTCGGAAGACGTTACGTTATACCCAGGCGATGTGATTGGTTCTGGAACAGTAGGAACAGGTTGTATTTTAGAACTAGGTACAGAAGAGTGGCTACAAGATGGTGATGTTGTAGAGCTTACGATTACTGGTTTAGGCACATTACGTAATACGGTCAAAAAAGAAAAGGAAGCAGGTGATGGGCATGTTTTATCGTCACATGGGGGAGCTACCTCATAAACGACATGTACAATTCCGTAAAAAAGATGGGTCGCTTTATCGTGAACAGGTAATGGGAACAAAAGGTTTTTCTGGTACGCAGTCTATTTTGTATCATCATTATATGCCAACGGAAGTAGGACATGCGGCATTATCTCATTCTTGTCGGTTGCAATATGAAGAAGATGTTGCTCTTTCTCATCGTCACTTTCGCACGAAAGAAAATAAAAAAAGTGGTGATGCAGTAAGCGGAAGAAACTTTATACTTGGGAATGAGGATTTATTAATCGGAGTAGTGAGCCCAACAGAAAAAATGGATTATTTCTACCGTAATGGTGATGGTGATGAAATGTTGTTTGTCCATTATGGAACAGGAAAAATTGAAACGATGTTTGGAACGGTTCATTATAGAAAAGGCGATTATGTAACAATTCCAATTGGAACGATTTATCGTGTTATTCCAGATGAAGGAGAGACTAAGTTTCTTGTTGTAGAGGCAAATAGTCAAATTACAACACCGCGTCGCTATCGTAATGAATATGGACAATTGTTAGAGCATAGCCCGTTTTGTGAGAGAGATATTCGTGGTCCTGAAAAATTAGAGACGTATGATGAAAAAGGTGAGTTTGTCGTAATGACAAAGTCGAGGGGCTATATGCATAAACATGTTTTAGGACATCATCCGTTAGATGTTGTTGGTTGGGATGGCTATTTATATCCGTGGGTCTTTAATGTAGAGGATTTTGAACCAATTACAGGTCGTATTCATCAGCCACCTCCAGTACATCAAACGTTCGAAGGTCACAATTTCGTTATTTGTTCTTTCGTACCACGTTTATATGACTATCATCCAGAATCTATTCCGGCACCGTATTATCATAGTAACGTGAATAGTGATGAAGTACTGTACTATGTAGAAGGTAACTTTATGAGCCGAAAAGGTGTGGAGGAAGGGTCTATTACACTTCATCCGAGCGGCATTCCTCACGGGCCACATCCTGGGAAAACAGAGGCGAGTATAGGGAAAAAAGAAACGCTTGAATTAGCTGTTATGATAGATACATTCCGTCCGCTTCGTATTGTAAAACAAGCACATGAAACAGAAGATGAAAAATATATGTATAGCTGGATTGAAGAGGGATCATATACTGTGAAATAAGTAAAAAGAGGCATGCTCAATAACAGAGCATGCCTTTTTTATGGAATCGACATGTATAATAATACCAAAAAAAGTTATAGAAAGATATATAGAAAGAATGATAAAAATCGTGCATATTCATAAGAGTTTCTACTTATTTCGACAAAAGTATTGACTGGAAAAAGTACTATGAGTAAAATAAAAAAGCGAATTAAAAATTTTCAGAAAATTTAAAACTTGGAGGAGCATGCTATGAAGCAAATTTTTCAAAAGAAGCCTATTGCAAAGTTAATGCAAGAGAGTAAACAAAAGACGTTAGCAAGAACATTGGGCGCACTAGATTTAACGATGCTTGGAATTGGGGCAATTGTTGGAACAGGTATTTTTGTTCTAACGGGCGTGGTAGCAGCGAAACATTCTGGACCAGCTATTATATTATCATTTGCGATAGCCGCGTTAGCATGTGCCTTTGCTGCATTTTGTTATGCTGAATTTGCTTCTTCAGTTCCTGTCTCAGGCAGTGTGTATACGTACACATATGCGACGATGGGAGAAGTATTCGCATTTTTAATTGGATGGGACTTAATGCTTGAGTATTTACTTGCAACCTCTGCTGTGGCAAATGGTTGGTCCGCGTACTTCCAATCTTTATTAAAGGGATTTGGAATTCATATTCCTACCATTCTCTCCTCGGCCCCTGGTACAGGAAAGGGTGGAATAATTGATTTGCCGGCAGTTCTAATTATTTTAGTGATGACAGTTCTTTTATCTAGAGGTGTTCGTGAAAGTGCACGTGTAAATAATATTATGGTATTTATTAAACTAGCGGTTGTTCTTATTTTTATCTTTGCTGGTTTTAATTATGTGAAACCTGAAAACTGGACGCCTTTTATGCCATTTGGCTTAGATGGTGTAATGGCTGGAGCTGCTACAGTGTTCTTTGCATTCATAGGATTTGATGCAGTTTCAACGGCAGCAGAAGAAGTGAAACGTCCACAACGTGATTTACCAATTGGTATTATTGCATCTTTATTAATTTGTACGGCTCTTTATATTATCGTTTCGCTTATTTTGACAGGAATTGTTCCATACGGACAGTTAAATATATCAGATCCAGTCGCTTTTGCACTTCAATTTATTGGACAAGATAGTTTAGCGGGAGTAATTTCAGTAGGAGCAATTACAGGGATCACAACAGTAATGTTAGTTATGATGTATGGGCAAGTACGCGTTTCATATGCAATGAGTAGAGATGGATTGTTGCCGAAACGTCTTGCTAAAGTTCACCCGAAATTTAAAACACCGTTTTTAAATACGTGGACAACGGGAATTATTGCAGCACTTATTTCAGGATTAATAGATTTAAATGTGTTAGCGCATCTTGTAAATATGGGGACTTTATCAGCCTTTGCACTTGTAGCTGTTGCTGTTATTGTAATGAGAAGAACGCATCCTGATTTACCAAGAGCATTTAAGGCACCGCTTGTACCATTTTTACCAGCGTTAACGGTAATTTTTTGTTTATACTTAATGCTTCAATTATCCGGGACGGCTTGGATTAGTTTTGGTGTATGGATGATTATCGGTATTGCGGTTTACTTCTTATATAGCCGAAAACATAGTGCTTTAAATAATAGTAAAGAAGAAGACGACGCAGCCAATTTATAAGTAGAAAAATCCATTCTAATTCTGTTAGAATGGATTTTTAATTTTGAAAATTTACATTATTCTGAACTTGTTATAAGATAATTATTGGTGAACAAAAGGGGTGAAATAATGAAAAATACGTGGCGTGAGTTAAGGGAGATGGACCGTAACGTATGGATTCGGTTTATTGGTGAGACGTTAAATGGAATTGCAATGATGATGTTGATGCCTTTTTTTGCATTATATTTAAAAGATAAGGTAGATTCATTATTACAGGTCGGAGTGATTATGGCACTGTCTCCAATTGCTGCAAGCTTTGGATCAATTATAGGGGGAAGAATTGCTGATATATATGGAAGAAAACCGATTATGATATTTTCGATGGCGAGCAATGCGGTATTCATGCTCGGTTTTTTATTTATAGAAGGATTTATTCCATATGCGATTTTATCTATTTTTTTAGGGTTAAGTAATTCGTTATTTCATCCAGCTGCATCAGCGATGGTTGCGGATGTAACGGCGCCAGAAAAAAGAACAGAAGCATATGGTTTATTGCGAATGGGACACAATATAGGTGCTGCAATTGGTCCGATAATGGGAGCTTCAGTAGTTATGTTATCGAAGAACCTTGTGTTTGTTATTGCTTCGTCTACGATGTTATTTTATGCATTACTTGTATTCGTCCTTATTCAAGAGACAATGCCAAAGAGTACGAATAAAGAAGATGATACAGAAAAGGAATCAGGAGCAGTGTGGAAAATTGTATTTCGAGATAAGGCACTTATGATTTATTTATTAGCAGGTATCATTATTTCGATGGGATTTTCTCAAACAGAAGGCATGTTGCCACTGCACTTTGATAATGAAATGAAGGATATTTTTGGAACTAACAATCCATATTCATATTTAATGGCTTTAAATGGACTACTAGTGGTGTTGTTTCAATTTCAAATTTCAAAATGGGCCACAGATAAACCTGTCGGAAAGACGATGTTATATGGTGCATGTTTGTTTGGGATTGGGTTATTTTTTATAGGGTGGTTACCGAAGTGGTTTGGAGAATTTGATGCAAATGCTACGATTATTTTAATAACTTTATTGTTTGTATATGCCATATATACGTTAGGTGAAATGATTATGTCCCCCGTACAGATGACGTTTGTAGCGAATTTGGCCCCTGAGCATTTGAGAGGGACTTATATGGGAGCTGCGAGTTTGCAGTGGATTACAGGAAGTGCATTCGGTCCACTTCTTGGAGGTTTTTTATTAGATCGATTACTTGGCCACTTTTTATTTACAATTTTAGCTGTAGGATGTGTAGTTGCAGGTATTGTATATGTTTCTTTAGATCGTCTCGTTGAACAAAGGCACAAAAGCACACTAACCAAACAATCTTCTTAATGATTAGATGACATACACAAAAAGGGGATTTCTACATATTTTAGGTACATAACTAGATTGGTTTGCAATTTTACCCCACTTTAATGGGCAGTAAGACCCCCACCTCAAAATTCAGCGAAAGCAAAGAAGTTAGGTGGGGGGCGGGCTGCCCATAAAAGTCCGATTGGTGAGGGCTGATAATCAGTAGGGGATGAAGAACCCCCCCACTGATTAAAGTTTCACTTTATATATGTATGAAGAAAGTTAAGTGGAAAAAGTATAGAAAACCAATAAGTGGTGTCATTTAATTATTTGTGGAAGTTGCATTTTATTTCAAATAGGAACTACCTATTTTTATAAAAAGTGCTAAAATAGAAAAATGAAAACAATTGGTTAGGGTGATTTCAGTGACAAAAATTAAATTAGGTTTATTATATGGTGGAAAATCAGCTGAGCATCAAGTTTCGCTACAAACGGCTCTTGCTGCTATTAAAGCATTAAATCAAGATAAATTCGAGATTCATCCAATTTACATTACAGAACAAGGTCAATGGGTACGCGGTGAGCGTATTGAAGGTGAAGTGACAGATGTTGAAGTTCTAAAAATGAGCGGGGCAGAAAATGCGATTTCTCCGTTATCATTAAGCACAGAAATCATTCCATCGGCAGGTTCTGAGGAAAATGCTATTGACGTTATTTTCCCATTACTACATGGACCAAATGGTGAAGATGGAACGGTTCAAGGATTATTAGAATTGATGAATATTCCTTATGTAGGAAATGGTGTTCTAGCATCTGCTGCTGGTATGGATAAAGTTATTATGAAAAACATTTTTGCGGAAGCTGGATTGAAGCAAGCAAAATATGCATCATTCATTCGTAGCGCATGGGAAAAAGATCGTGAAACAGCATATGAAAAGGTAGAAGAAGTATTAGGATATCCTTGCTTCGTAAAACCAGCAAACCTTGGTTCAAGTGTTGGGATTAATAAGTGTAAAAATCGTGAAGAACTTGAGAATGCATTTGAAGAGGCATTCCAATTTGACCGCAAAATTATTGTAGAAGAAAATATTGTTGGACGTGAAGTAGAAGTTGGTGTATTAGGTAATGATGAGCCGAAATGTTCAGTTGTAGGTGAAATCGTACCGAAAAAAGACTTCTATGATTATAAGTCGAAATACATCGATGGCGATACAGCGTTGATTATTCCAGCTGAAATGACAGAAGAAGAGTCTAACGTTATTAAGCGAGATGCAATTATTGCATTCCAATCGTTAGATGGTGCGGGCTTAACAAGAGCTGATTTCTTCTTAACGAAAGATGGAGAAGTATATATTAACGAAGTGAATACGATGCCAGGATTTACGCCGTTTAGTATGTTCCCTCTATTATGGCAACATACTGGATTACCGTATCCGGAATTAATTGAAGAGCTAATTCGTTTAGCAATGGAGCGTCACGAAGAAAAACAAAAAATTAAATATACAATCTAACAAAAAAGGAGGAGGCACTATTCGCAGGAATAGTGCTTCCTCTATGTGAGGAGTGTTTTTTATGATAAATCGAACGTTAAAACAAGTAGAACAAATGACAAATGGTACGGGATTAGCAGAGCAATATGAGGGGACTACTATACAAGGAGTGTCTATTGATACGAGAAAAATCGAAAAAGGAAACTTATATGTTCCGATTCAAGGTGAACGTTTCGATGGACATGCTTTTGTAGATAAAGCTGTTGAAAATGGAGCTGTGGCGACATTATGGATGAAAGATGTAGCAAATCCACCTGAGAATCTTCCGGTTATTTTTGTAGAAGACACGCTATCAGCATTACAAATGTTAGCAAAAAACTATCGCGACCAATTGGATGTTAAAGTGATTGGTGTGACAGGTAGTAACGGTAAAACATCTACAAAAGATATTGTAACAAGTCTTCTTGCGACTAAATTCAAAGTTCAAAAAACAGAAGGAAACTTCAATAATCATATCGGGCTACCTCTTACTATTTTAAACTTAGAAGAAAATACAGAAGTGGCTGTATTAGAAATGGGAATGTCAAGCCGCGGGGAAATTGAATTCCTATCTAAGTTAGCTCGTCCAAATGCAGCTATCATTACGAACATTGGTGAAGCGCATTTAATGGACTTAGGCTCTCGTGAGGCAATTGCTGAAGCGAAATTAGAAATTGTGACAGGACTACAAGAAGGTGGAGTGTTCGTATATAACGGAGACGAGCCATTATTAACGAATCGTGTTCCTGAAATGAATTTAATAGCTGAAACAGTTACGTTTGGTGATGCTAGAGCAAATGATTACTATCCAACGACTGTAACGTTACAAGCAACTGGGACACACTTTAAAATGAATAGAGAAGAAAACATTTCATTCTATCTACCGGTATTAGGGAAACACAATGTGTATAATACGCTTGCTTCTATGGCAATTGCGAAACACTTTGGTGTAACGTGGGAAGAGATGAAAGAAGGTTTAGTAACACTTCAAATGACAGGCATGCGTATGGAAATTGTAAAAACAAATAGTGGATTAACAATTATCAACGATGCTTATAATGCAAGTCCAACGGCTATGGAAGCAGCATTCCACCTAATGAATGGTTTAGATGGATTCTCTAAAAAAATTGTTGTTCTCGGCGATATGTTAGAGCTTGGAGATCAAGAAGTACAGTTTCATTATGAGGTAGGTAAATTAATCGATCCAGCAAAAATCTCCTATGTGTTCACATATGGTAAATTAGGGGCTCAAATTGCTGAAGGAGCGAAAATTAATTTCCCTAACGAACGTGTAAAGGCTTATGATAATAAAGAAGAGTTAGTAAAAGAGTTGCAAGCAGTAGTCGATGCAAAAGATGTTGTATTAGTAAAAGCATCTCGCGGTATGAAATTGGAAGAAGTAATTACGATGTTGAAATAATTGGTGTATATAAATAGGGATGATAGCTACGAAAAAAGAAGAAACTTATAATAAGCGCTTACAGTAAATATAAAAAAATAAAAGTGAAGAAAAAACCTCTGAATATGAAAATAAGGTAACAGTTGGGTTTGCTTTTTACACATACAAAACTTATAATTGATAAAGTGTAATAACGTTTAGAAGTATTTTCGTGAAGAATATACGCCCGTTTATATACGTGAGCATTCAGGAAAAGGGCTTTTCCGCAAATTCGGAAAACGCCTTTTTTTAAATGATAAGTATAGGATAGAAAAGGAGAAGTAACATTGACAACATTTCGAGAATTAGGATTAAGTGATTCTTTACTGCAATCTGTTGAAAGTATGGGCTTTGAAGAGGCTACGCCAATTCAAGCTGAAACAATTCCACATGCATTGCAAGGTAAGGATATTATTGGGCAAGCACAAACAGGTACAGGGAAAACAGCAGCATTCGGATTACCACTATTAGATAAAGTGGATACACATAAAGAATCGGTTCAAGGTATTGTTATCGCGCCAACGCGTGAATTAGCAATTCAAGTTGGAGAAGAGCTATACAAAATTGGTAAACATAAACGCGTTCGTATCTTACCAATTTACGGTGGTCAAGATATTAACCGCCAAATTCGTGCTCTAAAAAAACACCCACACATTATTGTTGGTACGCCGGGTCGTATTTTAGATCATATTAACCGTAAAACACTTCGCTTACAAAACGTAGAGACAGTTGTTCTTGACGAAGCGGATGAAATGTTAAACATGGGCTTCATTGAAGATATTGAAGCAATTTTAACAGATGTGCCAGAAACACACCAAACATTACTATTCTCAGCGACAATGCCGGACCCAATCCGTCGAATTGCTGAGCGTTTCATGACTGAGCCTCAACACATTAAAGTAAAAGCAAAAGAAGTAACAATGCCAAACATTCAGCAGTTCTATTTAGAAGTGCAAGAAAAGAAAAAGTTTGACGTATTAACACGCTTATTAGACATTCAATCTCCAGAGCTTGCGATTGTATTCGGTCGTACAAAGCGTCGTGTTGATGAATTATCAGAAGCATTAAATTTACGTGGTTATGCTGCGGAAGGTATCCATGGTGATTTAACTCAGGCGAAACGTATGTCTGTATTACGTAAGTTCAAAGAAGGTTCTATTGAAGTTCTTGTTGCAACAGACGTTGCTGCGCGTGGTCTTGATATTTCAGGTGTAACACACGTATACAACTTCGATATTCCACAAGATCCAGAATCATACGTTCACCGTATTGGCCGTACTGGTCGTGCAGGTAAAAAAGGTATTGCAATGCTATTTGTAACACCACGTGAATCTGGACAATTAAAAAATATTGAGCGTACAACAAAACGTAAAATGGACCGCATGGATGCACCAACACTTGACGAGGCACTAGAAGGTCAACAACGTTTAATCGCTGAAAAACTTCAAAACACAATTGAAAATGAAAACTTAGCATACTACAAGCGTATTGCAGAAGAAATGTTAGAAGAGAACGACTCTGTAACAGTAGTAGCTGCTGCTTTAAAAATGATGACAAAAGAGCCAGATACAACTCCAATCGCTTTAACATCAGAACCACCAGTTGTTTCAAGAGGTGGCGGTTCTAAAAAACGTGGCGGTAACGGAGGCGGATACCGTGATGGTAACCGTAATCGTAGTCGTGATGGACGCGGTGGCGATGGTCGTAACCGTGACCGTAATCGTGATGGTCGTAATCGTGACGGTAACCGTGATCGCAATCGTGAAGGTAGCCGTGAAGGTAACCGTGGTCGTCGTGGTGAAGGTCAAGGTCGCCCAGGATCTTCAAACGGACGCGGCGAAAGAAAACATCATAGCCGTAAGCCACAAGCTTAATAATAAAAAAAGAGAATGCCCTTTTCCGGCATTCTCTTTTTTTATTTCTGTAATTGTACATACTACATAATAACTTGTGTAGAAATGAGGTGCTACATGCTTGTAAGACTTGGGTATGTTGCGATGAGTGTACATTTAAAAAATGCATCTCCGTCTCAAACGATGACGTACGCGCAGTTTCAAAAAATAGATGATCGGGAAGCGGCGATTCGTAAACTTGAAAGAATTGCTAATTCTAATTTGGAAAATTGCTTACGGTTATTAAAGCATAATAAAGGCCATGATATATCCTTTTTTCGACTTAGCTCTAAGTTGATTCCTTTAGCGAATCATGATGAGTTGTTAGAGTGGAACTACATTCGTCCCTTAAAAGAAAATTTAAAAGTGCTAGGTGAGTACGCTATTCGAATGAATATGCGTATTGATTTTCATCCAGATCATTTTGTTGTACTCAATTCACCTGAGGAGAATATTTTTAAACAATCTGTCAAGACATTACAAATGCATAGAAAATTATTAAAAGGTATGGGAATTGAACATAAGCAACGATGTGTAATGCATGTTGGTGGCGGATATAAAGATAAAGAGCTCGCATTAGAGCGTTTTATAGAGAATTGGTCTAATGTCCCAAGAGGTATTCAGGAAATGATTATGTTAGAAAATGATGATACAACTTTTACGCTCGAGGACACATTATATTTAGGAGAAAAGTTGGACATTCCCGTTGTATTTGATTTACATCATCATATGATGAATCATGAGCGAGAAGATTGGCATGAAGATTGGGCGCGTGTTGTACATACGTGGGAATCGTCTTTGTTACCGGTGAAAATGCACATTTCTAGTCCTAGAGAGGGAAAAGACCCAAGGGCACATGCGGACTTTATTAATGTAGATACTTTTTTATCTTTTTTAAAAAAGATAAAAGGAAGTGTTCCGCAAATTGATTGTATGATTGAAGCGAAGAAGAAGGATGAGTCTTTATTTCAACTCATGAGAGATTTAAGTGAACAAACAGATGTAGAGATTGTCGATGGTGCGAGCTTTTATATTAAATGAGCTCTGCACCATCGAGTTTTTTTGCCCCGCTATTTGCGAGCTGTAAGACTCCTACCTCAAAATTTGGTGAATACGAGGGGGAGGTGGGAGATTAACTGCCCGTAAAAGCCCGATTGGTGTGGGCTAATAATCGGTGGGGGATGGACAAAACCCCCACTGATTAAAGTTTCACTTTATTAATAAAGGAGTGCAAATACCACCAATGATCAATCCTGTTAAATGGCTGATAGGGTTGGCAGAGGGATTGAAGAAAGTGAATAGTAGTAATATACATATCATGATTGAAAAAATAGCGATGTCTCTTGGATTGGAAGAACGATATCGGCTATACAATAGAAATAATTGTGCACCTAGCAATCCGAAAATACCACCAGATGCCCCGGCATGAATGTATTCATGAGGCATAATTAGATAAGAGGAAATATTTCCGAGAATGCCGGAAAGGAAAAAAATAGTGATGAAAGAAAAGTGCCCTAGTTGTTTTTCAATAGAAGAGCCAAGTACGAATAAACAAATACTATTAGCAAGAAAATGTTGTAAGTCTACATGTACGAGCAGGGAAGTTATGAGACGCCACCATTCTCCTTTAGCGATATATTCATTATAAGCTGCCATAGGAAAGAGGAAAAAATCGCCTAGTATAATCATGATTAATTGTATGAGAAGTAAAGCTATGACGATTGGTTGTAAGGAAATGCGGGCGGATGGTATTAGCATGTTGTGAGTATCACTCCTTTTGCATCAGAAAGATTCTCTGTTATTCTTACAATATGAAAAAAGAAAGCTAAATAGAAGAAGGGGATTTTGAAATGATTGTAGGGATTGGAATCGATATTATTGAATTAAATCGAATTGAAAAAATGCTAGATGGAAAGCTTAAATTTATGGAACGTATTTTAACTGAAAATGAACGTAATGTTGCTAAGGGGCTGAAGGGAAGTCGCCTTACAGAGTTTGTAGCTGGAAGATTTGCAGCGAAAGAGGCGTATTCAAAAGCGGTAGGGACTGGTATCGGGAAAGAAGTGAGTTTTTTAGATATTGAAGTAAGAAATGATGATAGAGGTAAGCCGATTCTTATTACAAGTACAGAGCATATTGTTCATTTATCAATTAGTCATAGTAAGGAATTTGCTGTTGCTCAAGTTGTTTTAGAAAGCTCGTCACGCTAGTCTGCATATTTTATATCTTTGTCTCATATATTTGTGGTAGCGATAAGGAAGGTACATCTTCCATTCATTTATAGGGGCAAAGGGGCTGAAGTGATGAAAAGGCGTCTGTTTTTAGTTCTTGTCGGTTTATTAACCGTTTTTGCGTTGGCCGGTTGTATGGAAAAGAAACAAGATGATGTTGTGAGAGATTTAGAGGCGAAAGTAAAAGGGTTGAAAAGTTATCAAGCTGAAGCGAAATTATCTATTAAAACAGGGAATGAGCCTCAGGAGTATAAGGTAGAAATATGGCATAAGGAACCTTCTTTTTATCGTGTGAATTTGCAGAATGCGAAAAAAGATCAAAGTCAAATTATTTTAAGGAATGAAGAAGGTGTATTTGTATTAACGCCAGCGCTTAATAAGAGTTTCCGTTTCCAAAGTGATTGGCCGCAAAATAGTAGCCAGGCTTATTTATACGAATCTCTTGTTAGAGATATTTTGCAGGATAAGAAAAGCCTTACTTTTGAAAAAACAGATAAGTATTATATCTTTAAAACAAAAACAAATTATCAACACCAAAACATGTTGCCGAAACAAGAGATTACATTGAAGAAAAGTGATTTAACACCAGTTTCGGTGAAGTTAATGGATAATGATCAAAATGTTCTTGTGAAAGTAGATTTCTCTAAAGTGAAATTTGATGCGAAGTTTGATAAAGGTGCATTTGATACGAAACAAAATATGTCTAGAGCGCAAGTAGATGTTCAAACGACAGCGAAAGAAGACAAACCATTTGCTATTTTGTATCCGCGTGATACGCCGCAAGGTATGACTTTGAAAGATGAAAAAGAGTTGAAGACAGACAGTGGCAAGCGTGCGATACTCACATACACTGGAAGTAAGAAATCCTTTACTTTAATACAAGAAAAGGCAAAAGTTGCAGAGGCTTCGTCAGCGATAAATGTAAGTGGAGAATTGGTTGATCTTGGCTTTACAATTGGAGCATTGACGAAAGACTCTTTAACGTGGTCGCATAACGGAGTAGAATATATGCTCGTGTCTAAAGGTTTAGAGCCGAAGGAGCTGTTAATGGTTGCTCGTTCAGTTACAGAGAAGCAAGTGAAGTAAACTTCTTAGACGTGGTGATATATGTGCACCACGTCTTTTCTTAGTTTGAAGGGTGGATTTCATAAAAGAAGCATATAAAAGAATAAGCTTCGCATATCGTGTATAAGGAAGTGTATTTATGGAAGAAGCACCATTTTACCGTGACACTTGGGTGGAAGTGGATTTAGATGCGATTTATAACAATATTACACACATTAAAAATTTCATTCCAAGTGATGTAGAGATTTTTGCTGTAGTTAAAGCGAATGCATATGGACACGATTATGTACCGGTAGCTAAAACGGCATTAGAAGCGGGGGCGACAAGGTTAGCAGTTGCTTTTTTAGATGAAGCTTTAGTGCTTCGAAGGGCTGGTATTACTGTGCCAATTTTAGTATTAGGTCCTTCCCCACCTCGTGATGTTAATGTAGCTGCTGAAAATGATGTAGCGTTAACTGTTTTTCAAAAAGAATGGGTGGATGAAGCAATCAAACTATGGGATGGTTCATCTAAAATGAAATACCATATTAATTTTGATAGTGGTATGGGGAGAATTGGGATACGCGAACGAAAAGAATTAAAGGGATTTTTAAAGAGTTTAGAAGGTGCACCATTTTTAGAATTAGAAGGGGTTTATACACATTTTGCAACAGCGGATGAGGTGGAGACTTCTTACTTTGATAAACAATATAACACATTTTTGCAGCAGTTAAGTTGGTTGAAAGAATTCGGAGTAGATCCTAAGTTTGTCCATACAGCTAATAGTGCTGCAACGCTACGTTTTCAAGGGATTACATTTAATGCAGTACGAATTGGCATTGCGATGTATGGGTTATCCCCGTCTGTAGAAATACGCCCTTTTTTACCGTTTAAATTAGAACCAGCGCTATCATTGCATACGAAAGTTGCTCATATTAAACAGGTGATTAAAGGGGATGGAATCAGCTATAACGTCACTTATCGAACGAAAACGGAAGAATGGATTGCGACTGTAGCGATTGGCTATGCAGATGGCTGGCTTAGAAGGTTACAAGGATTTGAAGTGCTTGTAAATGGTAAAAGGGTACCGATTGTAGGGCGAGTAACAATGGATCAGTTCATGATTCATCTTCCTTGTGAAGTGCCACTTGGTACGAAAGTTACACTCATTGGAAGACAAGGTGATGAGTATATTAGTGCTACTGAGGTTGCTGAATATTCCGGAACTATTAATTATGAAATTATTGCAACGATAAGCTTTCGGGTACCGAGAATATTTATACGGCATGGCAAGGTTGTAGAGGTAATTAATTATCTGAATAATATATAGAAGGTAGTATGATTTGCTTCTTGTCATTTGAGAGGGCTGTTCATTGGTTAGGAATAAGCTCGTTTTTGATGAGAAGCTTTGTACTTATAGTTACTTTTAACATAATTTAACGTGAATTTTGCGGAGAAACTCTTTCGATTCTTGTTTGTAATGAGATAAAAAATAAAAGAATATGAATGTTTTGTTTGTGAATTGGAAAACATAAGCAAGGAATAAGGAAGTCTTTGCAACAGGCTCCATACAATGGTATTATTACAATAGGTGTCATATATATATTTGGGTGTGTAGTTGACGGTGGAGGTGTATTTTTGTGTCCGAATCAAGTGTAACTACTGAAATCGTGGTTCGGTTGCCAAAGCAAATGGTAACGGAATTGGACGGAATTGGAAAACAAGAGAATAAGAATCGCCATGAACTAATTTGCCAGGCAACACAACTGTTATTGCGTCAACATAAGACGAAGAAACGCTACCAACATGAATCAATGCGACGTGGGTACATTGAAATGGGAAAAATTAATCTTGGTATTGCATCTGAAGCTTTCTTAGCAGAGTATGAAGCAGCTCATACAGTAGAACGCTTAGTTAGCGGGGGGTAATATTTTGATTGTAAAACGCGGCGACGTGTATTTTGCAGACCTTTCCCCAGTTGTTGGTTCTGAGCAAGGAGGCGTTCGTCCGGTTCTTGTCATTCAAAATGACATCGGAAATCGTTTTAGTCCAACGGTGATTGTAGCGGCTATTACTGCACAGATTCAAAAAGCTAAATTACCCACTCATGTGGAAATTGATGCGAAAAAGTACGGTTTTGAGAGAGATTCTGTTATTTTACTTGAGCAGATTCGAACAATCGATAAGCAGCGCTTAACGGACAAAATCACTCATTTAGATGAAGTGATGATGATTCGTGTAGATGAAGCGCTACAAATTAGTTTAGGACTAATAGATTTTTAAATCGGCAGTTTAAGTTGCTCTCTTTGAAGGGCAACTTTTTTTATTATAGAGGAGGTTACGGTTGTATATGGAAATGGTAGATAATCGACAAGCGTTAATGAAAATGTTAGTGAAGGAATTAGGCTTTACGGAAAAGCAAGTTCGTCATGTTATTCAATTAACAGAAGAAGGTAACACAGTTCCATTTATTGCTCGTTACCGAAAAGAATGGACAGGATCTTTAGATGAAGTGCAAATTCGTGCAATTTTAGAGAGATGGCAATATATGATGCAGCTTGAAGATAGGAAAGAAGAGGTTTTTCGTCTTATTGATGAAAAGGGAAAACTGACAGGTGAATTACGTCAGCAAATTGTGAAAGCTACAAAGTTGCAAGAAGTAGAAGATTTATATCGTCCGTATAAAGAGAAGAGAAGAACGAAAGCAACGATTGCAAAAGAAAAAGGATTAGAGCCATTAGCTAAATGGTTATTGTTATATACGAAAGAAGATCCGAATCAGAAGGCGATAGAGTTTATAAATGCCGAGAAAGAAGTGCAATCTGCAGAAGAAGCATTGCAAGGTGCTCAAGACATTATTGCAGAAATCGTTTCAGATGAAGCGGCATATCGTAGGTGGATTCGGAACGTTACTTTTAGAAAAGGTGTTATGTCTTCGGCTGTAAAAGATGAAGAGAAAGATGAAAAAAATATATATGAAATGTATTACAGCTATGAAGAACCGTTGCAGAAAGTCGTGCCGCATCGCGTATTAGCGATGAATCGAGGTGAGAAAGAAGATATATTGAGAGTTTCTGTTGTTCCACCAGTAGATGAGATAGTAACCTTCTTATATAAGAAAGTAATTCGTGATAACGATTCAAAAAGTGCACAGTATGTAAAGTTAGCAATAGAGGATGGTTATAAACGATTAATTCAATCCTCTATTGAAAGGGAGATTCGAAAAGAATTAACAGAAACAGCTGAGGAACAAGCGATACATATTTTTTCTGAGAACTTACGTAATTTGTTATTACAACCTCCAATGAAAGGAAAGGTTGTGTTAGCTGTAGACCCTGCATATAGAACGGGTTGTAAATTAGCTATCGTAGACGATACGGGGAAAGTTCTATATATTGATGTTATTTATCCGCATCCACCAGTGCGTAAATATGAAGATGCAAAAGCGAAAGTTCTTTCTATTATAGATAAATATCAGGTTGAAATGATTGCGATTGGGAATGGTACAGCTTCTAGAGAATCAGAAGAATTTATAGTTGATGTATTACAAAATGTGAAACGAGAAGTCTTCTATATTATTGTGAACGAAGCTGGTGCGAGTGTGTATTCGGCTTCTGATTTAGCCCGTGAGGAATTCCCGGATTTACAGGTTGAAGAAAGAAGTGCGGTTTCTATCGGCAGACGTCTGCAAGATCCGCTTGCTGAACTTGTAAAGATTGATCCGAAATCAGTTGGAGTTGGACAATATCAACATGATGTATCTCAAAAGAGATTAAATGAATCATTAACATTTGTAGTAGAGACGGCAGTTAACCAAGTCGGTGTGAATGTAAATACAGCTTCCGTTGCGTTGTTGCAATATGTTTCGGGTTTATCAAAAACTGTTGCGAAAAATATTGTAGCAAAGCGTGAAGAAGAAGGGAAATTTACAAAACGAACAGACTTAAAGAAAATACCACGTCTAGGCGCGAAGACATATGAACAATGTATAGGTTTCTTACGTATATTAGAAGGGGCAAATCCGTTAGACCGTACAGGTATTCATCCAGAACAATATAAAAATGTTGAATTGTTATTGAAGAGTCTGGGATTATCAAAAGATGATGTAGGGCAACCACAGTTACAAAAGAGTTTAGAAGAAGTGGAGATTTCTAAGTTGTCCCAAGAAACGGGAGTAGGAGAGCCAACATTAGTCGATATTATAGATGCTCTCATTAGTCCAGAGCGAGACATGAGGGATGAGTTGCCTAAACCACTTCTGAAAAAAGGGATTTTGAAATTAGAAGATTTAAAACGTGGTATGGAACTGGAAGGAACAGTTCGTAACGTTGTTGATTTTGGTGCTTTTGTTGATGTAGGTGTGAAACAAGATGGTTTAGTACATATTTCTAAACTAAGCAAACAATACGTGAAGCATCCGTTAGATGTTGTATCTGTCGGACAAATCGTCAAAGTATGGGTAGATGATATTGATACGAAAAAAGGTCGCGTTGCATTATCTATGTTGCCGATTGAATAGTAAGAGAAGAGAGCAGATGAAACTGCTCTTTTTTTATAGGATAAAATGTGTAATGGATTAGGAACTTTGATGTATTTTGCTATAATAAAACCAGCATTCATTTAATAATTTAATTTGATACCGGTTTTTTTCAAAATATGCGCGTTGCATTTGTTTTTTGAGCCATGTAGGCATAGGAATCCCTCCTTGTTTGATCCTACTCTCATAAATGTAAGGTACTATTAATGAGAGGTTGGTGAGTGGATTTCTATTTTTGCTATGTTTTTAGAAACCACGCTTCTTGAATGAGGATGGGTATATGTACTATTTAATATATGTATAAGAGAGGAGAAAAGTGTAAAAATATTTTTTTGTTTAGGGGGAATGAAAATGGATGAGCAAGAAATACAGCGGCTAGTTGAAGAAGTATCACTACAATATTTCGGAATGCCATTTTTACATAAGGCAATGTTTAATAGTAGGTTGCGCACAACTGGCGGACGTTATCTATTGAAGACACACAATATTGAACTGAATTATCGATATTACGAAATGTATGGGAAAGAAGAATTAGTTGGCATTGTTAAACATGAACTTTGTCATTATCACTTACATATTACAGGACGAGGGTATAAGCATCGGGATAAGGATTTTCGAGAACTATTAAAGGCAGTTGATGCACCACGCTTTTGTAAACGAATGATGAATGAAGAGAAGGAAAAAAAGGTTTATGTGTATGAATGTATGGAGTGTTTGCTTCAATATGTAAGAAGACGTCAAATTAATACAAAAAGATATGTCTGCGGAAAGTGTAAAGGTAAACTAAATCTGATAAAGAAAACATCTTGACAGTGAAAACGCAATCCAGTATATTATAAACATGTCACGTTTGTACAAGATGTTGCGAAAAAACCTCTTGACTTACAATGAGAAATTTTATAAGATACAAATTGTCTTTATTATTCCGCAGTAGCTCAGTGGTAGAGCTATCGGCTGTTAACCGATCGGTCGTAGGTTCGAGTCCTACCTGCGGAGCCATACAGAGAAGTACCCAAGTGGCTCAAGGGGCTCCCCTGCTAAGGGAGTAGATCGCGAACGCGGTGCGAGGGTTCGAATCCCTTCTTCTCTGCCATTCATATTGGCCCGTTGGTCAAGTGGTTAAGACACCGCCCTTTCACGGCGGTAACACGGGTTCGAATCCCGTACGGGTCACCACTTCGGAGGATTAGCTCAGCTGGGAGAGCACCTGCCTTACAAGCAGGGGGTCGGCGGTTCGATCCCGTCATCCTCCACCATAATAGTATAATGAAAAGTAAAATGACATTAATGTAAAGATTAAATGGTCCCGTGGTGTAGTGGTTAACATGCCTGCCTGTCACGCAGGAGATCGCCGGTTCGACCCCGGTCGGGACCGCCATTTTAACTTCTGCTAATTGGCAGTTGTTTTTTATTGGTCATTATGGTACAATAACATTTGTCTTTGAAAATGAGATAAGTATTTCGATGGGCTATAGCCAAGCGGTAAGGCAACGGACTTTGACTCCGTCATGCGCTGGTTCGAATCCAGCTAGCCCAGCCATTTACGAGCCATTAGCTCAGTTGGTAGAGCATCTGACTTTTAATCAGAGGGTCGAAGGTTCGAGTCCTTCATGGCTCACTTTTGTTTTTTTCGCGCGGTCGTGGCGGAACGGCAGACGCGCTAGGTTGAGGGCCTAGTGGGGGAAACCCTGTGGAGGTTCAAGTCCTCTCGGCCGCATCAAAAATCTTTTTTAAAAAGTACTTGCATTTGAAAATGTAGTATGATAAGATAATTGAGTCGCCAAAATACAACGACGAAAAAACATCATGAATAAGCGCCCGTAGCTCAATTGGATAGAGCGTTTGACTACGGATCAAGAGGTTAGGGGTTCGACTCCTCTCGGGCGCGCCAATTACGGGAAGTGGCTCAGCTTGGTAGAGCACCTGGTTTGGGACCAGGGGGTCGCAGGTTCAAATCCTGTCTTCCCGACCACGCGGGTGTAGTTTAGTGGTAAAACAAGAGCCTTCCAAGCTCTGGTCGAGAGTTCGATTCTCTTCACCCGCTTTTAGTTCTTTGAAAACTGAACGAAACAAACAACGTGAAACGTCAATTTTTATTTTAGATGCTAGACAAACTAACTTTATTGGAGAGTTTGATCCTGGCTCAGGATGAACGCTGGCGGCGTGCCTAATACATAACCCGAAGGTCGCAGGTTCAAATCCTGTCCCCGCAACCAAATGGTCCCGTGGTGTAGTGGTTAACATGCCTGCCTGTCACGCAGGAGATCGCCGGTTCGACCCCGGTCGGGACCGCCATTTTATATAAAGAAAAGAACGAAACATGTTGTTTCGTATTTTTTTATTTGTTTTAACAAAAAACTAATAAAGACAGTCAAACTATCCTTAGGAAAACTCCTAAGGACTTTTTTATATATTCAAAACCTGTATAATAAAGAGCAGAGAACATTGTGAGTAAAGTAGGTGAAGTCTGTGAGTAAATATGAAATAACAACAAAATCATCTGAGGAAACACAAAGATTATCAGAAAAACTTGGTGAACTTGCTCGGGCACAAGATGTAATTATTTTAGAAGGAGATCTTGGAGCTGGTAAGACGACTTTTACAAAAGGACTAGCAAAAGGTCTTGGAGTGAAAAGAGTTGTAAATAGCCCTACCTTTAATATTATTAAAGAATATAAAGGGAGATTACCGCTATATCATATGGACGTGTATCGCTTAGCAGAAAGTGAAGAAGACTTAGGTTTTGATGAGTATTTCTACGGTGAAGGAATTACGGTAGTAGAATGGGCTCATTTAATAGAAGCATATTTACCAAATGAGAAGCTACAAATTAGTTTATTCCATGCTGGAGATGACACAAGAAACATTGTACTCGAGCCGATTGGAGATCGCTATATTAGATTATGTGAGGAGCTATTACAAGATGAAAGTACTAGCAATTGATACTTCAAATTACGTAATGGGTGTATCCCTTATTGAAGAAGGAAACGTAATTGGGGAAATCATTACAAATTTAACAAAAAATCATTCTGTGCGTCTTATGCCAGCTGTAGAACAACTGTTAAAAGAATGTGGTGTAAAACCGAAAGAATTAACTAAAATAGTTGTAGCTGCTGGACCAGGATCATATACAGGTGTTCGTATAGGCGTGACAGCTGCCAAAACATTAGCTTGGTCACTTCAAATACCAATTGTAGGTGTATCAAGTTTAGAAGTAGTGGCTGCAAACGGAGCTAATTTTGATGGGTTAATCTGTCCTTTATTCGATGGAAGACGTGGACAAATTTATACGGGCTTATATACATATGAAGGAGAGGGTTTAACTTCTATAGAAGAAGACCGAATCATCCTTATTGTAGACTGGTTGCAAATGTTAAAGGATAAAGGAAAGCCTGTTTTATTTATTGGTAACGATGTGAAACTACACAAAGAAACAATTATTGAACATTTAGGCGATCAAGCTGTATTTGCTCCTTTCACTAAAAATAACCCAAGACCAAGTGAGCTAGCGTTCTTAGGATTACAAAAAGAAGAACAAGATGTACATTCATTTGTTCCTAGTTACCTTCGTTTAGCTGAAGCTGAAACAAAGTGGTTAGAAAGTCAAAACAAGTAGGAGCTTGCAGAGGATGGATATGATATTTAGAAAGATGGAACTCGATGATATCGCTCAAATTGTAGCAATTGAAGAAGCATCTTTTTCAACTCCTTGGACTGCAGATGCCTTTTACCGCGAGTTAACGATGAATGAACATGCACATTATGTTGTGCTAGAAAAAGATGGTCGTGTAATTGGATATTGTGGATTGTGGATAATTATTGATGAATCACATATAACAAATATAGCTATTTTGCCAGAATATAGAGGTCAAAAGCTAGGAGATGCTTTATTGAAAGAAGTTATTTCCGAAGCGAAAGCTCTAGGGGTAAAAACGATGACACTTGAAGTACGTGTATCAAATGAAGTAGCAAAGCAGTTGTACAGAAAATACGGATTTCAAAATGGTGGAATTCGTAAACGATACTATGCAGACAATCAGGAAGATGGTCTCGTAATGTGGGTGAATATATAATGGAAAAAAATACGATTATACTTGGTATTGAAACAAGTTGTGATGAAACAGCAGTAGCGGTTGTTAAAAATGGAACGGAAATTATTGCGAATGTCGTTGCATCACAAATTGAAAGTCATAAACGTTTTGGTGGAGTTGTACCAGAGATTGCATCCCGTCATCATGTAGAAGAAATTACAGTTGTGTTAGAAGAAGCTTTAAAAGAAGCGAATATTACATTTGATGATATTGATGCAATTGCTGTAACAGAAGGTCCTGGTTTAGTAGGAGCGCTTTTAATAGGGGTAAATGCAGCGAAAGCAGTGGCTTTTGCACATGATATCCCTCTAGTGGGTGTTCATCATATCGCTGGCCACATTTATGCGAATCGTTTAGTAAAAGAAGTTCAATTCCCATTGCTATCACTTGTGGTATCTGGTGGACATACAGAGCTTGTTTATATGAAAGAACATGGTTCATTTGAAGTAATTGGTGAAACGCGAGATGATGCAGCAGGAGAGGCATATGATAAAGTAGCTCGTACGTTATCTATGCCATATCCAGGTGGTCCCCATATTGATCGTCTTGCACATGAAGGGAAACCAACAATCGATTTACCTCGTGCATGGCTGGAACCTGATTCATATGATTTCAGTTTTAGCGGATTAAAATCAGCAGTTATCAACACTGTGCATAACGCAAAACAACGTGGGATAGAAATTGCACCGGAAGATTTAGCAGCAAGTTTCCAAGAGAGTGTAATTGATGTGTTAGTAACGAAAGCATCTCGTGCAGCAGATGCTTATAACGTAAAGCAAGTGCTTCTTGCTGGTGGAGTAGCTGCGAATAAAGGACTTCGTGCACGTTTAGAAGGAGAATTTGCACAAAAAGAAAATGTAGAGCTAATTATTCCTCCTCTATCTTTATGCACAGATAATGCAGCAATGATTGCAGCGGCAGGTACAATTGCATATGAACAAGGAAAACGTGCTACATTAGCTTTAAATGCTAATCCGGGATTAGATATCGAAGCATAGTTATACACAAAATTAACCACAGCTTGTGGATAAAACCCATATTATCTGTTGATAATATGGGTTTTATTGTGTATATAAAATGTTGATAACTTTTTTGTTGATTGTGGATAATGTGGAAAAGTTATTTAGATGTTTATTTTATAAAGGTGGATATGTGTATAAACTTGTGGATAAAATAGATGAAGTCTGACCTTTGAATCTATCCTTTTTCGGGAAATAAAAACGAAGAAGGTATCTCTAAAAAACATTTTGAAATATGCCCTTATTATAAGGGGGGGGCTAATATTGTCAAACCTTGTCGGTAAATCGATATCTCGTGTCGAATCGTTTATACAATAGAGGTTGACCATGGCTAGAAGATAAAAAGGATGTCCCATCGTCAAAAATCCCGACTGATGAGACATCCTTCTTATTCATACTCTTATAAATGCAATTCTTCCCATTCTGCCATACAAGCATCAAGTTGTTCTTGTAGTGTTTGCTTTTTCGTTGTAATTTCACTAGCCTTTTCATAATCTGCATATATTTCTGGTAAGCAAAGTTGATCTTCTAACGTAGCAATTTCTTCTTCGAATTCTACGATATTTTGTTCTAGTTCCTCGATTTTTCGAGTGCGTTGACGCTCCAACTTTTTGCGCTCTTTTTCTTCGAGATAATTTAATTTTTCTGGAGCTACGGTTTTTTGAACAGGTGGCTGATTTTCTTGCTGTTCTTGTTGTTCAAATTCAGCACGTTCAATCATCTCATTTTTCTTTTCAACGTAGTAATCATAGTCCCCTAAATATTCCTGTGCACCTTCTGTTGATAACTCAACAACGGTCGTCGTTACACGATTAATAAAGTAGCGGTCATGAGATACAAAGAGAAGAGTACCAGGATAATCAATCAAAGCATTCTCCAAAATCTCTTTACTATTTAAATCAAGATGGTTTGTAGGCTCATCGAGAATTAATAAATTCGATTTTTGCATCATAAGTTTTGCGAGAGCTAATCGAGCTTTTTGTCCACCACTAAGAGATGATACTGGTTTTAGTACATCATCTCCTGTGAATAAGAAGTTACCTAGTATCGTGCGAATTTCTTTTTCGGGTTGCAGTGGATATTCATCCCATAACTCATTTAAAACGCGCTTAGAAGATGTTAAATTGGCTTGTTCTTGATCATAGTAACCAACAGATACATTGGATCCGAAAGAAACATCACCATGTAATAGTGGTAGCTTATTCACAATTGATTTTAATAATGTGGATTTCCCAATTCCATTTGGACCAACTAAAGCAACGCTATCTCCGCGAGTTAAGCGCATTGTTACATGTTCAATAATTGGATCCTTATCATAGCCGATAGTTGCATCCTTTACTTGTAACACATCATTTCCACTTTGTTTTTCAATATCGAAGTGGAAGGAAGCTGACTTAGAGTCACCTAATGGTCTTGTTAATAGTTCCATACGATCTAATTGTTTACGACGGCTTTGCGCACGTTTTGTCGTAGATGCACGAGCTATATTTTTTTGAACGAAGTCCTCTAGCTTAGCGATTTCATCTTGTTGTTTTTCATAACGTTTCATTTCTTGCTCGTATAGTGCTGATTTTAAGTCTAAATATTTACTGTAGTTACCAACAAATCGTCTACTTTCTTTATTCGAAATTTCATATACTTGTGTAACAAGTTTATCTAAGAAATAACGGTCATGGGAAACGATTAGTATTGCGCCAGGATAACCTTGTAAATATTGTTCAAGCCATGTTAATGTTTCGATGTCTAAATGGTTTGTAGGCTCGTCCAAAATAAGTAGGTCTGGTTTCGTTAATAATAATTTACCGAGAGCTAATCGTGTTTTTTGTCCACCGCTTAATGTAGAAATCGTCGTCTGGTGCGTTTCAACTGGGAAGCCAAGACCACTTAAAATCGAACGGATATCTGCTTCGTACTGATAGCCACCTTGATCTTTATAATCTAATTGTAATTGGTCATAATCAGCTAATAATCTTTCATATGTAGCCTCGTTTGAAAAGTTTTCTTCTTTTCCCATCTCTTGCTCTAGCCTTCGAAGTTTTGCCTCCATTTGCTGCAAGTGTGTAAAGACGGTTAACATTTCATCCCAAATTGTTAAAGACGTTTCTAAACCGGTATTTTGAGCTAGATATCCAATTGAGACATCTTTCGGTTTTATAATTTCGCCACTATCATGAGATAGCTCACCCGCTATTATTTTTAATAATGTAGATTTTCCGGCTCCATTTCGTCCGACTAATGCGATACGATCTTTCGTTTGAACTTCTAATTTTATGTTTGCAAGAATCGTTTCTGCACCGTATAATTTCGAAAGCGCGTTTACTTGTAATAAAATCAATGTTTTCACCTCAAATAATTTCTTAACTTTGCCATGTTTATATTTCTCAATCATACTAAAAATAGTGTATAGTTTAAAATACAGAGAGAATACTTCTTCTTTCTATTATACAAGGAATTTAATAAGTGCTAAACTTCTGTATTTGATTAAAGCATATGAATAAAGATAGGAAGAGAGGAGAGGTTATATGGAGCAGCAGAAAATTCCACAAGCCACTGCTAAGAGATTGCCTCTATACTATCGATTTATCCAAAACTTATCTTTGTCTGGTAAGCAACGTGTTTCATCAGCCGAATTAAGTGAAGCGGTAAAGGTTGATTCCGCAACAATTCGAAGAGATTTCTCATACTTTGGAGCATTAGGGAAAAAAGGATATGGATATAACGTAAATTATTTATTATCATTTTTCCGTGAAACACTCGACCAAGATGATATAACACGTGTAGCGCTTATTGGAGTAGGTAATTTAGGGACCGCTTTCTTACATTATAATTTCACGAAAAACAATAATACAAAAATTGAAATGGCGTTTGATGTTAGTGAAGAGAAAGTTGGAACAGAAATCGGAGGCATTCCTGTATATCACTTAGATGAATTAGAAGAACGTTTATCAACTGATATACAAGTGGCAATATTAACAGTACCCGCTACAGTAGCACAATCTGTAGCCGATAGATTGGCAGAAACAAACGTGCATGGTATTTTGAATTTTACACCAGCACGCTTAAATGTGTCAGACAATATAAGAATTCATCATATTGATTTAGCAGTAGAGTTACAAACGTTAGTTTACTTTTTGAAGAATTATCCACAATAAAACGCAGAGGAAGCGACCTCTGCGTTTTATTATTGTTTTTTCTTTGTGAATTTAACTAAGATAAGGCGAAGTGCCAAATTAAAATCAATCGTTGCCATAACTGCAAATAGTATTGTCCACATATTCCAAATTGTATCTGTTACGTTCGTAATGGCGAAGCGTGTAAAGATACATCCTAGAAGGAAATACAATGCAGCCATGAACAATGGTGAGTTTCTCATACTAAAAATCCTCCGATAAAGCCTTGCATTTTTTCAGCTTCTTTAATCATTTCTTGAATTTGTTCGCTACTCACTAAAACTTGAGCAATTGCAACTAATGTATTCATTGCAACATGAGCTGCGATAGGGACAATAATACGCTTTGTTTTTACATATAAGAAAGCGAATACGAGCCCCATAGCAGTGTATACCAATAAGTGAGTGAAATCAAAATGAATTGCTGCGAATACGAGAGAACTAATGATAGCAGCAATAAAGAAGTTAAACTTCTTATAAAGTGTACCAAATAAAATTTTTCTAAATACGATTTCTTCCAAAATAGGTCCTATTATAGAGATGACGATAAGGAACCAAGGTGTCGTTCTTGCGATATCCATAAGTCTCGCTGTATTTTCAGATCCAGGTTTAATACCTAATACATACATTTCAATCATACCAGCAATACTTTGCGAGAAAAATGCTAAGAAGAACCCGATAAAAATCCAACCAATCGTAGCTGGAACAGTAGAACGCTTTGTATCTAAATGTCTGTCGCGAATATCTGTTCTAAGTAACCAAAGTACGATACATAATGCAATAAAGAAGCTAATGATTGCCCAATGACCAGTTATGAGTTGTAATTTCTCTTCTCTAGTAAATCCCCTGTTATCATAAAGTCCAGTTTTCAGGAGAAGTGGTAATCCAGCAATTGATGATAACTGCATTAAAATGTATGTAACGATAACCCACCAATATTGTTTTTTCAAATGGTTTAACCATCCTTTCTAACTCTAGTGTATGAGATAAGGTAGGATAACATGTAAAGATGCTACCTACGATATAAACTTTACTTACATTATGTTTTTTTTGTAAATCCTTAATTGAAATTATAATAGAAGACAGGAGAAAGTTGTGTGTGTAGCGAAAACAACTTAGGGTGTCCTTTCATATTGTAACATACGAGTAGTGGAAACAACGATTCATATAGTAAAGGTAGAAGAAGAGGAACTCTATATAGAAAAGTTTATAGCTTAATTTGCGAAAAAATTATGATTTTTTTACTTGCAAAAGAAATTGAGATTATTTATTATTATAAGTGTGTTAGCACTCGAGTGACTTGAGTGCTAATAAATAAAATTTACATAACAAAATGAGGAGGTTATTGTTCATGCTAAAGCCATTAGGTGATCGCGTTGTAATTGAGCTTGTTCAAGCGGAAGAAAAAACAGCAAGTGGTATTGTATTACCAGACACAGCAAAAGAAAAACCACAAGAGGGTAAAGTTATTGCAGTAGGTACTGGTCGAGTGCTTGAAAATGGTGAGCGTGTTGCTTTAGAGGTAGCAGCAGGTGATCTTATCATCTTCTCAAAATATGCAGGTACTGAAGTGAAATATGAAGGTACAGACTACTTGATTTTACGTGAAAGTGACATTTTAGCAGTTATCGGTTAATTATATAAATCTTAAAAAATCCAAGGGGGTCAATTATTATGGCAAAAGATATTAAATTTAGTGAAGAAGCACGTCGTTCGATGCTTCGCGGTGTCGACACTCTTGCAAACGCAGTAAAAGTAACGCTTGGACCAAAAGGTCGTAACGTTGTTCTTGAGAAAAAATTCGGTTCACCACTTATTACAAATGACGGTGTAACAATCGCAAAAGAAATTGAATTAGAAGATGCATTCGAAAACATGGGTGCGAAATTAGTAGCAGAAGTTGCTAGCAAAACAAATGATGTAGCTGGTGACGGAACAACAACTGCAACTGTATTAGCGCAAGCTATGATTCGTGAAGGTCTTAAAAACGTAACAGCTGGTGCGAACCCAATGGGTCTTCGTAAAGGTATCGAAAAAGCTGTAGTTGCTGCAGTAGAAGAATTAAAAACGATTTCTAAACCAATTGAAGGTAAATCTTCTATCGCACAAGTAGCTGCTATTTCTGCTGCTGATGAAGAAGTAGGTCAATTAATCGCTGAAGCAATGGAGCGCGTTGGTAACGACGGCGTTATTACTTTAGAAGAATCTAAAGGTTTCACAACAGAATTAGACGTAGTAGAAGGTATGCAATTTGATCGTGGATATGCATCTCCTTACATGATTACTGATTCTGACAAAATGGAAGCAGTTCTTGATAACCCATACATCTTAATCACTGACAAAAAGATTTCTAACATTCAAGAAATCTTACCAGTATTAGAGCAAGTGGTACAACAAGGTAAACCACTTCTTATCATTGCTGAAGATGTAGAAGGCGAAGCATTAGCTACATTAGTAGTGAACAAACTTCGTGGTACATTCAATGTAGTAGCTGTTAAAGCTCCTGGATTTGGTGACCGTCGTAAAGCAATGCTAGAAGATATCGCAATCTTAACTGGTGGCGAAGTAATCACTGAAGAATTAGGCCGTGACTTAAAATCTGCTACAGTTGAATCTTTAGGACGCGCTGGTAAAGTTGTTGTAACGAAAGAAAACACAACTGTAGTTGAAGGTGTAGGAAGCACACAACAAATCGAAGCTCGCATCGGTCAAATCCGTGCGCAATTAGAAGAAACAACTTCTGAATTCGATCGTGAAAAATTACAAGAGCGTCTTGCAAAACTTGCAGGTGGCGTAGCAGTAATTAAAGTAGGTGCAGCAACTGAAACTGAGTTAAAAGAGCGCAAACTTCGCATTGAAGATGCACTTAACTCAACTCGTGCAGCAGTAGAAGAAGGTATCGTTGCAGGTGGTGGTACTTCACTTATGAACGTATACACAAAAGTAGCTTCTATCGTAGCTGAAGGCGACGAAGCAACAGGTATTAACATCGTACTTCGCGCACTAGAAGAGCCAGTTCGTCAAATCGCAATCAACGCTGGTCTAGAAGGATCTGTAGTTGTAGAGCGTCTAAAAGGCGAAAAAGTAGGCGTTGGTTTCAACGCAGCTACTGGCGAGTGGGTTAACATGCTTGAAACTGGTATCGTAGATCCAGCTAAAGTAACTCGCTCTGCACTTCAAAACGCAGCATCTGTTGCAGCTATGTTCTTAACAACTGAAGCTGTAGTAGCTGACAAACCAGAACCAAATGCACCAGCAATGCCTGACATGGGCGGCATGGGCATGGGCGGTATGGGCGGAATGATGTAATTCCGTTTGGCCTAAAAAACATCCATTTCTATATAGAAATGGATGTTTTTTTATGTTTTTTAGAAAAGGAAATGAATTTCTGTAGAATTTTGTCGCTTTCTCTCTTGACCATATTGATACTTCATTGTTAGAATCTAGGAAGATAATATAAAACGATCCTTCATATATCCTCAAAGATAAGGTTTGAGAGTCTCTACCGGGTTACCGTAAACAACCTGACTATGAAGGCAGTGTGTCTTATATTTATAAAGAGCGGAGACTATCTTTCTTTATAAAGCCAGACCCCTGCCTTTTCTTTGTTATGAGACTAGAGGCGGAGGACTGGCTTTTTTTATTATATTGGTAATGCTTTTCGCCAAATTGGTGAAAATATTTATATACGAGAACTAACGTTGGGGTGATTATTTTGAAGAAGCAGCATGATACAATTATCGTTTTAGATTTTGGGAGTCAATACAATCAGTTAATAGCACGTCGAATTCGTGAGTTCGGTGTATACAGTGAACTTCATCCACATACAATTACTGCAGAAGAAATTAAAGCAATGAATCCAAAAGGGATTATCTTCTCTGGTGGACCAAATAGTGTATATGGTGAAGGTGCATTACATTGTGATGAAAAAATCTTTGACCTAGGATTACCGATCTTCGGTATTTGTTACGGTATGCAACTTATGACGCAACAATTCGGTGGTACAGTAGAGCGTGCAAACCACCGTGAGTACGGAAAAGCTGTTCTGAAAGTAGAGAACGAGTCAAAATTATATGCGAACCTTCCAGAAGAGCAAGTTGTATGGATGAGTCATGGCGACTTAGTAACTGGTTTACCTGAAGGATTCGTAGTAGACGCGACAAGTGAGTCTTGCCCAATTGCTGGTATGAGCAATGAAGCGAAAAACTTATACGGTGTACAATTCCACCCAGAAGTACGTCACTCTGAGCACGGTAACGATCTAATTAAAAACTTCGTATTCGGCGTATGTGGCTGTTCTGAAGGATGGAACATGGAGAACTTTATTGAAGTAGAACTAGAGAAAATCCGTGAAACTGTTGGAGACAAAAAAGTACTATGTGCGCTTAGCGGCGGTGTAGATTCTTCTGTTGTAGCAGTATTAATTCATAAAGCAATCGGCGATCAGTTAACATGTATTTTCGTTGACCATGGTTTACTTCGTAAAGGCGAAGCAGAAGGTGTTATGAAAACATTTAGCGAAGGCTTCCATATGAACGTTATTAAAGTGGATGCAAAAGAACGCTTCATGAACAAGTTAAAAGGTGTAGAAGATCCAGAACAAAAACGTAAAATTATCGGTAACGAATTCATTTACGTATTTGATGATGAAGCTTCTAAATTAGAAGGAATGGACTTCTTAGCACAAGGTACACTGTACACAGATATCGTTGAAAGTGGTACAGCAACTGCACAAACAATTAAATCTCACCATAACGTTGGTGGACTTCCAGAAGACATGCAGTTCAAATTAATTGAGCCTTTAAACACGTTATTTAAAGATGAAGTACGTGTATTAGGATCTGAACTAGGAATTCCTGATGAGATCGTATGGCGTCAACCATTCCCAGGTCCTGGTCTTGGTATTCGTGTACTAGGTGAAATCACAGAAGAGAAATTAGAAATCGTTCGTGAATCTGATGCGATTTTACGTGAAGAAATTATTAAAGCAGGCTTAGACCGCGAAATCTGGCAATACTTCACTGCGCTTCCTGGTATGCGTAGCGTAGGTGTTATGGGTGACGAGCGTACTTACGATTACACAGTGGGTATCCGTGCAGTAACATCTATCGACGGTATGACAGCTGACTGGGCGCGTATCCCTTGGGACGTATTAGAGAAAATCTCTGTACGTATCGTAAACGAAGTAAAACACGTTAACCGTATCGTGTATGATGTAACGAGTAAGCCACCAGCAACTATTGAGTGGGAATAGTATTATAATAAAAGATCCATCTATTGCTCATGCAATAGATGGATCTTTTTTATTTTGAGTTTAATACGAACGAAAATATAAAAGTTAATAAAAATGTTCGTATTTAAATTGACAAAAATACTTTCAAGAGTTAATATGAGTATGTAATTCAAACGAAAAGTGAATATTATGCCGTCGTATAATATCGGGGATATGGCCCGAAAGTTTCTACCTAGCTACCGTAAATGGCTTGACTACGAGGCGTTTTTATAAAGGTGAGCGGAATCTTGTCTTTATTTATAGAACGCTTCCATGTATATGCAATGGAAGCCTTTTTTATTTTTAATAGATAAAAGAGGGCTAGGGGATTACGGCGAGTAATCATATAACGGGGGAAACGTAAGATGAAACGCTATTTTCAGTTTGATGAACTCGGCACGAATTATAAAACAGAGTTCATAGCAGGTTTAACGACATTTCTATCTATGGCTTACGTACTATTTGTCAATCCTGCTACGCTGTCACTTGGAAATGTTAAAGGTTTACCGGCAGGTACAGGGATGGATCCAGGTGCAGTATTCGTTGCTACAGCATTAGCAGCAGCGATTGGTTCGTTAATTATGGGTATTTTCGCGAAGTATCCAATTGCTTTAGCACCAGGTATGGGAATTAACGCGTTCTTTGCTTATACAGCAGTGTTAACGATGGGTATTCCATGGCAAACGGCAATTGCTGGAACGTTAATGTCAGGTATTATCTTTATTATTCTTACTGCTTCAGGTATTCGTGAAAAAATCATTAATGCAATTCCATCAGAGTTAAAGTTTGCAGTAGCGGCAGGTATCGGATTATTCATTGCTTTCCTTGGATTTCAAAATGCCGGAATTATCGTGAAAAATGATGCTGTTCTTGTTGGGTTGGGGGATTTAACAAAGGGCACAACGTTACTAGCAATCTTCGGGGTTGTTACGACAATTATCTTTATGATTAAGAAAGTAAATGGTGCAGTTTTCTACGGTATGATTCTTACAGCAATCTTAGGAGTAGCTACAGGATTAATTGATACTCCGAAAGCTGTAGTGGGAGCAATACCGAGTCTAGAACCAACGTTCGGTGTGGCGTTAACGCACTTCGGAGATATTTTCACTGTTCAAATGGTGATTGTTATTATAACGTTCTTCTTTATCGATTTCTTTGATACAGCAGGTACACTTGTAGCGGTTGCGAATCAAGCTGGATTAATGAAGAACAATAAATTACCACGTGCAGGAAAAGCATTATTTGCAGATGCGATTGCAACTGTAATTGGTGCGATCTTAGGTACATCAACAACAACGTCGTACATTGAATCTTCTGCAGGGGTAGCAGCGGGTGGACGTTCTGGATTTACAGCAGTTGTAACAGCAGGATTCTTTTTACTGGCACTATTCTTCTCGCCATTACTAAGTGTTGTAACACCAGCTGTAACGGCACCAGCATTAATTATTGTAGGAATCTTGATGGTTTCTTCCTTAGGGGAAATTGATTGGAAGAAATTCGAGATTGCAGTACCAGCATTCTTTACAATTATCTCTATGCCACTTACGTATAGTATCGCAACAGGAATTGCGATTGGTTTTATCTTCTATCCAATTACAATGGTAGTAAGCGGCCGTCGTAAAGAGATTCATCCAATTATGTATGTTATGGGAGTTTTATTCGTACTATATTTCATCTACGTTCGTAAATAAAAGGGGTTTTTGAAAGGTCTAGACTTAAGGGGAGTCTAGACCTTTTTTGCGTCTTCAGAAAATCTTAAGGATTTCCGAGCGTTTTTCTTCAGAAGTTTTCCTATAATAGAAGTTAGGGATTAAAAAATGATGGGGGAGATATTGTGGCAAACGAAACAATACTTGTCGTAGATGATGAAAAAGAAATCAGAAATCTTATTACAATCTATTTAAAGAATGAAGGATATAAAGTATTGCAAGCAGGGGACGGAGAAGAAGGATTACGTTTACTAGAAGAAAATGAAGTACATCTAGTCGTATTAGATATTATGATGCCGAAAGTAGACGGTATCCATATGTGTATGAAAGTAAGGGAAGAAAAGGAAATGCCAATTATTATGCTTTCCGCGAAAACGCAAGATATGGATAAGATTTTAGGGTTAACAACAGGTGCGGATGATTACGTGACGAAACCATTTAATCCGTTAGAGTTAATCGCAAGAATTAAATCTCAGTTACGTCGTTATATGAAAATGAATGGTTTCGCTATACAAAACGAGGACGAGCTAGAAATTGGAGAGATGAAAATAAACATCTCAACCCATAAAGTTATTGTAGAGGGAGAAGAAGTGAAGTTGACCCCGAGGGAATTTTCAATTCTAGAATTACTAGCCCGTAATCCAGGTATGGTCTTTAGTGCAGAGCAGATTTATGAAAAGGTTTGGAACGAAAGGTCTTTCCAGTCGGATAACACGGTAATGGTTCATATTCGAAAAGTACGTGAAAAGATTGAGGAGAATCCAAGGAAGCCTAGATATATAAAAACAGTATGGGGAGTGGGGTATAAGATTGAAAAAGATATTTAATCCGTTTACTTATATAAGGAAAATAAGACAATTAATTGAGAAATTAGTAAAGAGCGTACGAAAGAGTATCAGAATTCAACTGATTACTACTTTCGCTGCTTGTGCGTTATTAGGAGTTTTTTTTGCAAAGGGAGCTGCACCGTTTTTTGAGAATGCAAATCGTCAAGCGACTGTTGATTATCGGTCTGGTATGCAACAAATTAATTACCAAGCTCAAAGAGCAGCAAATAGTTCGGTTCATGAAAATAAATTAGAAGCTATATCCAATATGATTGAAACGGAGAATCAAAATTTAGAGCGAGGAAATAGAGCTTTAAAAATATTGGTTACTGATGAGAGTGGTAAAGTTTTATATAAAACGAAGCAGGCACAAGAAGAGCAAATCGATTTGCATAATACAATTCGTAATGCGGCATCATTTGCGATCAACTATTCAAATGGTCAAGATATATTTGAAAATACGAGAAAAGAATTTATAGCTTTTTCACCTATTACAATAGAAGATAAGAATTTATACATGTTCGTTAGTGGAATTCCGGATGGTGTAGTAATGTATGATACGCAAGAAGGACCATTCCCATTTTTAATTGGTGTACTCGTGTTCATCTTCTCTTTCTTCTATATAACAAAGAGAAAGATGAAACAAATTGAAGCGATGGCAGAAGGTGTAAAGGAAATAGAAAAAGGCAACTTGGCGTACCGTATTGAGAAGAAAGGTGAAGATGAGATTGCGTCTTTAACCGAGAATATTAATAATATGGCGGAAGAGCTTATGAATAATATAGAAAAGGAACGTAAATTAGAGAAGCAAAAGAACGAGCTTATTACGAATGTATCTCACGATTTACGTACACCACTGACTTCTGTTATGGGTTACTTACGATTGCTTCGAGATTCTAAATATGAAAATAAAGAACAACATGATGAGTATACGAGAATTGCTTTTGCGAAGTCGGAGCAGTTAAAGAATTTAATAGAAGATTTATTTGAGTATACGAAGTTAACGAATGAACAAGTTATATTAGAAAAACAAGAAGTATGTATAAATGAGTTATTAGAGCAATTAATAGAAGAGTTAGTACCACATGCGGAAGAGCATGGACTTACGTTTGTTAAGAAGTTTCCTGAGGAACGTGCCTATGCAGCGATTGATTCGGAAAAGATGGTTCGTGTATTTGATAATTTATTAATGAACGCGATTAAGTATAGTAAAGATGATGGGCAGATAAAAGTTTCCCTTCAAAGGCAGCGCCGGGATATACAAATTGTAATTGCGAATCATAGTGAAGAGTTTACGAGAGAAGAGTTAGCGAGTTTGTTTGAACGCTTTTATAAGAAAGATCAATCTAGAAGTAGAGTAACAGAAGGATCGGGTCTTGGATTAGCGATTGCGAAAAGTATTGTTGAATTACAAGGTGGTAGTATTCGGGCTGAATATGAGGATGGTATTATTCAGTTTATCGTCTCGTTACCAATTATAGAAAAATAATAAATGAATAGAATGATATATGATAAAAGGGCTTATTTTAAAAGGAATAAGCCTTTTTATATTTTTTTAGAAAAACATGTTGACGGTTAGAGATTAGAGGTGTAATATAGAACAAGTCGCCGATGACAATAACGTCGAAAGCGGCAAACGAAATGAAAAACTTAGTTGACATTGAAAGGTGAAAATGTTAACATAAGGAAGTCGCAAATGAGCGGCTAAGTAGTTCTTTGAAAACTGAACGAAACAAACAACGTGAAACGTCAATTTTTATTTTATGATGCTAGACAAACTAACTTTATTGGAGAGTTTGATCCTGGCTCAGGATGAACGCTGGCGGCGTGCCTGTTCCCATACCGAACACGGAAGTTAAGCTCTCTAGCGCCGATGGTAGTTGGGACCTTGTCCCTGTGAGAGTAGGACGTCGCCAAGCAACTGTAAGACGAGTCAGAATGACTCGTCTTTTTTGTGTTTCTAACTTCTTATCAGTCTCAAGTTATTCTTTTATATTCAATTTCTTCCATTATTTTTAATGTGTAGTTTAAGATTTTCTATTTTATTTTTTGTGGAAGTAATCATCGGTATGTTAAAATAGTACAGTTATTTTTTTGAAGTACTTTAATATAGGAAGATTTAATTTTTTAAAAGGAGATAATATGAAAAAGATAGGTATAATTACTATAGTAGTCTTAGTCCTTCTAGTGATTGTGTATATATTAGTCGGGAATTATTTTTATAACTATGCGTTGAATGCGAAACAAGAGAAAGAGTTTTTAGAGGATAATCCTCACTTAGTGGAAACCGTGAATGCATCAGGAGATGTGTTCGCTACAAATGAAGAAAAGGATGCTAGCTTTGTCTCAAATCATAAACCTAATACACTACACATAAATTCTTTCGATAAGTTGAAATTAACAGGTTATGAATATATGAATAAACAATCTAGCCATAAATGGGCAATTGTAGTTCATGGATATGATAGTAGGGCATCAAAAATGACGAAATATATCCGGAATTTTTATGAACAAGGATATAACGTTATAGCGCCAGATCTTCGTGGGCATGGAAATAGTGAAGGTGATTATATAGGGATGGGCTGGCACGATCGTAAAGATATTTTGATTTGGATACAACAAATTGTAAAGAAAGACCCTAATGCTGAAATAGCACTATTTGGTGTTTCAATGGGAGGGGCAACTGTAATGATGACTTCAGGTGAAGATTTACCTTCTAACGTGAAAGTTATTATTGAAGATTGTGGATACTCAACTGTTGTTGGTGAATTTACTTATCAACTAAAAGATCTATTCCATTTACCGAAGTTTCCTGTTATGAATGCGGCCAATACAGTTACAAAATTAAGAGCTGGATATGATTTAGAAGAAGCTTCAGCTATTAAACAAGTTGCAAAAAGTAAAACACCGATGCTATTCATTCATGGGGATGCGGATACATTCGTTCCTTTTGAAATGTTAGATGAAGTATATAATGCTGCAAAAATAGAAAAAGAGAAATTAATTGTTCCAGGTGCTGGACATGGAGAAGCTGAGAAGATAGATTCAAATACGTATTGGAATACCGTATGGAAGTTCGTGGGAAGATATATTCAAGCATAATTAAATTTATATATACGATAATCAGAAGGTAATACTTTTGATTATCGTTTTTCTATTTATAGATTCATTTTAGGTTGTAGTATATAAGGCTTGAAGCATAAATTTTTGAATTCCTTAGTGCCAGTGCTACAATGATTGAAAACTACATGTTAATGAGGTGTTTCTATGAAAATTGAAGTATGGTCAGATTTTGTATGCCCGTTTTGCTACATTGGGAAACGTAGATTAGAAGTGGCTTTAGAGCAATTTCCTCATAAGAAGGATGTTGAAGTTGAGTTTAAAAGTTTTGAATTAGACCAAAATGCTCCAACCTATTCTGGGACAAGTATTAATGAAGTACTTGCATCAAAGTATGGGATTAGTATTGAAGAAGCGAAACGTAATAACGTACAGTTAGGTAATCATGCAGCTAGTATGGGTTTAAGTTTTAATTTTGATGAGATGAAGCCGACGAACACTTTTGATGCGCATCGTCTTGCGAAATTTGCAAAGGATCAAGGGAAAGAAAAAGAGATTACGGAAAATCTACTTTTTGCATATTTCACTGAATCGAAAAATTTAAGTGATGTGGATACGCTTGCTACTATAGCTGAAGCTTCAGGTTTAGACAAACAAGAAGCTTTAAAGGTTATTAATGATAAAAGCGCATATACAAATGATGTTAGAGTTGATGAAGCGATCGCTCAGCAATATCAAATTTCAGGAGTGCCTTATTTTATTATTAATCAAAAATATGCTATTTCAGGTGCGCAACCACTTGAAACTTTTGTTGGTGCACTTCAGCAAGTGTGGGAAGAAGAGAATCCTGCACCTAAGTTACAAGAGCTTTCTTCAGAAGGTGGAAGTGATATGTCTTGTACCGATGAAAGCTGTTCGGTACCTTCAAAAGAACAATAGTTTTTATGATGGAAAGCAGCCCATAGAGTAGTATATGGGTTGCTTATATATTCTTATAGAAGAGGTATGTAAACAGGGTTTTAAAAAAATGAAGTTTTTTATAAAAACGTATTGACGATTACTACTTAGAGGTGTAATATAGAACAAGTCGCCGATGACAATAACGTCGAAAGCGACAAACGAAATAAAAAACTTAGTTGACATTGAAAGTTGAAAATGTTAACATAAGGAAGTCGTAAACGAGCGACCAAGTAGTTCTTTGAAAACTGAACGAAACAAACAACGTGAAACGTCAATTTTTATTTTAGATGCTAGACAAACTAACTTTATTGGAGAGTTTGATCCTGGCTCAGGATGAACGCTGGCGGTTCATAGTTTGGTGATGATGGCAGAGAGGTCACACCCGTTCCCATACCGAACACGGAAGTTAAGCTCTCTAGCGCCGATGGTAGTTGGGACCTTGTCCCTGTGAGAGTAGGACGTCGCCAAGCAACTGTAAGACGAGTCAGAATGACTCGTCTTTTTTGTATGCTTTCATGCCTCTGTTAATTGCTTGTTTAACTCCTTCTAAATAGGCAAAGCCATGCCTTTTATCTGGTTCTAAGTAAGTACCTTCTGCCCATTCATTCCACGCATTAATAAATAAAAACTCGCTGTTGTAAAGAGAATAGGTGCGCTGGATTTGCTTACTTAAATATATCGTGAACTTCTCAGGAGTAGAGCCTACGAAAATGCTGCTATTTAAGTCTTTGCGGCGTGCTGTGTTATCCCAGTCAACAAAGGCACCGGGAAATGTTTTTTTCTCTGAAGGAGATCGCTTTAATATATACATCCACACTTTATCATAATCCCAAGCGTTTATTTGTTTACCAGATTCATATATTATCTTATTTATGTCCGAAGAACTATCATGAGCAATTGTATAAAAAGGCTCGAATTGAATGCTAGCATCAAATCTATTTATATTAGGAAGTGGAAAGCTGTTTAATGTTTCTGCGAAGTATATACCTTTCAAACCATTTTCTTGTGCGAGTGTATTCCAGTAGTTAAGCATTTGCTCACAATTAGGTATATGCCCAGGACGATAAATAATGAATAGTGGTTTATCATCTATACGGATATACCTCTCATCTTGGAAAGCTTGTAATAAATAATCAAAGTGTTCTTTCCAATCTAATAATTCTCCGTAATTTTGAGGCATTAATATGTGACTATCAAGACCATCCCAAGTTTTTGTCCACGGTTCATTTGCCCAAGATAGGCAAAATGGAAAATCTGGTTCGCCCATCTGAAGTACTTCATTAAATGGTCTCTCCAATAGCCTCTTCCCTTTAAACCAGTAATGGTAATAACAAAAACCATATATGCCGTGTGCTTTAGCAATTTCTGCTTGCCACTTTCTTACGGATGGGGTGGTTAAGTCGTAATAAAAATCTTGATAAGGTTCTCTAGGTTGATAGTGTCCTGAAAATAAAGGTCGTGCACTTTTAGTATTTGTCCATTCAGTAAAACCTTTTCCCCACCATCGGTCATTTTCTTTTATTTGATGAAACTGTGGTAAGTAAAAAGCAATTATTTTCAAGATATATCCCCCTTATGTGCTTCGTAGTTCAAGTGGTGGGAAGTTATATTTTTGATTTTTCGAATCCAGTTAAAGTATGAGAACCGTTATTTACTTACTCTGTTTATGCCTCATAATGAATCCTTTTGTCCAGTTTGCTTGATATGGAAATCTTTAATGTTTTAATATATACGGCTGAGAAATAAAATAATCTTCATTATACAATGAGCGAAAAGAGTTAATCTTTTTGGAGAACAAATAGAGCTTGGGGTAATCGGTTTGCATCATCAAAGAAGTCCCGTAGCTTTAAATACTTCTCATAGTGATTTTTAATATAAGTTCTAGGTATAACGGTTTCTCCGTAGAAGCTACTATTTCTAACGTCTCCGGCTCCTGTAGGACTGTGGACAAAATTGCCGCTTTCATAATCCGAGATGGCCCGATTTATATCTGGAAAAGCTTGAGATAAAGTTTTATGCCAACCCGTTTGAATAAATTCAGGGTGTTCCTGGAATTGTTGACAGTAATCGAGAAAATAGCGTGCTTGTGTTGTAGCGATGAAGATTCCACCTGGACGAAGAATTCTTGAAAATTCCTTTATCCAATGTTCTGCAGTTTCTTCGGATAAATGTGAGAATACAGAATAAGCGAATATGATGTCCAATGAATTGTCACTAATAAATTCTACAGGAGGTTGTGGATTGGCGGTTTTATATATTCCTCTTCCTAACGTTTCATTGCAAATGTTAATCATTGCTGGATCTACATCAATCCCAAGTAAATTTTCATCGCGAACATCTTTGAAAAAAAAGCGTATAATTCTTCCCCACCCGCAACCAAAGTCTAAAATTTTACGTTCTTTATTCAAGGGAACACCTAAATTTTGGGCATATGTTTTTACATGTCTATAAAACAAATATGCTTCATAAAGGGCATGTTCATAGGAAGCACCTACAAACTGTTGTTGAATTTCTTCAGGAGGGAACATAGGTACTGGGGTGCCATTTATCTTTGTTTGTGAACAACTTTGTATAAATAGATTTAGAAGTTCAACATCAGAAAGTGGACTAACAAGGTTATCAAAATCACTTCCTAACTTAAAGTTATTCATTTGTTAACCTCCAAATTATATTCGTGTTTTTTACTAATAAAAACATGTAGAAATTCAGCATCTAATCCTAGTGATCTATCCTTTTGTAAATAAACAATTGTATACATGTTTGCATGGGCATAAATATATTCAATCATATCTTGGCCCCAATCAAATGTTACTAAAGCCCCATTCTCATCAATAGGATTTCCGTGATAAATTGGCTCTTCAATATACTCAATTCCATTCTTATTGATTCTTGCCCTTTGCAAAGTTTTTGGGAGTGTGTGGTACCAAGGGACAGTAAACACATGAGCGCCGCCATGCTTTAATACACGTTCTATTTCTTTAAAGGCTTTGTTTGGCTCCATTACATGTTCAAAGACATCTTGCGTAATGAACAAATCAAAAGATTCATTTTGGAAAGTCATGTCTTCTAAGTTCTCACATCTAATTCCTTGAAAGTATTGACCAAGAGGGTAGTTTTTAAAGTATTGAGAATATGTATAGTTTTTACAGTTTTTTATTAGTAGCTGAGTCGTAATCCCTCCAGGAGAGGATTCGTGAATATGATAGGAACCCCATTTGGGGAAAAATGTATTTAAAACATGAATTAAAGCTCGTTGCCTTGGTATAGAGTGGCATGTAGAACATAAGTAGTGATCTCTAAGCCAATCATTATGCTCTATAAATATAGCTTCTTTCTCGCAAATAACACAGTATCCAGTATTGTGCTTTAAATTACCTTCCACATGACATCACTCCTGTGTGAAAAATCCATATGACATACGCCAACAATTAGCGAAATCAAAGAGGGCGGGTGAAAAGTAGGGAACCCACATTAATTAAAGTTTCACTTTATGCTATGCGATACATTCACTTTTATTCATTGGAGAATGATGTATCGACTTAAAATACTCCTTTTATGTAAGGATACATTTCAAAGTCCTGTGCATATATTTCTGTAACTAACTCCATTGTTTCTTTATCATAAAAACTTTCATATGTTGGAAAGCGAGGGAAGGCTGCATCTGTAATGCTGAGTTCCGCATAGTTTCCTGTATAAATCATCTTATGAGCGCGATGATGATCTGAGCTTGTAAGTAGCGCTAAATGGGATTTAAGTAAACCGTACGTGTGTTCTAACTTGGTGATTTGTGTATTAAAATCTTCTAAAGGAATATAGTGTTGGATAAAATTTTCTTCACCCGGAACGTATTGCTGACTAAAATGTATGTCCATTGCTAGGGAATTGGGACCTAATGCTCGAACGTAATATAAAAATTGTTTAAATGATATTCCTCGGTTACTATATTTGTCATTATATAAATACTGGCGGATACTTTCCCATTGAGGAATTGCATATGGATTGTCAGCAAGTAATAAAAATGAGCTGACGGCCCTTGTATAGGGATTTCGTACAAGTTTACAAACAGCTTTTTCTGCTGTTAGAAGCCCATTTTGTAACTCTGGTATGTAGTTGGTGTTGTTTTTATACACCCAGAATTCATAGTAATGAATAAAGTCATGGTATTCTTTTGCTTCAGTAAATAATCCAATTTGAAAAAAGAACCAATTAGCTAATGTAGTACATCCACTTCTGTGGCTCCAGAATAGTATAAGCGGAAAGTCTTTATGGAAATGTGGAATTCGGTCTTTATGTAGAATTACATGATTTAACAGCTCTTGATTTACATTCTTCATAAATTTAATGCTCCTTTTTGAAAGTTTTATTTATGGAGAAGGTTTTTAATATAGAATAAACGAGTGAGAATATGGGAAGAGAGGTTTTTACTAATCTAATATATTCATGGAAATGAGTAAATATTATGAGTGTTTTTTCGATCATCTTAGATAAGAAAGCGATTCTCAACAGAAAATAAAGATAATGAAAATGTATAAGAGGCATACAATTATAAGAGAAGGAATAATAAAAGTGTCCAAGTTCATTTATTTGTATTTCTAGGTGTGATAAGCAAAAATCTTATTACTAGAGAGGATATTATGGGGAAGAATAATTATTTAATAGTAGGTGGAAATAGTTTCATTGGTATTAACCTCGCATTAGGTTTATTGAAACAAGGTCAAAATGTAAAAGTATTTTCCAGGCATATAAATAATTTCCCTCAAAATATTATAAGTGAGGTTGAATTTATTAAAGGTGATTTAGCCAATGTTGAAGATATATATAAAGCTTTAGTGAATGTGGATATTATTATTTATTTAGCTGCAACGTCTAATGTAGCAACTTCAATTGAAGATGTTTTCGGAGATATAAATAGTAGCCTTTTTTTTCTTAATTTCATGGAAAGTGTTAAAAATTTTCCGGTTAAAAAAATTGTATTAGCATCTTCTGGAGGCACGGTTTATGGTGAACCAGAATATTTACCTATTGATGAGAAGCATCCATTAAAACCACTTTCTCCTTATGGAATAACAAAGGTGTCGCTTGAAAATTATTTGTACTTTTATAAGAAAAAGTATGGAATGGATTATGTTGTATGTAGATATTCTAATCCGTATGGAAAATATCAGAACCCGTTAAAGAAAGTTGGAGCAATAAATTGTTTTTTATATCAGCATCTCAGCAATGAAAAGATTAATATATATGGGAATCCACAAGAGATTATTCGAGATTATATTTATATCGATGATTTAGTAGAAGTTACTATACAACTATCGCAATTAAATCACTTGAAATCTTGTGTATATAATATAGGGAGCGGTAAGGGGCTCTCTTTAAAACGAATTATAGTAGAATTAGAGAAATTAACGGAAAGAAAAGTGGACTTTATCTGCTATAAACAAAAGCAAGAAAATGTTCAAAAAATCATTTTAAATATAGATAGAGTAAGACGAGAATGTAATTGGGAACCGAAAATAGATTTCAAAAGTGGAATTAGATTAAATAAGCTATGGATTGAAGAGTTCTTATATAGTAAAAAATAATAAATCATGCCCTACTTCTGTATAAGTAGAGCATGGTTTATTATTTTATTTCTTTTTTTATTACCCAAAGGTCTTGGTGTTCCCACCAAAAACCTTCAGTGTATTTTTTGATGATAGGATTATAAGGTAATAATTTAATTTTGTCACATACGTAAGAGGGACTAACGATCGTTTGCCCATATTGATGCACATCTAAATCCAGTTGTTCACTAGAGGGGAGAAACCAATAACCTTGTTTATTTAAATCTGGGAAGCCGAAGTACTTTTTACTTTGATATCCATGAGTTGTGAAAATGAATAATCCGCCAGGGGAAACAGCATTATACAATGTTTGAAGCCAACGAAACCAAGTTGTATCAGGCATATGAGAAAAAAAGGATAGGCCAAAAACGATATCATACGTAGACGATAATTTTATTTGTTCAGGTTCAGGATGAGATAAGATAGATGATGTATGTAATGTGCGTTCAAGAAAAGTAATAGCCTCTTCATGTATATCACAGGCAGTTATACGTAAGTTCGTTTGTAGGTTTAATAAATGACGTGTTACGCAACCATATCCGGATGCGAATTCTAATAATTTAATTGGAGTGTCTACAGGAGGATAAAAGGAAGTCATTAAATCTAAGAGTGTTTCTGCTGATTTTCTTCCATCTTTAAAATAATAATCTATTGCTTCTTTTTTAGATGGAAAGACTGGATTCGTGACAAGGAATTGAAAGATATGATCCTCTGGATGGATACTTGCATTTACATTGTAGTTTTGTGCAATTTGAGAAATCAAATCTTTATTTGCATCTATAAATTCTTTCAAAGAGTAACCCTCCCTTAAATAATAGTAATATCTATAAGAGATACGGATGGTAAAGAAAATATATAATCAAACCTTCAAATATGCTTTAAGGTACTTTCTATATGCGTACATTTTCTTTTTTGAAATGTCGTCGATAGCAAAGGTATCTTTAATGAAATTCTGCATTTGTACAACTTCACTGTAATGAGAATATGAATCTTCTGTTCTTGTTACGCTATTTGTATGTTGTCTATGATAGTTTAGAGGTTTTGGATTAAAATAAATGTTCCCCTCTTTAAGGAGAGAAACATAGAAAAACCAATCGCCAGCTACTTTAAACTTTTCCAATTGTTTTGCTGTTGTTTTTATATCTATGTTTTTAAAAACTACACTTGAGACATTAGGTATGGTGTTTTTGATAAGTAACGTATCTTGTATTTCATCTATCCCTTTTCGGACATAAGAACGCTGCCATTTTTCCTTATCAATATCGTTTGTGTAATCCAAATAATGATTGGCCAAGATATTTCCTTGTTCATCTATTTGCTTTGATTGTGTGTAACTTAAGGAAACATCACTATCTATATGAAACCCTTGTATTACTTCTTCTAAAAATGTCTGATCACATAAGTCATCGGCCTCAGCAATCCAAATATAATCACCGGTTGCTGCAGAGACACCTTTTATCCATTGATTAAATACAGAACCAGAGTTTTTATCGTTAATAATTTGCTGAACTTTCAGGTGGTGTTTATTTTCGTTTGAGAGCAGCTTTTCAAATGTAGATACGCTATTGTCAGTAGAGGCATCGTCTAGGAAAATTAGTTCGTAAAGGGGATAGGTTTGATTTAATATTGATGTAACTCGTTCGGGTAAGTATTTTTCGTAATTATAGTTCGGTATAATGACGCTTATTTTTTTATAATTATGCTCAAGCAAGTTTAATAATTGATAAACGTAATGAAGAAAGTTGAAATCTTTTTCAATAAGTTCTTGGCCAAAGGTCCCTTTTTGTAATCGTAAATCTTCATCCCCAATAAATTCATATATTTTTTCCAGCATCATCGGTAAGTTTAAATAGTCCACTAATGCACCGGTTTGTTCCGTAACAACATCTCCAAAACCTCCAGCGTTTTTAAACCCTATAACAGGGACTTTTGTATCTAATGCTTCTAAAACTACGTTTGGGAAAGGGTCTTCTCTTGAAGTTAATAAATATAAATCAGCACCGGCGTTATATAAACCGATATCTGGAGTGGGATCCACTAATGTGAAATGTGCTGTATATCTTGGGGATATTGTATTTAAAAAATGAACATCTGTTTTCCCAACCCAGATAAAATGAATATTCGTATGCACCTTTCTTACTGAGTAAGCAATAAGTGAGAATAAATCTATTCCTTTTCGATGATCAGCGAAACCTACCCCCAAAATGATTTTGCTATCTAGAGGCAGGTCGTGTTTTTTTCGTAATTCGTTTCTCGCTTTTGCAATATTGTTCTTATAAGGATTGTGGTTAAACAAACCTTGAGGGAGGATGTGGCATTTTTGATGATCTAATTGGGTGATTGTACGGAATTTTTCATACACGTATTGTGAAGGGAAGACAATTTTATGAGCAGATTGGGCAATGTTTCTTGCTTTTCCCTCAGCAGAGTACTGTTGTATTAAATGCGGCAATTCATGTATTAATGAAATAACTTTAATATTATGTTTAGCTAGTAATGCAACTATATCACCACTTATGACCGTACTACATATGGCGATGGTATAGTCTTTTAATAATAACTTCTTTATTAATAATTCGACTTTTTCTTCCGTTGGGTAGTTTTCCTCTAGGCAATAAACAGGGCCATACTTTTGAAAATCTTGGATTAAAATGCCCGTTCCAATAGAAATAATTGCGACGGAGTAATGAAAATTTTCTTTAAGAGCTTTAATAGTATGTAAAGAAAGCAGCTGTGCTCCGTGGAAATGGGCATCATGGGATACATAAATGATTTTCTTATTAACATGCATTTCATAACGCCTCCTAAGTTAATTAGAT
>NZ_CP034686.1:5132500-5210000 GCF_007363175.1 Bacillus sp. BD59S
TGATAATCAAGCGGCTTAATTCAAAAAATGAAACCCGTCAGGGTTTATTTCGTATGCAAATCTTTAAATTCCCTACATGTATCCTCTAGAAAAAAAGAAATAACCTCTACAATTTGAATAGAAAATATGTAGGATAGGGAAAGGTACATATACTTTAATGTATATGTACCTTTTTATTTAGTAGGATTTATAGTCTCTATTAACTATTATGTTAATAAAATTAAAAAGCTTAATTCTTAATATCCTTATGGTTAAAGCTATCTATAAAATGAAAATATAACTAAATAATAGTTTGTTATGATTTGTGGATTTTGTTTTTTATCCGAATTTTCTGATTCAAATATTTCAACTTTATGAATATAGTAGGTGAAATATTTGTGTGATAGTATTTGAGATAGAAAAAAGCCAACTTTAAAAAGGATGTGAATTGAATGTGCAAACGACTGTAAAGGATTATATTAAGGCAACGTTTAGCTGTTATTAGTGTGAGGAAAAGGTCTATTTTGTAACAGTTGATATAAAAATGAAGAAATAGGTGCGTTTAAATTTATCTGACTATTTTAAAAATACAAAACCTTGAGGTTAGTCTAGATTTTAACGAAGTTAAATTCTAGGTGAAATATTTATAATGATTAATTAAGTTTAATAAAGGGGTACCTTATACCAAAAGCGTTTATATTAGTAACTTAAGGAGCTTGCTTTTATGAAAACTACCAATTCAAAAGGCCTATTAGGAAATAGGGTTTATTTACAAGTTTTCTCTGCCTATTCATTGCTTATGCTTGGTGTTTTTATTGATATGTTAGCGATTATGACTATAGTTGGGTTTGAATGGGAAGTAGATCCTACTATGATTGGATTGATTCCTGTTGCATATGCACTTCCTGGAATTATTTTTGGCTCATGGGCAGGTGTTATTGCAGATCGTTTTAGAAAAATTCCAATTATGATGTTCTGTAATCTAATGGTTGGTCTAATAACAATTGCTCTTTTATTTGTACAAGATATCCACTGGCTCTTAGTGGCATTAATGATTCGTTCCATTTTTATTGTTTTCTATTATCCTGCACAGCAAACACTAACAAGACAGATTGTATCCCCGGACTTGCTTACTAAAGCAGTAAGTATCAACGGAATAGTAGAGCAGGGTACAAAGATAGTAGGCCCACTTATAGGGGGCATGTTGCTGAGCTGGTTTCAACCAGAGTTCTGCCTCATTATAAGAGCTATAAGTTGTTTATTAGCTACCTTAGTTCTGATACCCACAATAAAATTTAAAGAAACTATATCGAAAGAATTTGTTGAAAAGCAAAAACAAAGTACTTGGACCGCTTGGGTACAAGGGTGGGGTTATGTGTTATCTAATCGGATAATATTATCAACCATGATTTTCGTTACAATAGCCATGGCAGTATTACAATTAGTAGACTCACAATTCCCAACTTTATTTAAGAGCTTATTCCCACATGATAAAAGTAAAATGGGATATATCATTTCTATTATTGGTCTTGGCGGAATACTTGGTGCATTACTAACTCAGAAATTAAAACAATTTCAATATGGCTGGGTAGTATGTGGAGGTATGGTTTTAATGGGAATTGGTTTTGGGGGGATTGGTTTGATAACGCCCGGTACGGTCTTCGTTTTAGCCTATTTAATTAGTTTTATCGCTGGTATCGGAAGTGGGCTGATGCTTGTATCTAATCAAGTCATTTTACAAATAGAATCCGATCAAGATCAAGTAGGAAGAGTATTTGGTATACAAAGCAGTTTAACAAACGCAGTTCTAATTATTTCTCCTGCTATGAGTGGTCCATTAGTGCATTTGTTTGGAGTAACTCAACTCTATGTTTATGGAGGGATTGGGCTTGTTATTATTGGAGTAATTGGAGTTTCACTGCAGAAATATTTATGGGCTAAACATAAACACGAACCTATAAGAGCAAATAATTTTTGAAGGGAAGATTTTTATGACCAATGAGGAATGTTATCCATTAAGCCATCCGCAGCGAAGAATATGGTATACAGAAGTTGTTCATTCTGATAAAGGAATATGTAATTTAAGATTTTTATTTAAACTTCATCGAAAAATGAATTATTCAAAATTAAACCAAGTTGTGAATCGCGTTATCAGTGAAAATGAAGGTCTGTGCATTAGGTTAAAAGAAAATGGGCATCAGGAACCGAAACAATATTTTACTAAACATGAAGAACAAGAATTTGAGTTTTTTGATTTCAGTAATGTGGAGAATACAAATTTGCTTGAGGAATGGATTGAGCAGAAAACAAAAGAAACGTTTACATTATTTAATTCAAATTTATACTATTTCGCTTTAATAAAATTAAACGATAATGAATGTGCAGTCTTTGGAAATGTTCATCATATTATTATGGATGGTTTATCAATTCAAATATTTACTGAGCAGATTGCAAAATATTATTATGACATGCATAACGAGAATGAGGAAGGTGAAATTAAAAATTCATATGTTCAATTTCTGACCAATGAACAAACATATTTGAATAGTAGTCGCTTTCAAAAAGATCAAAAATTTTGGTTAGAGGAATTTAAAACACTGCCATCTGTGACTGGATTGAAGCCTTATAATACGTACCAAGTTAGTACCAAAGCATCACGTGAGACGTTTATATTAACGGAACATTTGAAGAGAAAGATAGAAAAATTTTCTGAATGTTACAAAATTAGTTTGTATACTCTTTTTGTTGCTGCTTTCTCGTTGTCCATGTATCGGTGGACCTCATCGCTTGATATTGGTTTAGGAATGGCTTACGGCAACCGTATGACTAAAATGGAACGAAAATTGATTGGAATGATGGTGAGTACAGTTCCTTTAAGAATGGATATTGATCCAGAAGAAGAAGTACTTTCATTTATTAGTAGGGTGTCCAGAAAACAAAGTAAATCATTGAGACACCAGAAATATCCGTTTGATTTGTTATTAAAGCAGATTAATAAAGAGAATAACAGCAATGTGAGACTTTTCGGAACTACGATTGATTATAGGGATCGTGATGAAAGTGGTGATTCACTATGGATCGCAAACCGTGAAGAGGTACAAGATCTTGCAGTGCATATTGAAAATCTAATTGATATAGACTCCTTACATGTACATATTGATTATCGTGAGGAGCTATTTTCTAAGGAAGAGATAAAACGCTTTTTTAACGTTATGTTAGCGATAATGGAAAACACTTTTGAAAACCCAAAGCAAAAGGTAGCTGAAATCGAAATTATTTCTGATGAAGATAAAAGAAAAAGTATAGTTGAGTTCAACAATCCTAAGCTGGATTTCCCACCTCGGGAAACTCTTCATGAATTGTTCGAACGACAAGCAATGATTTATCCACACGCTATTGCAGTTACGTATGAAAAAGAAAAAGTTACTTATAGGCAACTTAATGAACGTGCAAACCAGTTAGCTCATTATCTGCAGAAAAAGGGAGTAGGACCTGATACTTTAGTTGGACTGTGCGTTGAACGTTCCCTCGAGATGATTGTAGGTATTTTAGGAATTTTGAAGGCTGGTGGGGCTTATGTTCCACTTGATCCAACATATCCAGAGCAGCGACTTCAATATATTTTAGAAGATGCTAGCATTCAGTTATTCGTAACGCAAGAAAGTTTAAAAGAATTGAACTGGTTACCAGAAAATGTTGAGTCGATTTGCCTGGATCGTGATCAAGATGAGATTGGGAAAGAAAGTAAGACTTTGCCGGTTTCTAGTGTCGGTCCCCAAAATCTGGCATATGTGATCTATACTTCGGGATCAACGGGAAATCCAAAAGGCGTTATGATAGAGCATCACAATGTTATACGGTTATTTAAATCGACGGATTGTTGGTATCAGTTTAATGAAAAAGATACTTGGACGCTTTTTCATTCGTATGCATTTGATTTCTCAGTATGGGAAATTTGGGGAGCGTTATTATATGGTGGAAAATTAGTTGTTGTTCCGTACTGGATTAGTCGATCACCTAAGGATTTTTATCAATTATTGGTGGAGGAAGAAGTCACAGTTCTAAATCAGACACCTTCCGCATTCCGCCAATTAATACGAGTGTGTGAACAAGAAGATAAGAATAAAAATTTGCAGCTGCGTTACGTGATATTTGGCGGAGAAGCGTTAGAACCTATTGGCTTGTTACCGTGGTTTCAAAGGTATGGGGAGAAAAAACCACAGTTAATTAATATGTATGGAATTACAGAAACTACAGTTCATGTTACATATTATCCAATTACTCTAGATGATGTGCAGCATGCTTCAAGAAGTAATATTGGAAAGCGGATTCCCGATTTAGAAGTGTATATACTAGACGCTTATCAACAACCTGTTCCTATAGGTGTTGATGGTGAACTTTATATTGGTGGAGCAGGATTGGCACGTGGATATTTAAATAGACCTGAATTAACAGCAGAGCGTTTTATATCTCATCCATTTAGTAGTAATCCAAAAGCAAGATTATACCGGACAGGAGACTTAGCTAGGTATTTGCCAGATGGGAATCTAGATTATCGCGGAAGAATTGATCATCAGGTTAAAATACGTGGTTTCAGAATTGAGATTGGGGAAATTGAGTCTACTTTAAATACATATGCATCTGTAACAGAGGCAGTTGTAATTGTAAGAGAAGATCAGCCGGGCGATAAAAGATTAGTAGCATATGTTGTAGGAGATGGAAATGTAGATGCGTGGAGAGAGTATCTTAAAGCGAAACTACCAAGTTATATGGTTCCTTCGGGATTTGTGGCGATGGAAGCTATTCCACTTACAGCTAACGGTAAAGTTGATCGAGAGGCCTTACCTATGCCAGAGGAAAAGCAGGTTAATAGTGAATGTGTTGGCCCTCGGAATAGTAACGAACAGATACTGACTACCATTTGGAAGCGAGTATTAGGTGTTAAAAAGGTGGGAATCTATGATAATTTCTTTGAAATTGGTGGCGACTCGATTCTCAGTATTCAAATCATATCTCAAGCAAGTCAAGTGGGGTTAAAACTTACTCCAAAGCAAATGTTTGAATGCCCAACTATCGCTGAGCTGGCACAAGTGGCTATAGAAACGCAGGGAGTACAAGCGGAGCAGGGAATTGTGATAGGTGATGTGCCTCTTACTCCAATTCAGTGCTGGTTCTTCGAGCAAGAACAACCACATACAGAGCATTGGAATCAATCAATGCTTTTAAGAGTAAAAGAAAGATTGGATGTGAAGTTACTAGAGGGAGCAATATTAAATTTAATCAAACATCATGATGCTTTACGTTTTCGGTACGAGCAGTTACCAAACGGAACATGGAGGCAGAGAAATGAAGGGACTGATGAGCTGTCAGTACTCCATGTTGTAAAACGGAACAAAGTTAATGAAAAAGAGTGGAATAAAATAATACAAGAAGAGATGAACATTAATCAAGCTAGTTTCAATTTAGTTACTGGTCCGTTAATGAGAGTAGTGTACTTTGAAGATAACTTGACTGGAAATGATCGAATATTCTGGGTGATTCATCATTTAGTAGTAGATGGAGTGTCATGGAGGATTCTATTGGAAGATTTACAGGTGGTATATAATCAGATGAAACAAGGTCAAGAAGTTCGCTTACCTGCGAAAAGTACCTCTTTTAAAGAATGGTCTGAACGACTTCAGACATACAGTGATTCGGGTATTTCAAAAGAAGTACTGGATTATTGGAATGAACAAGTAGAAAAAGAAATAATGACAATTCCAATGGACTATCCAATACAAGAAACAACAGAAGAATCGATTGATCAAGTGACGAGGACTTTAGGGGTAGAAGAAACACAAGCATTGTTACACGAAGTTCCAGTCACTCATAAGACAAGGATTAATGAGGTACTATTGGCGGCATTAGGACAAGCTATCGTCGATTGTACAAATCAGCAAACGGTTTCTATTCATCTAGAAGGACACGGGAGAGAAGAGATGATAGAAGGTATTGATTTATCACGGACAGTGGGCTGGTTCACGAGTATTTATCCTGTTCATCTAAATTTTCAAGGAACTAAAACACCAATTGAAGGCTTAAAGGCTGTCAAAGAACAATTGCGTCGAATTCCGAATCAAGGAGTAGACTATGGTATTTTACGTTACTTGAATAAAGAAATACTACCGTTTCATCAGCAAAAGCCTCCAATAAGCTTTAACTATTTGGGTCAATTTGATCAGGTGTTTTCAAAGGAATCTTTGTTTATGCAAGAGGCAGGGTTTACATTTTTAGATCATGCTCCAGATTCCAAGCCATCTCATCTAATTGATGTTATCGGAATGGTGAAAGATGAAAAGTTACATTTTATTTGGATGTATAGTAGAGAACAGTTTTCTAAATTAAAAATTCAAGTAATAGCAGATGGTATGTTGAGACATCTTTGCCAACTTATAAATAAACCAACAACAGAGTCTGCTTTTACGGTATCAGATTTTGCTGATGCAGAGGATCTTACGGATGAAAGCTTAAGCAAAGTATTACTTAAATTAACAAAGAAGAGGGTGTAAAAATGGGAGACGTTATTGATATATATGGTTTATCACCTTTGCAAAAAGGAATACTGTTTCATACTTTATACGATCAAGATGATGAACATTCTTTTTCCTATATTGTACAAGTAGGTTTCTTGCTCGGGGGGCAATTGGATGTTGCTACTTTTGAAAAAGCTTGGGAATATGTTATTCAACGACATGAGGTTCTGCGCTCAGTATTTGTTTGGGAGGAAGTAGAAAAACCTCTACAAGCAGTTTACGAACGTCTTCCTTTTACTATTCATCAAGAGGATTGGAGTACCTATTCGCATGAGGAGAAGGAGAAGAAATTACAACAGTTTTTGACTGCAGATCGTAGGAAAGGATTTTTATTGGATGAAGCACCATTGATGAGAGTCACTGCGATTAAAGAAGCAAAAGAGGAAACGAGAATTATCTGGACACATCATCATATTTTGCTAGATGGATGGAGTGTGTCATTGGTCTTTAGTGAAGTGATGGAAGTTTATCTCAAGATGATAAAGGGAGAATTGTTGAATCTTCCTAAATCGCTTCCTTATAAAAAATATATTCAATGGATAAATAAACAAGATCAAAGTCAAGCAGAGGAATTTTGGAAAGAAGAATTAAAAGGGTTCTATGCACCTACTCCATTAGCAATGGAAAGAAAGGATCAAGGACAAGAGAAGGGTTATGGGGAGTTTGCTTATCAAGTATCTGAGGAACTTACTGAGAATTTACAAGAGTGGGTACGAAATAGTCGATTAACGTTGAATACGTTAGTACAAGGTGCATGGGCTTATTTGATGAGTAGGTATAGCGGTGACAGTGACGTCGTATTTGGCGTAACTAGCGCTGGACGTCCTACTGATTTAATGGGTGCAGAGAATATGGTGGGGCTATTTATTAACACATTACCTACCAGAATTCGATTAACGGATAATACATCAGTAGTAGATTGGCTTCGTAAAATACAAATGAAAGAAATGGAACGAAGACAGTATGAGTATAATTCGTTGATAGATATTCAAGGCTGGAGTGAGGTTCCGCGAAATAGCTCCTTATTTCATACCTTGTATGTGTTTGAAAATTATCCAATTCAAGGTGAGAGAAATGATGATTTAAGATTACTAGATGTTAAAAGCACAGAACAAACAAATTATCCTTTAACACTCATTGTAATGCCCGGTAAGAAAATTACTTTAAAGTTGATGTATGATCGAAGCTATTTTAATGAAGAAACAATAAATCGGATTCAGAATCACTTATTGCAAATATTAATTCAGATGACGAAAAGCCTAGATTCAAAACTATTTGAAATTACTCATTTAACAGAAGAAGAACAAATACAGTTACTAGAGGAATGGAATCATACTCAAGTTAATTATTCGGCTGAAGGCATGATTCATACGATGTTTGAGGAGCAAGTTAAAAAAACACCGGAAGCAATCGCGGCTAGTTACGAAAATGAACAAATTACCTATAAAGAGTTGGAGAAGCGTGCAAATCAGCTAGCTCATTATTTACAAAAGCATGGTGTAGGCCCAGAGTCTCTAGTTGGTGTATATATGGAACGTTCATTACAAATGATGGTAGCGTTATTAGGTATTCTAAAATCAGGAGCAGCGTATGTTCCACTTGACCCTACTTATCCAGATAATCGGCTTCGATATATATTAGAGGATGCTGGAATCGAAGTACTAGTGACGGAAGAGAATTCTAAAAACTTGTTTTTATCTGAAAATATCGAGACGATTTGTATGAATAAAGATTACACTGCAATTGAAAAAGAAGAATCAACCCCATGTATAAGTGGTGTCACAGGAGAAAATTTAGCGTATGTTATGTATACTTCAGGATCTACAGGGAATCCAAAGGGAGTAATGATTGAGCATCATTCAGTAATTAATTATCTAGAATGGATGCAACATAAATATCCGCTTTCTGAAAAGGATGTGGTCTTGCAGAAAACGCCATTCTCATTTGATGTCTCTGTTTGGGAATTGTTTTGGGGCATTCACGTTGGTGCAAGTGTATCTTTCCTACCTCCAGGTGGAGAAAAAGATCCTTCTATTATAGCTGAAGTGATTAAACAACATCAGGTTACTATAGTTCAATTTGTACCTTCGATGTTATCTGTTTTCTTAGATCACTTCAATCATATTGAATTGAACATGAATTGTTCGTCCGTACGCCATGTATTTTCTGGTGGAGAAGAACTAAGTTCAGGGTTAGTTAGACGATTTCAACAGAAATGGAATTATAGTGGACAAGTGAAATTAACCAACTTTTATGGACCAACTGAAGCCACTATTTATGTGAATGCATTTGATATTCAGCCTAATCAAGAATTTGTTTCTATTGGGCAGCCAATACAGAACACGCAATTATATGTATTAGACCAACATCAACGCTTGCAATCAATAGGAACTGAGGGTGAGTTATATATTGGTGGTGCTGGTTTAGCGCGTGGATACTTAAATCGTCAGAATCTTACTGCTGAAAAATTCATTTCGCACCCATTTCGATTGGGGGAACGACTATATCGAACAGGAGATTCAGTAAGATATCTAACTGATGGAAATATAGAATTTATAGGTAGAATGGATCATCAAGTCAAAATGCGTGGTTTTAGGATTGAATTAGGAGAAATTGAAGCAACTTTAGAAAAATGTTCGTTTATTAAAGAGGCTGTCGTATTAGTTAGAGAAGATCGTCCAGGTGATCAACGATTGGTTGCATATGTAATAAGCGATGGAAATACCCAAGAGTGGAGAGAGTACTTACAAAACCAATTACCGAATCATATGATTCCAGCGCACTTTATAGAGTTAGAACACTTCCCGCTTACTCCGAATGGGAAAATTGACCGAAAGGCCTTGCCAGCACCTGATGAGCAAGCTATTGAAGATTTAAATGTGCTACCTCGGACGCCATCGGAAGAGCTTATTGCCTCGGTTTGGAGTCAAGTGTTAGGAACAAAAAATATTGGCATTCAGGATTCCTTCTTTGAACGTGGTGGGCACTCACTACTTGCTACTCAAATCGTCTCTCGATTGCAAGAACTGTTCCAAATTAAAATTCCATTACGTGAACTTTTCAAGCACGATACAGTGGAAGCATTGGCGAAACGAGTGGATCAGTTACGAAAAGCAGATAAAAAAAGAGAGGTTGCTCCCCTTGTACCTATGAAACGAGAAGAAGTTATCCCACTTTCCTATGCGCAGAAACGTCTATGGTTTATTGATCAATTAATGCCAAATAGTGCTATGTACAATATCCATGCAGCGTGTCGCTTAACAGGTGAATGGTCAATTGAAGCATTGGAGGTCGGATGGAATCAATTGTTGGAGCGTCATGAATCATTAAGGATGACAATTCTAGAACAAGAGGGTGAACCTTTTCAACAAGTTCAATCTCATGTATTCAGACATATTCCTCAAATGAATCTAACAGATCTCTCTTTGGAAGATAGGGAAAGAGAAATGAAACGGATCATTCAAAACGAAGCTGAGGAACCATTTCATTTTGGACAAGGTCCTCTGATTCGAACACGAATATTGAAAGTGGACAGGGAAGAATGGGTTCTCATTTGTACGATGCATCATATTATTTCAGATGGATGGTCAATGGGGATCTTACTTGAAGAATGGATGGCTTTTTATGAAGGAGCATTAAGCGGCAAACCGGCGGAATTGAAGGAGTTATCTATCCAATATGCAGATTTTGTCATGTGGCAAAAGGAATGGCAAAAAGAAGAGAATTTGAATCAGCACCTTCAATATTGGAAGGAAGAATTATCTGGGGAACTACCGGTTTTACAATTACCGATGGATCGTCCTCGACCTGCAGTTCAAACCCATCGTGGTGCAAGTCAGTCCTTAATAGTGGCGAATTCCCTACAGGAAAAGCTCAAAGATTTAAGTCTGCAAGAAGGATGCACTTTATTTATGACATTGATGGCAGCGTATCAAAGCTTCCTTTCTCGTTATACAGGACAGGACGACATTATAGTTGGAAGCCCGATCGCTAATCGAAATGTGAAAGAGATTGAGGGATTAATAGGATTCTTTGCAAACACGTTGGTTTATCGAGCTGATTTCAGTGAAAATCCGACGTTCCAAGAACTTTTGTCGCAGGTAAGAAAAAAAGCGCTAAAAGCATACGAGTATCAGGACATCCCATTTGAGAAAGTGGTAGAATCCGTAAAACCTGAACGGAGTACAAGTCATTCACCAATATTCCAAACTATGTTTACTTTACAGAATACGAAACAAGAGTTTCTTCAGTTATCTGGACGACAAATGGAAATCATGGAAAGCCATGCTTCTGTTGCCAAATTTGATTTGAGTTTATTTGCTTCTGAGACGGAAGAAGGATTATCACTAACCTTTGAATACAATACTGATTTGTTTGATGATACAACCATTGAACGTATGGCAAGTCATTTTAAACATTGGTTAAATCAAATTGTCTCTCATCCAAAATGTGTACTATCAGAACTGAATATGTTATCGAAAGTAGAATATAAGCAACTACTAGAGGAATGGAATAAATCGGGTGTTATAGATATGGAAGAAAGTACGATTCATACAATGTTTGAAGAACAAGTAGAAAAAACACCAGAAGCAATTGCAGTAGTGTGCGAAGATGAAGAACTAACATATCGAGAGTTGGACGAACGCTCGAATCAGTTGGCACATTATTTACAAAAAAGTGGTGTAACATGCGAATCATTGGTTGGGATTTGCGTTACACGTTCATCCGAGATGATTGTTGGTCTCTTAGGAATTATGAAGGCGGGAGGAGCATATGTCCCAATTGATCCAGCGTATCCGGAAAGTCGACTGCAGTACATTTTAGAAGATGCTCAAATAAAGGTACTGGTGACACAGGAAAAGATACAACAAAAAATGGTTATACCTAAATTCGTTGACGTGATTTGTATGGATTGTAATCGTGCAGAAATAGAACAAGAAGTTACTACGGTATGTATGAGTGAAGTGACGGGCGATAACTTAGCCTATATTATCTATACTTCAGGTTCCACTGGAAATCCAAAGGGAGTAATGATTGAGCACAGGAATACAGTAACAATGATTCATTGGGCGCATCACACGTATTCCCGAAAGGAATTAGCGGGAGTGTTAGCTTCAACTTCGCTATCTTTTGATTTATCCGTTTTTGAAGTATTTGTTCCCTTAACGATGGGTGGTAAGGTGATTGTCACTGAAAATGCTCTACATCTAGAGAAGTTGTCTACCAAAGGTGTAACTTTGGTTAATACTGTGCCATCGGTAGCGAAGGAACTGGTTCGAGCAAAAACAATCCCTTCTTCGGTAAAGGTGATGAACTTGGCTGGAGAACCATTGCCATATTCGCTTGTTCAAGATTTATACGAGAGAAGTACGATCGAAAAGGTGTACAACCTATATGGACCGTCCGAAGATACTACGTATTCCACGTATATGGAATTAGAAAAGGGTGACATGCATAGGGTACCACCAATTGGTAAACCAATATTCAATACAGAAGTATATGTACTGAGTGCCGAACAAAAAATGGTTCCAATTGGTGTAGTTGGTGAGCTATACATTGGTGGATCAGGGTTAGCGCGTGGATATTTAAATCGCCCTGACTTAACGCAAGATCGTTTTATACCGCATCCGTTTAAAGAAGGAGAGCGAGTATACCGGACTGGAGATCTAGTAAGGTATTTACCAGATGGAAATTTGGAGTATGTTGGACGAATCGATCATCAAGTGAAAATTCGTGGGTTCCGGATTGAACTAGGAGAAATTGAAGCGACATTACAAAGGCATACACTAGTTAACGAAGTTATTGTGATGGTGCGGGAAGATTATCCTGGCAATCCACGTTTGATTGCCTATGTTGTAGGAGATGGAGATGCTCAAAAGTGGCGTGATTATCTCAAGGATCAACTACCAAATTATATGATTCCAGCCTATTTTGTTGGATTAAATGCATTTCCACTCACTCCTAATGGGAAAATTGATAGGAAGGCCTTACCAGTACCAGAGAGACAGGAGATAGCAAGTGGTTATATTGCTCCTCGTACGTCTACGGAAAAAACAATCGTTTCAATATGGCATGAAGTTTTAGATATGGAAAACATCGGAATTCAAGATTCGTTTTTTGAAATTGGTGGCCATTCACTACTCGCTACGCAAGCTGTTTCCAATCTTAAAGAGGCTTTTGGAATCGAGATACCATTGCATGATTTATTTATGTTTCATACGGTGCAGCAATTGGCAGAACAGATTGATCAATTGCTCTATAACAAAAATCGAGAAATGCAGAATGATAGTAAGGAGAATGTAAGTCTTCAAGACTATATTCAAAAAGAAGCAGAAGTCAGTAATGATGAAGAATTAATAGAACTGCTTAAGCAATTAGAAGAGCTATCAGAGGAAGAAGCACAAGGGATATTCGAGAGTAATTTGATTCAGGAAGGGGTAAAAAAATGAAAAGTGATTTACTTGCAAAGCTGAGTTCACTTTCTCCTGAGAAGAGAGCATGGCTTCAGAAGCAAATGCAAAAAAAGGAGAATAAAGAAGCACTCCCGTTGTCTTATGCACAAAAACGTTTGTGGTTTATGGACAGATTTAACCCAAACAGTTCTTTATATAATATTCCAACAGTATGGCATCTAAAAGGAAATTGGATACCTGAATCATTAGAGAAGGGATTCAATCGACTCATTGAACGTCATGAATCATTACGAACGGTTTTTAAAGAAATAGGAGAACAGCCTGTGCAGCAAATTGTCGAATTCCTTCCTAGAGCATTACCTGTAAGGGATTACTCTCAACTTTCTCTAGAAGTAAAAGAAAAAGAGGTAGATAGTTTAATTGCGAGAGAAGCGCAAGAACCATTTGATTTAATGAATGGTCCTTTAATTCGTAATCAACTTGTTCAATTAGAGAAGGATGAATGGTTATTACTGTGTACGATGCATCATATTATTTCTGATGCTTGGTCCATTGGTATATTCATGAATGAATTACTTGCTTTCTATGAAGAAGAAACGGGCGGAAATCCTGCTAAATTAAGTTCATTATCCATTCAATATGCAGACTTTACGAAGTGGCAAAAGGAGTGGTTGCAAGGTGATGTGCTAAATCGTCAGCTTACGTATTGGCAGGAAGAATTGTCTGGTGAGCTTCCTATCTTACAACTGCCAGTGGATCGACCTCGACCGGTTAAGCAGACTTACCCTGGGGCTGCGCATCATGTAATTTTGCCTTATAAATTGCTCAGTCAATTGAAGGATATAAGTCGACAAGAAGGATCTACTTTATTTATGACTTTAATGGCCGCATACCAGAGCTTTCTTGCTCGTTATACAGGACAAACAGATATTCTAGTTGGTAGTCCGATTGCAAATCGGAACCATAAGGGAGTAGAAGGATTAATTGGTTTCTTTGTTAATACGTTGGTTTATCGATCAGATTTGAGTGGCACCCCTACTTTTCGGGAGATTTTGAACCAAACAAAGAAAAAGGCGTTAAAAGCTTACGAATATCAAGATATACCATTTGAAAAAGTGGTAGAAGCTGTGCAACCTGAACGAAGTATGAGTCATTCCCCTATATTTCAGACCATGTTTACGCTACAGAATATAAAACAAGAACGACTAGATTTGCCTGATAGAAGTATTGAAATGGTAGAAAGTAATATGTCTATTGCTAAATTTGATTTGAGCTTAACTGCCTATGAAGTGGAAGAAGGTCTATTTGTCTCATTTGAATACAACACGGATTTATTTGATAGTAGTACCATTGCACGTATGGCAGGACATTTTGAGAACTGGCTAAATGAAATCACGCATCAACCAGATGAATCATATACAAAGCTGTCAATGTTATCGGATACTGAGCGAAAACAACTCCTAGAAGAATGGAATGATACGGACGTAGTTTATGGTCATGATTGTATGATTCATGAGCTATTTGAGCAGCAAGTTGCACGGACACCTGATGCAGTGGCGGTAGTTTATGAGGGTGGAAAGCTAACGTATCAAGAACTTAATGAAAAATCGAATCAATTGGCACATTTTCTACAAAAACGAGGTATCGGACCTGAATCATTGGTCGGTATATGTATTGAACGTTCTCCTGATATGATTATCGGTCTCTTTGGGATTTTGAAGGCAGGTGGGGCTTATGTCCCACTGGACCCAAGTTATCCCGAAAACCGCCTAAGATATATTTTGGAGAATTCACAAATTCAAGTGCTGTTAACAAAAGAAACACTACAGGACTGGTTACCTAAAGATATTCAAGCTATTTGTTTAGACCGGGATCAAGTGATGATTTCTAAAGAGAGTAATTTAGCTCCGGTAAGTGGAGTAACAGCAAATAACTTAGCCTATATTATATACACTTCGGGTTCGACGGGAAATCCAAAGGGGGTAATGATTGAACATCATTCCGTTATCAATCGTCTACAGTGGATGCAGAAAAAATATCCATTGTCCGAGGAGGATACAATCCTACAAAAGACACCGTTTTCGTTCGATGTTTCTGTCTGGGAATTATTTTGGTGGTCATTTGTAGGAGCACGTGTTTGTTTACTTCCACCAGGAGGAGAGAAAGATCCTGCGGTGATTGAGGAGTATATTGAACGATACCGTGTATCCACCATGCACTTTGTTCCGTCGATGTTATCTACTTTCTTAGATTATATGGAACTATATAATTCGAAAAGGGATGTCTCGTCTTTAATTCAAGTTTTTACTAGTGGAGAAGCGTTAAACACTGAGCAGGTTCGCCGGTTTAAGGGGATCTTTTACAATGCTCAGCAAACAAAGTTAATTAACTTGTATGGTCCTACTGAAGCGACTGTGGATGTGACTTATTATGATTGTGATTTAGAAAAAGAAGCAATGCTTATTCCGATTGGTCGTCCGATTGATAATACAGAGTTGTATGTGTTAGATCAATATCAACAAGTGGTCCCGATTGGTGTGGCAGGGGAACTTTACCTTGGAGGAGTAGGGTTGGCACGTGGCTACTTCAATCGACCAGATTTAACTACTGAACGTTTTATTCCGCATCCCTTTAAGGACGGGGAACGATTATATCGAACGGGTGACTTGGTGAGATATATGAATGATCGTAACTTAGAATATATTGGAAGAATAGATAACCAAGTTAAAATTAGAGGATTCCGAATTGAATTGGGAGAAATTGAAGCAGCTTTACATGATCACTCATCTGTAAAAGAGGCAGTCGTGTTGGTGAAGGAAGATCGACCAGGAGATAAGCAGTTAATAGCTTATGTAGTGGGTGAAGGGGATACTGGGGAGTGGCGTGAATATCTCAAGAAGCAACTGCCACATTATATGGTGCCGGCATACTTTTTCAAAATTGAAGGTATGCCACTCACTCCAAATGGTAAGGTGAATCGGAAAGCCTTACTGGAATTAGAAGAACAGTTCATAAGTGAAGATATTACTTCATCACGAACACCAGTGGAGGAGCTTATCGTTTCCGTTTGGAGCCAAGTGTTAGGAATAAAAAATATTAGTGTTCAGGATTCCTTTTTTGAAATCGGTGGTCATTCACTACTAGCTACTCAAGTAGTGTCACGTTTACAGGGGATTTTTCAAATCGAATTACCAGTACGTGAACTATTTGAATATACAACGGTGGAGTCACTAGCAAAGCGATTAGATCAGTTACGTAAAGGAGATAAAAAACGAGAGATTCCGCCTCTAATACCAATGAAACGAGGAGAAGCTATTCCACTATCTTATGCCCAACAACGCTTATGGTTTATTGATCAATTTACACCTAATAGTGCCCTTTACAATATGCCAATGGTATGCCGCCTTACAGGGCATTGGCTACTTGAGGCACTGGAAACGGGATGGAATCAACTAATAGAACGTCATGAATCACTGCGGACGGTCTTTCACGAAGTGAACGGTCAACCCGTACAGCAAATTGAACCGTATGCTTTTCAATCAATTCCGAAAACCGATTTAACTATGCTTTCTCCAGAAGACCGAGAAGAAGAAGTTAAACGTTTGATTCAACAAGAAACAGAAGTGCCATTTGATTTAACAGAGGGTCCATTAATCAAGGCAAGTATTTTGCACGTGGGAGAGGGAGAATGGATACTCCTTTGTACTCTACATCATATCATTTCAGATGGATGGTCAATGGGAATCCTACTTGAAGAATGGATGGCATTTTATGAGAAAGCAACGGATGGAAAGGTAGAGGAACTTGAACCATTGCCGGTTCAATATGCCGACTTTGCTCAGTGGCAAAAAGGATGGCTAAAGGAGGAGGTGCTCGATCAACAACTCCAATATTGGAGGGAAGAATTGTCTGGGGAGCTTCCTGTACTCCAACTTCCTATGGACCGCCCGCGTCCCGCGATGCAAACTCATCACGGGTCGATATACACTCTGGTTCTGCCAAGCACGCTACATGATAAATTGAATGAACTTAGTCGAAAAGAAGGGGCTACACTCTTCATGACGCTTTTAGCTGCATATCAAAGTTTTCTATCTCGTTATACGGGACAAGAAGATATCCTGGTCGGAAGCCCAATTGCGAATCGGAATTATAGAGAAATTGAAGGACTAATTGGTTTTTTCGTTAACACGCTGGTTTATCGAGCTAATTTGAGTGGTAGACCGACATTTCAAGATGTACTATATCAGGTTCGTCAAAAGGCATTGAAGGCGTATGAATATCAAGATATTCCATTTGAAAAAATTGTAGAAGTTGTGCAACCGGAGCGAAGTACAAGTCATTCGCCAATCTTCCAGACTATGTTCATTTTGCAAAATATGAAACAAGAGTTTCCGATGTTATCTAGTAGAAGTATTGAAATGATAGAAAGCCATAGTCCAATTGCAAAGTTTGATTTAAGTGTAATGGCAGCTGAGACGGAAGAGGGATTACTTTTTACTTTTGAGTACAATAAGGATTTATTCAATGCTACTACTATTGAACGGATGGCAGGACACTTTGAGAAATGGCTACATGAAGTTTCTCATCGTCCACAAAATCCGTTGCATGACCTGAGTATGCTATCAGAACCCGAGCGTACTTTGTTATTAGAAACATGGAATGACACTGTAATGGAAATGTCTCATCAGGGTCTTGTTTGCGACAGATTTGAGGAGCAAGTAGTAAGGCGTCCGGATGCGATTGCGGTAGTTGATCAAACAAAACAGTGGACTTATGGTGAACTGGATACACAAGCAAATCAGTTGGCAAATGTTTTACAGCGAAAGGGAGTAGCCCCAGAGTCAGTGGTAGGAGTGTATCTTCCTAGGTCAGCTGAGCTGATGGCAAGTTTACTAGGCATTTTAAAAGCTGGTGGAGCTTATGTCGTTTTAGATCCGTTGTATCCAAAATCAAGGTTAGAATACATGATTGAAGATGCAGGAATTCAATTTGTAGTGACGGCGGAAGGACAAGAAGGACATTTCGCACACGTCGAAATGGTGAGGTTAGAAGAATTAACGGTGGAAAGTGTAATCGCACCTACACGTCAAATAAATCCAGAGAACTTAGCCTATATTGTCTATACCTCTGGTTCTACAGGAAAACCGAAGGGTGTCATGGTTGAATATCGCTCATTAATGAATATGGTTTCTTGGCATCAGGAAGTTTATCATATTTCAGCAGAGGATCGTGCGACTCAGATTGCAGGGGTTGCTTTTGATTCGGCTGTCCAGGAGATTTGGCCGTATCTAACTGCTGGCGCAGCACTCTACTTGTCAACAGAGGAACTGAGAATTAATCCAGAAGCGCTAAGGGACTGGCTCATTGATTCACAAATAACAGTTAGTTTTGCACCTACGCCTATTTTGGAAAGACTCTTGAAATTATCTTGGCCAGATAAAACGGATCTTCGTTTTATCATTACTGGTGGGGATCAATTAACGCAGTATCCATCTAACGATATTCCTTTTGCGGTAATTAATCAGTATGGTCCATCGGAAAATACCGTTGTTACCACAGATTGTTACGTACCTGTAGGAGTGACAACAGGTACGCCATCGATTGGTCGACCGATTGCGAATACAGAAGTTTATGTGTTGGATTCTCATCTTCAGCTAGTACCAATTGGTGTAATTGGAGATCTCTATATTGGAGGGAAGAGCCTTGCACGTGGATATGCTAATCGTCCGGATCTTACAAAGGAAAAATTTATCCCACATCCTTTCAAGTCAGGAGAACGTCTCTATTATACAGGAGACAAAGCAAGTTATCTTTCTGATGGTAATCTCCAGTTCCATGGACGTATAGATGACCAAGTGAAAATTCGTGGTTTCCGGATTGAATTGGGAGAAATAGAAGCTGTTTTGCAGGCACATTCTTCTGTGAAAGAAGCAGTTGTATTGGTACAAGAGGATAATCAAGGTGACAAGAGATTAGTAGCTTATGTAGTTGGTGAAGGAAGTGTACATGAATGGCGAGAACATCTACAAACACATTTACCAAATTACATGGTTCCAACAAACTTTATTGAGATGGAAGTTTTACCACTTACACCGAATGGAAAACTTGATTTGAAGGCATTGCCTATACTTAGTGAACAATCCGCCGAAAATACTGTATACCCACGAACTCCGCTGGAAGAACTTATCGCTTCAGTGTGGAGTCAAGTGTTAGGAATAAAAGAAATTGGTGTTCAGGATTCTTTCTTTGAGCTTGGTGGTCACTCTCTACTTGCTACACAAGTGGTCTCACGTTTACAGGAAGTCTTTCAAATCAAATTGCCAGTACGTGAACTGTTCGAATATTCAACGGTCGAGGCATTATCGAAACGAATAGATCAGTTACGTAAGGGGAGCGAAAAACGAGAAATTCCACCATTGGTGCCGATGGAACGCGGAAATAATATTCCACTATCTTATGCCCAACAGCGCTTATGGTTTATTGATCAATTTGCACCTAATAGTGCACTTTATAATATGCCAATGGCATGCCGCCTTACAGGGAATTGGTTACCTGAGGGATTGGAGTTGGGATGGAATCAGTTGATAGAGCGTCATGAATCTTTACGGACTGTATTTTATGAAGAGGATGGCCATCCTATGCAGCAGATTCAACCGTACGTTTTCCGTCCGCTTCTCCAAATGGACTTAACTAAGCTTTCATTAGAGGAGCGAGAAAGAAAGTTGGAGCAATGGATTCAAACTGAAGTCGAATCTCCATTTGATTTAGAACAGGGGCCATTGTTCCGTGGGAAACTCATAAGAATTTCAGAAGAAGAATGGGTTCTTCTGTGTAATATGCATCATATTATCTCAGATGGATGGTCGATGGAAATCTTGCTTCAAGAATGGATGGCATTTTATGAGAATGCGATTGGTGAAAAACAAGCAGAGCTGGAATCACTACCAGTTCAATATGCCGATTTTGCTCAGTGGCAAAGAGAATGGTTGAAAGATGAAGTACTATATCAACAACTTGCGTATTGGAAGGAAGAATTATCCGGTGAGTTACCAGTCTTAATGTTGCCAATGGATCGTCCGCGTCCGCCAGTGCAAACCCACCATGGATTAACTCATAATGTTTTGTTATCGCGCTCATTACTGGATAAATTAAACGAACTAAGTCGTCAAGAAGGAGCCACACTTTTCATGACCTTATTGGCATCGTATCAAAGTTTCCTTGCTCGTTATACGGGGCAAACAGATATTATTGTTGGCAGCCCAATTGCAAATCGAAACTATCGAGAAATTGAAGGACTGATTGGTTTCTTTGTCAATACATTGGTTTATCGAGCTGATTTAAGTAATGCACCGGCATTTCAAGAGTTGTTGTCTCAAGTGCGGATAAAAGCATTGAAGGCGTATGAGTATCAAGATGTTCCGTTTGAGAAAATTGTAGAGGTTATCCAGCCTGAACGAAATACAAGCCATTCTCCGATTTTCCAAACCATGTTTACTTTGCAAAATACGGGACAGAAGCTACCAGAACTACATGGAAGAAATATAGAAGTAATGGAAAGTAATGCTCCTATCGCTAAGTTTGATTTAAGTTTAACTGCTGCAGAAGTGGAAGAGGGTTTATTACTTACCTTTGTTTATAGAACTGATTTATTTGACAGCTTAACTATTGAATCCATGGCTGAACATTTTGGGAACTGGTTGAATGTAATCGTGGAGAATCCTGATAAATCATTAGCTAAGTTGCCTATATTGTCAGGATTACAACAAAAACAGTTGGAGGAGTGGAATAATGATGCTGTAGCATATCCACAGGAAAGTACGATTCATCAGCTGTTTGAAGAGCAAGTAAATCGTACACCTGATGCGGTAGCGGTGGTAGATGAAAAACAGCAGTTAACGTATCGAGAGCTGAATGAAAAAGCTAATCAATTGGCCCACTATCTTCAGCAATGCGGAATTGGGAATGAATCATTGGTTGGACTTTGCTTTGAGCGTTCAGTTGAGATGATTGTTAGTATTATGGGGATTTGGAAGGCTGGAGCAGCCTATGTTCCATTAGACCCATCATATCCAGAAAGTCGTCTACGATATATTTTGGAGGACACTGGAATTCAAGTATTAGTTACGAACGAGTCATTGGAAGACTGGATACCTAAAGAAATCAAGATAGTTTGTCTAGATAGGGATCAAGCAATGATTTCAAAAGAAAGCATTCTTTCACCAAAATGTGAAGTAACAGGAGAAAACTTAGCATATGTTATCTATACTTCAGGATCAACGGGGAATCCAAAGGGTGTCTTGATACAGCATCATTCTGTACTAAACTTGTCGCATGGTTTACAAAAAGAGGTTTTCGAACATGAGATACCATCTAACATGCATGTCGGTTTAAATGCGTCAATTGCCTTTGATGCATCTATCCAGCAATTACAAATGCTGCTTTATGGTTCAAGTTTGTATATTATTCCGAATGAAGTACGAAGTGATCCGGAGCAGTTTGTAGCTTATATTAGGGAGAACAAGTTAGAAATCTTTGATATAACACCTTCATTGCTTCAATTACTTATAGATGTCGGATTGTTAGAAACGTGCGATAGCGTTCATGTTCCAAGTAAGGTACTGGTTGGTGGTGAAGCGATTATGCCGTCATTATGGGAACTGCTAGTAGAGACTGATAAAATACAGTTTTATAATGTATATGGTCCTACAGAATGTACGGTTGATGCAACATGCTATCATATCAAAAAAGATAGTAAGAGAGTAACAATTGGGCGTCCATTGCCTAACGTCCAAACTTATGTATTAGATAGAAATAGGTTGCCAGTTCCAGTTGGTGTGATGGGTGAACTTTATATCGGAGGAGCGGGTCTAGCGAGGGGATACTTAAATCGTCCAGAGTTAACATCCGAACGATTTATTTCTCATCCATTCAAAGAAGGCGAGAGATTATATAGAACAGGCGATCTCGTGAGATATCTTTCTGATGGTAATATAGAATATTTAGGAAGAATGGATAATCAAGTGAAGATTAGAGGATTTCGAATCGAACTTGGGGAGATTGAGTCGGCTTTACAGGAGTATGACTTGATAAAAGAGGCAGTTGTAATAGTTAGGGAAAATCAGTCGGGAGATAAGAGGTTAGTAGCTTATATAGTGGGCGAAGGCAGTTTAGAAGAATGGCGTGAGTATCTTAAAATAAAACTGCCAATCCATATGATACCTTCCTACTTTGTCGAAATGAAAGAATTACCGTTAACCATAAATGGAAAGGTTGATCGGAAATCATTGCCTATACCAGATTATCAAGGAACACAAGAAGGCTACGTAGCCCCAAGAAATGAACGTGAACACAAGCTTTCTATCATTTGGGAACGTGTGCTGGGTTCAAAACGTATTGGTATTTATGATAACTTTTTTGAAATTGGTGGAGATTCAATTCTTAGCATTCAGATTGTCTCTCGTGCGAAGCAAGCTGGTTTACAGTTGACACCAAAACAACTATTTGAACACCAAACGATTGCTGAGTTGGCGCAAGTAGTCAAAGAAGAACAAGGTGTACAAGCTGAACAAGGAATTATAATTGGAGAGACGATACTTACACCTATTCAGCAAAGGTTTTTTGCACAAAATCATCCTAACCCACATCATTGGAATCAATCCATGTTCTTTAGAACGAAAGAAAAATTGGACATAGGATCACTAGAAAAGGCAGCGCGTAACCTTCTACTTCATCATGATGCCCTGCGTTTAAGATATGAACGTTTACCTAATGGGGCTTGGAAACAGTGGAATGAAGGAATTGAAGAACAATTGATGCTGACTGTCATTTCATTAGACGAAGTGCTGGAAGCGGATTGGCATGAAGTTATTCAAAAAGAGATTAATATTGCACAAGAAGGTTTAAATTTACATGAAGGTCCGTTAATGAGAATGGTGTATTTTGATGAAGGTGAGAAGACTGGCCGATTATTTTGGACAATTCATCACTTAGCCGTGGATGGTGTTTCTTGGCGAATTTTATTAGAAGATTTGCAAACAGCATATACGCAAGCAGTCCAAGGGCAAAAATTTCAATTACCTATGAAGAGTACATCTTTTAAAGAATGGTCGGAGAAATTACAACATTACGCTGAAACTGGAATATCAAAAGAAGTGCTACATTACTGGGAGCAGCAGGCTGAACAAGACGTGGTTATACTGCCAGTAGATGGTACTATAAGTAATCCAGTAAGCAGAGTAACTGAGGAAATTACTGTGGTGTTAAATGAGAATGAGACCCGTATGTTATTGCAAGAGACTTTAAGCACTCACCGTGTCCAAATCAATGAAGTATTATTAGCAGCATTGGTACAAGCTACAGCAGCATGTACGGGGCAGCCGATATTAAGCGTAGATTTAGAGGGACATGGTCGAGAAGAGATTATTGAAGATGTTGATTTATCGAGAACCGTGGGATGGTTTACAAGTATTTACCCAGTGCATTTAAATATTACTAGTGCTAATACGCCAATTGCAGCATTAAAAGCAGTTAAAGAACAAGTTCGCAAAATTCCTAATAAGGGTGTTGATTATGGGGTGTTGCGTTACATGAACGCAACAATGTGTGAGCAATTGAGCTCTCAACATACACCGTCTATTAGTTTTAACTATCTTGGACAATTTGATCAAATGTTTTCTAGCGATGCAATGTTTATGCCGGAGAATGAATTTAAGCGTTTAGATCATGCTGCCGGTTCCAAGCGATCGCATGTAATTGATGTAATTGGGGTTGTAACGAATGGAAAACTTCAGTTCACTTGGGTATACAATGTTGAACAATTCGCCAAATCAACGATTCAAAGTATTGCACAGAATATGCTATATCAACTGAGCAGATTGATTCAACCTTCAGATGGAGAATCTGCGCTGACCATTTCGGATTTTGCAATGGCTAATCTTAACCAAGTAGGTTTGACAAATGTACTAAACAAAATGAATCGTGGAAAGAACAATCAGATTACTGATTTATATCCACTATCACCTTTGCAAGAAGGTATGATTTTCCACACATTGCATGACCAAGGGAATGAACATGTTGCACCGTATATAGTGCAATTAAGTTTTATGATTAAAGGGAAAATGGATATTCCTACTTTTGAGCAGGCGTGGAAATCTGTAATTCAGCGGCATGAAATTTTTCGTACAGCATTTGTTTGGGACGAAATTGAAGAACCATTACAAGTGGTGTATGAAAATATCCCATTTAAAGTGAACAAAGAAGACTGGCGTACAATGACAACTAAAGACATAGAGGAAAAAAGAAAAGTCTTTTTGGCATTAGATCGAAAGCAAGCCTTCCAATTTGATGAAGCGCCATTAATGCGGGTAACGGTCATTCAAGAAGGTGAGGAAGAATATCGGATTGTTTGGACACAACACCATATTTTACTAGATGGATGGAGTTTACCATTGGTCTTTAATGAATTACTTACAGTCTATCAGAAGAGAATGAATGAAGAAGCTGTAAAGTTACCTAAACCCTCACCATATAAGAAATATATCCAATGGCTCAGAGAACAAGATAAGGAGCAGGCGGAAAAATTCTGGAGAGAAAAGCTTAAAGGTTTTACTGCACCAACTTTGCTGGGCTTAGAAAGTAAAGAGGAAGAAAAAGGTTATACAGAAAAGGTTACCTATTTATCAAAAGAGCAGACTCAAGCGTTACAAGGATGGGCGAAACGAAATAAACTTACTTTGAGTACAGTAATTCAAGGTGCATGGGCATATCTCATGAGCCGATATAGTGGAGAAAATGACATTGTCTTTGGTGTAACAAGCTCAGGACGTCCTACGGAGATTATTGATGTTGAAAACATCGTAGGTCCTTTCATTACAACGTCACCGACGCGAATTCAATTGATGGATGATATAAAAGTAATAGATTGGTTGCAGAAGATACAAGAGGAAGAGATAGAAAGAAGACAATATGAGTATGCTTCTTTGACAGAGATTCAGGGGTGGAGTGAGGTTCCTAGAGGTACACCGCTGTTCAATTGTTTATATGTGTTTGAAAATTATCCAGTGAAAGAAGAATCTTCAGGAAATTTGGAAATTGGTGAATTGAAAGGGGTAGAACAAACCCACTACCCATTAGGATTGGCTGTAGTTCCAGGAATCCAGTTATCGTTAAAGTTAATGTATGACCGTAGTAAGTTTAATAGAGTAACCATTGAACGAATGCTGGGTCATTTACACAAAGTGTTAATGCAAATGCTCAAAAACATTGATCAAAATCTATCGGAACTAGTATATATTACGGAGGCTGAACAAAGAAGGATATTGGAAGAATGGAATAATAATGCTTTATCCTATCCACGTGAGAATGTAATTCATCAACTATTCGAAGAGCAAGTAAATCGTACACCTGACGCAGTGGCAGTGGTAGATGATAAACAGCAACTAACGTATCGAGAGCTGAATGAAAGAGCTAATCAATTAGCCCATCATTTACAGAAATGTGGAATTGGGACAGAGTCATTAGTTGGCCTCTGCTTTGATCGATCAGTTGAGATGATTGTTGGTCTCATGGGAATTTGGAAGGCTGGAGCAGCCTATGTTCCATTGGATCCATCGAATCCGGAAAGCCGCCTGCAATATATTTTACAAGACACGGGAATTAAAGTGTTAGTTACAAATGAGGTATTACTAGGATGGATACCTAAAGACATCAAGACAGTTTGCCTAGATAGGGACCAAGCGATGCTTTCTCAAGAAAGCAAATTTTCACCAATATGTGAGGTGACAGGGGAAAACTTAGCGTATGTTATCTATACTTCTGGTTCGACAGGGAATCCAAAGGGGGCTTTAGTACAGCACCATTCTGTAATAAACCTATCCTATGGTTTACAAAAAGAAGTGTTCTCACATGAGATACCTAGTAATATGCGCGTCGGTTTGAATGCGTCAATTGCCTTTGATGTATCTATTCAGCAATTACAAATGTTGCTTTATGGTTCAAGTTTATATATTATCCCAAGTGAAGTTCGCACTAATCCGGAACAATTTGTGTCCTATATTAGGGAGAATAAATTGGAAATGTTTGATATGACACCTTCATTACTTCAATTACTTATAGATGGAGGATTGCTAGAAATAAGTGCTGATGTTCATGTACCAAGTAAGATATTAGTCGGTGGTGAAGCAATCATGCCGTCATTATGGGAACAGCTAGTAGAGACCGAAAAAATTGATTTTTATAACGTATACGGTCCTACAGAATGTACGGTTGATGCAACGTGTTATCATATTCAAACAGATAGTAAGAGAGTTACGATTGGACGTCCGTTGCCGAACGTTCAAACTTATGTATTGGATAAAAATTTGCTACCTGTTCCAGTTGGTGTAACAGGTGAGCTATATATCGGTGGTGCAGGTATAGCGAGAGGATACTTGAATCGTCCAGAATTAACAGCAGAGCGATTTATCCGTCATCCATTTAATGAAGAAGAGCGTTTATATCGTACGGGAGATTTGGTTCGTTATTTACCTGATGGTAATTTAGATTACTTGAGAAGAATTGATAATCAAGTGAAAATTAGGGGCTTTCGTATTGAACTTGAAGAGATTGAAGCGAGTATAGAGAGGCATCCATTGGTAAAAGAAGCAGTAGTTTTGGTAACAGAGGATAAATTAGGAGAGAAGAGATTGGTTGCTTATGTAGTTGGAGATGGTAGTATGCATGAGTGGCGTGAGTATCTCAAGACACAAGTACCAAATTATATGGTTCCCGCACACTTTATTAAGGTAGACGAGATTCCTCTTACAATGAATGGAAAAATTGATCGAAAGGCATTGAACAATTTAACTATTCATAGAGAAAATAACTTCTCTACACCAATCATTCCAAGGGATGAAATTGAATATCAGTTGATTAAAATCTGGCAGGATGTGTTACAGATAGAAGATGTCTATGTAAATGATGATTTCTTTAATAGAGGAGGACACTCTCTCCTTGTAATTAAATTAGTTTCAAAAATTAGGGAGAAGTTTGGAAAAGAGATTAAGGTGTCAACATTGATGAAGAATCCAACATTGGAAGGAATCGCATGCCTTATTCGTGATAAGCATGATATGACGAAATCAGTAGCAGCGCTAGTTCCACTACAAGAATCAGAAAAAAGCCCTTTCTTCTGTGTTCATCCGTTTATGGGGAATGTATTTTGTTACATTCAACTAGCAAGATTACTTAAGAACCATTGTTCATTTTATGGTTTACAGAATCCTCTTATAGAAAAGGGAGATATTAATGAATTGACCTTGCCGGAACTAACTCAACTTTACATTGAAGAAATCAAACGTGTTCAGCCAGAAGGCCCATATCGTCTTGGAGGATGGTCTTTAGGCGGTGCAATTGCTTATGAAATCGCAACGGTGCTAAAGAATCAAGGTGAGGAAGTTGAGCTGTTGATATTAATGGATACTAAAGTACCTTCAGAGCAGGACTATAAAACAACGGAGGAAATGCTCTCATATATATATGAGCATTTCATTCCTAGAGATTTTACTGAGCAGGGGGAAGGTCTCTTCCATGAACAAGATATGCTTGTAGAGCAATTAATTATAGAGGGAGTACTCCCGCCAGATGCAGATCTTATGAATTTGAAGCAAGTTATCAATGCTCATAGGAAATGCCTGAACTTAATGGCAGAGTATGATTTAATACCATACTCTGGAGAAGTTCTCTACTTTAGTGCTGAGGAAGGAAAAGAGTTGTTTACAGATTGGGGACCTTTATTAAAAGGAAGAGTAAATATGTATTCAGTCCCTGGATCACATGAAGAAATAGTGGATTCACCTGCAGTTGAAAAAATAGCTATGTATCTACTAAATGAATTTGAAGGAATAAAAGAAAAATCCATTTTATTAACGGAAAAGTAGAGAGTATAAAAGATGCAACGCAATGAACGAAAAGGGGAGACCAATACCTGCATATCAAGTGTAGGGAATAATGAATATATTAAGAGCATTGCTTTTTAAGGGGATAATGTAAAAAGTAATTGGTAGAGACATAGAAATCGTATTATAAAAGCGAAATCGTCATCAGTTTTCTAATCTATATATTTATGAGGAGCTTTACCATTCACGATAAACTCTTCAATTTTAGTACCGTTCTTTTAATCGAATACTATACGTCTTAAACATACAGTATACAAATCATTACACTTACTTTTCTTCACCGCTTGCTTGCATGGAATTAAACGTCCAATTTAATTTCAATGCATCTCCTTGAAATACATTTTGGTCTTCACCACTATCTACAAATGTGAACATTACATAAAAGGTATCATCATCACCAGGAGCAAGTCCATTTCCTTCTCGATCTACAATACCTTTCTTTACAAGGTCAGGAATACTTCCATTTTCCGTAGCTACCTTTAATTCAGATAATGTAGTAGACCAAATTGGAACCTCATTTTTATCCAAATTCCACAAGAAGTCCACACGGATATGATCACCAAAATCAACATTTCCATTATCCCCCTTCGCATCGATTACACTGTAATCTGTCAGGAGTTTCACATCTCCTATTGCTAAGGTTCCTTTGTTAACTAATTGAAAACCACGCTCCATTTCATCACCCGGTTTCAGATTGTCGACATTGATAACCACTTCAGGATTTACACTCAAATCTAAAGTACCCGCTGCAAACGTGTTTTGTGATACTTCCTTATCACTAAAATACGCATATGTTCCCCCACCAATTAAAGATAAGCCCAGCGCTGCAGTTATAACACCCATACCAAGTTTTTTCTTCATGCTCATTTCACAAGTCCCCCTATTTTTAAAGTTCAAACTACAATCCTTATTTCCATCCCACAAACAATAATCATTAAGCAACTACCTTGTTCCATAACGAAAGTAAATACTCTTTAAACTAGTTACTTCACGTACCCCAACGACTATTACTTTTAAAATAACCGGTAATGTTACCGTATTTCATTACCGGTTATTTGTTAGCCAATCTCATTTCATTTACTATTCATTGTCTGATTGCATTATTTACTCTAAAAGTTTGTCCACTTATTTTTTTGGTTCTAAGCCAATAGAACGTAAGATTTTATCTAATGTCACTGGCCCTACATTTTCTTTCGGTTTCTGATTTTCTTTAGCATCTGGACCCTTTTTCAAGAAGTTTTTCTCGATAAAACGAATATCTGTTTCATCTACAACACCATCTTGATTTATATCTCCATCTTTTACAGATACTGTTCCTTTTCCATACGATAAAGCTGCTATTCTAGCATCTTGAATATCAACCATTTTATCGCCATTTACATCACCTGCAGGGTTATCATCTATGTCAGCTCTAAAGTTTTGTCCTACTAATTCTCCATCCTGCATTTTCCCTATTTTTGTTGTTAATTTACTATTTAAATGACCTGGCATTTCTACGAAAATATCATATTCTTTATCGCTTACTGGAACACTATGAATCTCAAAATGCCCGTTATCATCAATCGTTCCTGTATATTTCTTTCCATCCTTGCCGACTGCGTACACTTTTGCTCCTAGTTTTGTATAGTCTTTCTTACCTAAATAGCCCTCTTCATTCAAGAAAGCTTCCGGACCAATATATCCTGTAACCGTTGAATGTTTCGAAACAATCGCAAAAGATTTATCTTTAAACACAGGAATCTCATTGCTTTCTGTTGCACCAACTTTTGTATAAGAGAACTTATCTACTCCAAATGCAGTTAAATCATTAAAGTATTCATCACTCGTCATCTCGAATGTAACATCTAAAAATGGTGTATCTCCATCTAATCCTTTAAATTCTTTTCCTTCCAATGACGCGCCAACTTTTACCTTGTTTTCCCAAGCTCCTTCTTCACTTACCTTCGGATCTTCTAATTTAAGGTTCAGTCCATGTTGTTTTACATATTCCGTAAGTGCTGGATTTGGTTTCACATCTGTAAATTTAAAGAGCTGCTTGTAATAAGGAATTTCAAATGTACCTGACATAAGCTGTTTTACATTATTGAGATTCAAAGTTAACGTAATTTTTTCACCTAATTTTATTTTATCTTTGTCATAACTTGGAACAGCGTATTCTGTCCCTTCTTTTACAAAGACATAATCTTTATATCCAGTTGCCATATTCCCCGCAGTGGCAAGGTCATATCCAAATAATCTTAAATTTAACGGCTCATTTATTTCCTCTGGAAGTACTCCAAATTTAAAATCACCATTTGCTTGAATTGTATTCAACCAACCTGATGGGAAGGCTGAGTTTTGATAATATACAATTTGATTCGCTTTTTGATCATACTGCAAGCCTTTTGCTTTTAATGCATCTACTGTAGAATCATAAATATTACCATGCACCCATAATGCATGTTGGCCGTCTTCTTCTTTAAACATAGAATCATTTACTTCGTGTATACCAGGTTGTACATCCTTAAATTTCATTTCCGGTATAACATTATCAATGATAATGCTATCGCCTTTTGTATACGATTTTCCTTCCTTATCATATCCAACGAAGTTTAATTCGTAATCTCCATCAGGCAACATAACAGGTTTATCCCCAATTGGATGAGCTGGATCCCCTGTAAATGGAAGTACATACCCTCCCATACCAGAAAACATCATATATTCAACATTCGGTGTTAGACTACTTGCATCAAGTGTACCAACGACTCCTAATGCCTTCCCTGTCTTACGGTCCTTCACAACTGCATCAATAGTTTCAAGAGGACTATTTACTTTAAATGTCAAAGGCGAACTTGGTCTCTCCATAAATGGATGGAATTTCGATGCATCTGTTGCCATTGCATCTCTCAGTAAATCTACAGACGCAATCCCTTTTTCTGTGAATTTAACTGCAAATGGTACTTGATATACTTCTTTTTCATTGCTTTTATTTGAAATATGAATATATCCCTCATATCTACCAAATTCAGCGTTATCTGGAATGATAATTTCAGGGCTAATTTCTTCTGATGTACCAGGAGCTACTTTAATAGAATCTTTTACGTTTAGCTTCACACCATTCTTCGCTGCATCTTGCACACCTACACTTGTAGGTGAAAACTCCACTTCTAATTTAAACTCTTTCCCCTCTGTTTTACTGCTGTTCTTTATTAAGACTTTTCGACTATCTTTAATAGGTCCATTTTCGAGTTGGTTTTTATACCCAAATGCAATAGAACCTGTTTTTTCTTCAATTTCTACTTCTTCATCATCTACAACGTTGGATGTTTTATCGACAACCTCGATAGATGTATCCGCATGAACTGCACGATATGCATCAATTCGTCCTGAGCCCACTTCAAATACAGAACGCTCTTCTTTTAGGTCAACCGCGGTATTCATAAGTGCTTCTTTTACTTCAAATGGACTATAGTTTGGATGTTCTTGTAAAATGAGTGCTGCAACTCCTGCAGTATGAGGAGTTGCCATAGATGTACCTGACATACGTCCATACGCTACCGGATAATTTTCTCCATCCTTTGGATCATTAATATATTCAGGGACAGTTGAGAAAATAGACACACCTGGTGCTACAATATCTGGCTTAATATCATCTGTTTTAGTTGCAGGACCACGGGAGCTAAAATCAGCTAAGTGATCTCCCTCTGTTTTTATATTACTAAGTTCCCCAAACGCTAACGACACATCTCCTTGTACAGCTTTTGCTTGTAATTTCTCACCATCTACTTTTGTTAAGCGGAACGAAGGAATAGATGAAGTACTTTCCCCAAGATAACTTGTAATTTCCCCATCTACATTGTTATATACAATTACTGCCTTTGCACCTGCTTCCTTAGCATTTTTAATTTTTTCATCAAATGTAATCTCACCGCGTTGGATAAGAGCTAACTTCCCTTTCACATCTTTCCCTGTAAAATCACCTGATTTCCCAAGCCCTGTATATACAACCGATAAGGATTGTCCTTTCAAATCTTCAATCTTATCAGTAAAGCTTTTTCCAAGTAGCATCATCTTATCTACATGTACATCACCTGCATCGGCGGAAAACGTTGGGATATTCATTGCAGCGTCACTGGCTCCAACTGTAATTGGAAGTGCCGCTGCACTAGGTGATCCAATGGTACCTTCTCCCGGACCACTATTACCGGCTGCTACTACTGTAACAACACCAGCTAACATCGCATTGTTCACTGCGACAGAGGTAGGATATAACGGATCATTAATAGATGCTCCTAGTGATAAATTAATAACATCCATATCGTCTTTCACTGCTTTATCAATCGCAGCAAGAATACCGCTTGTTTGTCCACTTCCATATGGACCTAATACGCGATATGAATATAAATCTACATCTGGAGCAATGCCCTTCACTGCATAATCCACACTATTCTGTTTGTCTGCAGCAATTGTCCCAGCTACATGCGTACCATGGGATGTATAATATGCACTTCCCTCATAAATCTCAGGATATCCTCCAGAATTTTGCCAATCCTTATACGTTGTCTCCATTGGATCAGCATCATTATTAACAAAGTCCCATCCTTTTATTGAGTTCGGATCTATTTTACTCGGATCTTCACCTTGTTTTGCACGATACCCTTTATATGCATCTTTCAAATCCGGGTGGTTGTAATCAATTCCTGTGTCCAGTACACCTACCTTAATTCCTTTACCTGTTATTTTTTCATCATGCAGCTTGTCCACACCAATTTGCGGTACACTATCTGCCATTTTCGGTTCAACAGCAGTCTTAGCTGTGTCTTTCGGCAAATCAATTTTAACCTCATGATCTTCCCATACGCGCTTAACAATACCGGTACGAACTAAGTCTTCGATCATATTTGCTGGTAAAGAAATCGCTACACCATTAAAAGCATTTTTATATTCTCTTGTTATCTTTGCAGATTTTACAGTTGTCCCTTTCTCTTTATTCTTTTGAAGCTGTTCAAGCTCTGCTTTAAATCCTTTATGTGATGCTTCTACCTTTTGTTCCGCATTTGAAAGAGCTACCTTTTTCCCTTTAGCCGCTTGTTTTAGTACTTCAATTTTGCTAGGTGCTTGCTTAAATTCTATAATTACATTCACATTATCAGGACTTGCTGTATTGATACCTGGCGAAATAACAAAACCTGGTTTTGTATCTAACGTTTTTAAGGCATTACGTTGTTCCTTTGTAAGGCTTTTTAAGATAGCATTTGCATCATCAATTCCAGTTAAAGTAGATGTATTTACCTCTTCCGCTAATACGTTATATGGAATTCCTTGAGACAATAACATTCCAACTGTTAACGTTCCAATAAGAATCTTTCCAAATTTCCCTCGTTTCATATTGCATCTCCCCATTATACATATTATTTTTGAAACAAATTGATTCTTACATTCCTATTTAGCATTGGAAACTCTATTAATCTTAATCTTTTGTATCATGAAAGATTTCCAACACTACTACCATCCCCATACCTCATATAGCTAATCACTCACTTTACTCTTTCTATAAGAGCCCCTATCATTTATTCCCAACAAAAGATTTTCACAAAATGAATTATTAACAATATTAAAATGTAATTCCATTTTTATTATTTCACATTTTGATTATTCTGAAAATTAAACAAAAGGAGTATCTTTTCTGTAAGAATTCTATGCCTACATAGTACAAAAGAACTACCTTGTCCTTTATTCTTTGTGATACAGAATAAAACGACACGATAGTTCTTTGATAGATTTCTTATTTAATCTAGCGGAACCAATTGATTTCGTACTGCATAAATCACTGCTTGCGATCGACTTTTTACATTTAGTTTTTTAAAAATTTTATTGATGTGTATTTTAACTGTTTTATCACTAATATATAAAACTTCAGCAATTTCTTTATTACTAAGTCCTTTTACTAGTTCAAAGAGAATTTCCTTTTCACGTTCCGTCAGTTCATTTTCATTTGATTCTACTTTCATTTTTTGCTGATGATATGTAATTAATTTTTTAGTCATACGCGGATGAATAACTGAATCACCTCGGTATAACATTCGAATTGCTGCTATTACCTGCTCTGATGAGGAATCCTTCAATAAATAACCATCAGCACCGGCCTGAAGTGCATCCATTAAATACTCATCATGTTCATACATTGTAAACACAAGTACTCGGCAACTCGGATAATTTTTCTTCACTAACTCTGTAACTTCAATCCCATTTTTCCCTGGAAGATTAATATCCATCAAAATACAATCTGGTCGACATTTTTCTACTTTTCCCAATACTGCATCCCCAGAGCTAGCTTCTCCAACGACTTTCATATCAGATTCGTCCTCTAGTATGCTCCGAATTGCATCTCGTAAAAAAGCATGATCATCTACTACTAATATTTTAATCATTTTACGCACCCCTTGTTTGTGAATCTGGAATTAACAGTGTAATTTCTGTCCCTTTCCCTACAGAACTATCAATCTGTAAAGTAGCTCCTAATTGGTCAGCTTGTTCATTCATATGTAATATACCATAATGTGGCTCATTCTTTGTTTTAACCATAGACTCAAATAGTGAAAAGCCAACTCCATTATCCTTAACCCTTAAAAGCACGTGCTCACTTTGATAACTGAGTAAAACATCAGCCTTTTTTGCTTGTGCATGTTTTACAATGTTTTGCAAACTCTCTTGTAATGTATCAAATATAACTCTTTCTTTTGAAAAACTAAGCGCACGTGCATGACCTCTTTCATGATAGGTAATGTCTAGTTCATATTCTTGTTTTAAAGATTTTATTTTACTTGCTATTGCCTGCTTAAGACCTAATTGTTCTGTCGGATATGGTTTTAAAGCATAAATTGAATAGCGAACTTCTCCTAGGCTTCCTCTTAAATCTTTTATGCTTTTCTCTACTACTTGCTGCATATCTTTTGATTTATCACGGTATTTTTTCTGCGCGGATTCTAGTTGGAATATCACCCCGGCTAATGTTTGCGCAATACCATCGTGAATTTCACGGGCGATTCTATTTCTTTCTTCTAAGATCATTCTTTTTTCCTGTTCAGAAATCAATATCCTTGTTTTAACAACGTTAGCTAATTGGTTAGAAAATGTAGCTAACGACTGTACATCCTCCGGAAAGAAACCTGCATTTCTACTTTTCCCTGCAACAAACATTCCGACTAATTCATCATTTACTATAAGAGGAAAATATACAAGTGAGCGTATAACACTATCAAATATTTCATCTCCAGGAGCCGTACCAATTTTCCAATCATTCAATACAAGATTTTTAGAAAGTTCCTCAAACCCCCTTAACTTTTCTGAATCATCAGGTATATCAGCGCAGACCTTCCCATCTTTTAACAGAATATTCCAGTTCTCATCATCTTTTGTCCAAATTACATATGCTTGTATGCCAAAAAAACCTTTAAGTGCTTGTTTAATATGTTTCAAGTTTCCTCCGGTTAATCCTCGACTAATTTCGGTCGTAATAAGAAATAACTCATATAATCGTTCCTTCTCCATCCTTATCCGTACAGAAAAAGAACTAATAACAGAAGTTGCTACAAGTGGAAAAAAGAAAAACAGTACTGTAATCTCGTTTACCTCCACACTATATGTACTAATTAATACGTGCATCAGTGCCGAATAAGAGAAACCAAAAGTTTCGCAAAGAAATACCGTTACAGTTTTTTTATACCACTGATGGATTGAATATGGCTGCGGAAGGAGTATCATTAACAAATCGTAAAAACGATTGTTGAAAAAACAAAAAAACACGCAAAATAATAACAAAGATATTAAATTTTCATACAGAACTGATATATCTATCGTAGTAATGAATAAGGACATACATTTGTTTGAAAACCATTCGGCCAAAATCAAACTTAGTGCATGCTGAGTACTATTAAATAACATTCTTTGTATCGGTGAACGACGATGCAGGTGAATAATTAGCGTTACGAGTACAATAGCAATAATAGTTATATGGATTCCAAACTGCCAATTCATAGCGTAAATGATCGGAAAGGTAAGCGAACTAGTTCCTCTCCAAAATCTTACAGGAAAATACTCTGCGATCCCCATAAATAGTAACAACAATATGAGTATTGTTGGATGAGAAGGGATTTTAATTTCAAGTAAAGATATAGTTATAGTAACCAAACCAAGAAAAGAAATAAAATAAAGATAAGTACTAGCAATCTTTTCTCTCATAAAGATAGAATTTACATCTTTCAAAACAACCCCTTCTTTCTTTATAAAAACTTCATTTTCTCTATTATCCAACAAAAAACCGGCACTGGCAAAATGGAAGAACATCCACTAGCCAATCACCGGCTGTGTACTGCACCTAAAAAGGCAAGACACAATACTAGTATATATTAGTTTGTAAAGTTTACCCATTAGTCAAATGGTGTAATTGTACATACTTTTAGACTTAAGTCTACTAGTACAAAAGATGTATACGCAATTCAAATTTTGATTCACTAAAAGAATTCTAAGAAAAATAGGAAGGCAATCGTAAATACTTATCTATATTAATTTCATCTAAATCCTTAGGTTATGCAGGTGTCAAATACTCCCCATCTAATATTTGCAAATAACCCATGAGATAATCTCCTTATATAATAAATATGAAGTTTAACACTTTATATTTATTGAAGAAAAGACGATGCATACAGTAATCAAATCTAATTAACATATCATTTGATTATCGGTAGCGAGTTCAAATAGACTTCCTACTCTCAGAAAGGAACCACCAATTCATATTATTTCCTCTATTTCTATGTTTCTTATTTGATCCTAATTGACTAAATGATTAGGGTTATTGCAAATCAAAATAATAAAACCGCATCTCCAATTGTTAGATAACTATCTAATACATTGAAGGTGCGGTTCACTTAGGTCATTGATGTTTCAGCTATTCTCTTTATTTGAAAATTACATCTACCATACTAATTTAATATTATATTCCTGAAGCCAACCATTAACTTGAAGTAAATAATCTATTATACCTCGTGCATCATTACCTGAAATTACTTCGTCTTTTCCTTCTGCAATAGCACGGACTCTTTCTACATTAATTAATGGCAAAATAGGTGATTCAGGATCGTTCAACACATGTAACATCCTTTCACTAATACCTTGTAGATAAGAGGCATCCTTTGTGCTTGGATATGCACTTTTTTTGCGATAACGTACATCCTCTGGAAGTACATTTTCAAAAGCTCGACGTAAAATACCTTTTTCAATATTGTCTATACTTTTCATTTCGAATGGGACATTCCATAAGTATTCTACAAGCCGGTAATCGCAAAATGGAACTCGTACTTCAAAGCCATTCATCATACTTGTGCGATCTTTTCGTTCTAGCATAAATGGCAAGAAACGTGTAATAAACATGTAAGACATTTGACGTTGCTTCCTTTGCAGATCACTTTCACCTTCTAAAAAGGGAACCTCAGCAACCGCATCTTCAAATTTTTGTTTTTGGTATTTTTCAGGGCTAATCTTCGCTTTAAAATCCTCTGATAAAATTTCTGTACTATACCATAAATTAACACTCCAAGGGAATATCTCTGCATCTAAAAACTTTGCTTGATGGAACCATGGATATCCTGAGAATACTTCATCTGCAGATTCGCCTGAAAGTGCAACTGTTGCGTCTTTTTTCATTTCCTTAAATAGCAAATAAAGAGACGTTTCTAGTTCTCCAACCCCTGGTAGATCACGCGCTCGCATTGGAGTTAATAAATACTCTATTAAACTATCTGATCCTAACTCTATAGAGTGATGCTTTGTTCCTACATATTCAGCCACACGTTTCACCCAAGGTTCATCACGATCAAAACGAAGGAAGTCTTGCTCAAAGTCTTTTTCATCATTGATGAAATTCAGGGAATATGTATGAAGGCGTTCCCCTTTATTCCCAAATTCATTTCCTGCTAAACCTGTTAAACCACTGGAATCTAAACCTCCGGAAAGCATAGATACCACTGGTTTATCAGCAATTAACTGACGTTTAACCGTATCTTGTAAAATGGAGCGGATTGTCTCGACTGTTGTATCAATATCATCTACATGTTTTTTACTTTCAAGTTTCCAATACTGTGTCGTAGTCGAGCCATTAGAGGTAAACGTCATATAATGGCCAGCACGCACTTCATGTATATCCTTGAAAATAGCATGACCAGGAGTACGTGTTGGTCCAAGACAGAATATTTCAGAAAGTCCTTCTTTATCTACTTCTGCATCTACAAGCGGGTGCGAAAGTAAAACTTTTAACTCTGAACCAAAGAGAATTGCACTCCCTCTTTGAGCGAAGAATAAAGGCTTCACCCCTAGATGATCACGACCAAGTATCAATTTCCCAAATCTTTCATCCCAAATACCAAAAGCAAAAATCCCATTTAAGTGTTGAACACAATCTTCTTGCCATTCTAAATAAGCATGTAGTAATACCTCTGTATCAGACTGTGTCTGAAATTCATGACCTTTCTCCTCAAGTTCTTTACGTAATTCTTGATAGTTATAAATTTCTCCATTAAACGTAAGACCAATCGTATCATTTCCATCTTTATACAGCATAGGTTGAAGGCCACCTTCAGGATCAATGACGATGAGACGTCGATGACCTAATGCCGCTCGTTTTGAAAACCAATGCCCCTCTGCGTCAGGTCCTCGGTGAATGATAGCATCTGTCATTTTTTTTAACGTTTCTTGTTCATTAGACAAGTCTTTAGACCAGTCTATCCACCCTGCAATTCCACACATAGTGTCTACCTTCTCTCAAATAGTATAGAAATCGACTAAAATCAGATATCAGTCGGTTTTTCGTAAAAAAATCCGACTAAAAACATCTTTTAGTCATGTTTATATAATAAAATGAATCGAATGAAAAATCAAATAATTCAATCGATAAAGAAATCACTTTCCCATTTCGCTTGAGTTCTCATCGTCCGATATATAGTTTTCAGGAAATTGCTATTTTTAAAATTAGGGATGGTGATATATAAATATACTTATTGAATTAATAATAAAGCCTTTGAAAATAACTTAACCAAAATTAGTTAAAAAATGTATTACAAGTAAAAATTAGAAATGTTTTAAGTGGAATTACGATATTAAAAACAACCTTTCTTTTGGTATTGGTACTAAAGAAAGGTTGTTTTTATAACAGGATTTTTCAAGTGTCTATTCTATAGGGTACATTTTACCAGTGTTCTTCTCTTTATTATTTCATTAAGTGTCAATAACATTACATTACATTTTGTATGGTTTCTTAAAAAATTTCAGTAAAAAGAATATATTAATTTTGAAGTGTGCAAATAGGGAGAGTGACTTCAACTATAGTCCCCTTATTCACTTCACTCTCAATAAATACCTTTCCCTGATGTGTTTCAATGATTTTATAACAAATCATTAACCCTAAGCCAATCCCCTCTTCTTTAATACTATAAAAAGGTTCTCCGAGGTATGGTATACGTTCTTTTGGAATCCCACACCCTTGATCGATAAAACGAATGCTTAATTGATTATTATCAAGTATATTTAATTGAATCAGAATTTCCCCTCCCATCGGCATAGATTCAATTGCATTTTTTAATATATTAACAAATACTTGTTTTAATTGATTTCCTTCACATGAAATCAATGGAATACCAGGGTTAAGGTCGATTCTAATTTTTATATTATTCATCATTGCTTGAGGTTGTAGTAGCATTAAAACTTGATCCATTAGCACACTAATATCATTAGGTTGTATTTTTACCACCTGTGGTTTGGCTACCGCCATAAATTCAGTTGTAATGCTCTCTATACGCTCAATCTCTGATGATACTATATTAATATAACCCTGATTATTCTCATTTTCCGTTGATTTTAGTAATTGCATGAACCCTTTCATTGCAGTTAATGGATTATTAATCTCATGAGCCATTACAGTCGCTAATTGTCCTACAACAGCAAGTTTTTCAGATTTTCGTAATAATTCTTCTGTTTTTAGCCGTTCAGTGATATCACGAGAAATACTTAGGAAAACTTTTTTACCATTTAAGTTAAAAACACGAACACTAAACTCAGTTGTTATTATTTTTCCTGTTGGAAAAACATATTCATCTTGCAAAGTGAAGGAAGTTTGTCCTTTTTTAATTTTTTCTAATAACCTTACGATTATTTGAGAATCTTGTGGTACTATATTTGAAAATGATAATGAGAGCAACTCTTCTCTACTATACCCAAATCTTCTACACCCAACAGGGTTTACCTCAATAAATCGACTTGGAGCATTATCTTCATTCAGCTCTACTACATATACCGCATCAGTTGCTTGTTCGATTAGTGCACGGTACTTCATTTCACTATCTCTTAATTGCTGGTGTAATCGATGCCGCTCTCTTTCTGCTTGTTTTCTTTCAGAGATGTCTCTACAAATTGCTGATAAAGCTATCACATTCCCTCTTACATCTAGTATAGGAGAAACTGTCAGACTGACATCAAGAAGACCCCCATCGCTCCGTTGTCTAACAGTTTCTAATCTAGTAACCACAGATTCACCCGTTAGAATTTTCTGAATATTTTCAAGCGATTCTTCCATTAAAAAATCTGGTACACAAGGTAATCTCTTACCTATGATTTCTTGCGATGACCACCCAAATATCTTTTCATAAGCTTTATTGGCTTGTAAAATATGCCCTTCTCGATCAGAAATAGTAATAGCATCTAGATTGTGCTTTATAAATGATTCTAATAATTCTTTGGTAGCGCTTAATTCTGATTCTACCTTTTTCCTTTCGGTTATATCAACTGTAGAACCAACAACTTCAATAACTTGTCCATTTCGTTTAATCGGCCTAAGCGCAATAAGAATAATAGTTTTATCATTTGGCCAAGGTAATTCAAATATAATTTCTTTTCCTTCCCATGCCTTAAGATAGTACTTCATCAATTGTGGAACTAAATGTGGAGGAACAATAGAAGCATCAATAGTACGTAAGCTTTTTCCTACCACCTGTTCAGAATAAAATCCGTTTTGATAATAAAACTGTCCATCACATAAAGTGTGTATAAAGTGCTTACCCACTTTTTTAAATTTAAAAATTCCTCCTTGAAGCTCATGTACGGTATCTGTAAGTTCTTGCTTCGATTTTTTTAATTCTCGATTCATTTTAGATAAGTCCTGTGTTAAATAATACAATCTCTGGTAGGCTTCCATAAGAAATAGCCCAATTAAAAGCCCTAACGCTATATATAATAAGCCTCCTGTGTAAAGTAATGTAGTATTAAATAATACGCCAACTAACCACTTTATTCCAATAAAAACAGAAAAATAGAAAGATGCACTTTTAAAAGGATCTAGTTTTTTAAAATAAGTTTTAAAAGTAGAAAATAGAATTCCCATACATAAATAAGCAATCACAGGGGGTTCCCAATACCCTCCAATGTAAAAGATACGCATTACAATTATGCTAATTAACGTAATCCAACCAGCAATACGACCAAAGTAAATAAAAGATAGAATAAGAGGAACAACTCGAAGATCGTAGGAAAATCCCATGTATGGAAAAGAAAAGAACATTAACGTAACTGCAATAATCCCTCCATAGAGCTTTTCGAAATATCGACTAGAATTACTTGTAAACACTTGAATAAATATTGCTGCGCTAACTAATAAAGAAAAAATAGAAAGGTTGATGAAATAATCTTTAATAATCATGTAATGTCCCTCCTTGCATTAAGTGTATTCGACAAAAAAGCTAAAAATCCTACAAATTGTATAAACAGTTCAAATGCATAAATTTTAAACTAGGATAAAATCTAGAAAAGTAAATAAGGAGCACAGCAGATGAGATATTTTAATGAAAAATAGTTAAAAAAAGATAATAGTAACCGTTGACTACTATTATCTTTTTTCTTTAAGTTATCGTAATATGTCTGAAACTTTAAGGGACGTGGTATGTCATTTCATGGAATAATGATTATATGCTGAGTCATGAATATAGAAATTTCAGCAGTAATTTTTGAAAAATAACATAAAAAACAAAACTATCTATGAAAATGGAAAAAATCTATATGAATGTCAACTAATCTATGTACAAAAACGTTCACTTAATTTTGCATAAAATTACTCCCCTTAGAAAGCTAAGTAGTTCTTCAAGTTCGATAAGAACACCTGTAGATGCTTCAGGATAACTACATAATTGTATGAGTAATGTACTTGAAACCTTTCGGTAAAACCATACACATAATACAACTAACTCCTTGGGTTCAATATTTACTTTTTCGCTGAACAAATTCTTTTTCTTGAGCAAAATATTCTAGGATATAAGGAGATTTTTCAATTAACTTGGTGTCTAGTTTATTCTCCAGCTCCAATTACTTCGTTACTTTCAGATTCAGTTCATTATATTTTGTACTTTGTCTTTATACACAACATATTCTTTACCATCCACTACTGCTACTACCGCAAATTCATCATTTGGATTGAATGAAAGCCAATCAGCCCACATGCTAGTATTAGCCCCCCCACTCCACATATTATGAACAGTGTTTTTAGTTAAATTCATAACTTTATAAGACGCATTTGGCGCATTTGTTCCAGTCTTTATTTCAAAAGTGTATGCGTTATGAATTTTTTTATAAAAGTAGAAAATGTTTGATGGACGAAGCTGATTCAAAAAATCCTGTTCTTTTTTCTCTGCAATTTTTATCCCTTCTTGCAAAGTGACAACATCTGTTTTTAATGTTTTCCAACTGTTTTTCGCTGCATTCAAGCTAGGGGTTAAGAATTTATATTTATTTTGATCAACTTTTTGATCAGCTTTATCAATATGTCCCAGTACACCCGAATATTGAGAATCTAAATCCTCCCATTGCGTAGACATATAAGTAAGAGCAGTGATAGCACTATCAAGCATACTATGCATATCACTAATATTATGAAATGCAACTCCAACTACACGATTCAATGTTATTTTATAATCTACAGTCTGACGCAATTTTGCTAATTCAGGTTCTAGCCAACCTAACTTACCTCTTGCATCACCTATCATTATGCCACCAGCAATCAAGGTTGGAATAAAGGGGATTTTCACCATGTCTAACCCCTTAGATTCTATGTCTTTCTGATATTTTACTTGTCCTAAAAGGTCCTCTAGACGCTTTTGGTCAGCCTCCACATCAGCACCTTGGTTTTTTAAAATCGATTGCAATGTCTCTTTATGACTTCCAAATGTTCTAACATCTTCTCCAATAGCATTTTTTAATTGAATTAATTCTTCTATTAATGCTTTTGCAGACTTTTGATTTTGTTGAATTCCTCCCTGTAAATCTGTAATCCCCTTTTTTAAAGTATCTCCATTTCCAGTATTGATCGCCTCTACTAATGTTTCATAATAATTTTCAAATTTTGTATCGTATTCTATAATGCCTGTCAATGTATCAAAAAGCTGTTTTTTTACTTGTGTATTCCATGTAACAGCATGTGCTCTTGCATTCTTTTGATCTTGTACAATTTTACTAGGTAAATCTGCATTTCCATTAATAGTTATTCCTTCAAAACTCACATCTGGATTATTAATTAGCAAATAAGAATATTCATTCATAGCTTTTGCAAATAAACCAGCATCTTGCAAAGCTTTTTTCATCTGTTCTTCATTTGCTGAAAGAGACATATTTTCAGTGTTCGTTTGTTCAATTTCAATTGCAAAAGTTTCTAGTGGTATGACTGCATAAGTAGTTGTTATAGTTAAAAACGCTGATACAGCGAGTAGTTTATTAGGGATTTTTTTCATCATTTCGTATTCCTCCTATATAAGGTATGGTTTCAAGTTCTAATCTTATTAAAACGCGATGTCTTTCAAAATGAGTTCTACATCTTTTATCAGTATCGTTTAAACTTTCTTTAGCAGCCTTCAAATTATTAAGTAGTAAAGAAAATGTATATAATCTGCTTCAAATTAACCAATTCTGTTGCAAATTTTAAAAAAGCAATTAAACTACAAGGTTATTTTTTATTTGAATCATACTTATATATAATTGAAAGGCGAAGTCTTTAATGAGACTCCGCCTTTCTGTTATATAAGGATTTATTAATTATTACTTTTCTGTTTAACAGTGTAATCATAGACTTTCTATGTTTTAGTTCACTTTACAACAGAATTAATATTTCCCTATTTTTGTGGAGTAACAGTTTCCACTTTTAATTCCTTTATTCCTTCTTTTAATGTAACAGCATCTGTTCGTAATGTTTTCCAACTGTCTTTCGCTGCATTTAAATTAGGTTTTAAGAATTTAAATTTATTTTGATCGGCTTTTTGAGCTGCATTCTCAATATGCCCTAGAACGCCCGAATATTGAGAATCTAAATCATGCCACTGCGTGGACATATAAGTAAGAGCGTTAATAGCATCATCAAGCGCCTTGTGCATTTCATTAATATTACTGTAAGCAACTCCAACTACACGATTTAAGGTTACTTTATAATCAACGGTCTGACGTAATTCTGCTAATAAAGGCTCTAACTTACCTAAATTATCCCTTGCTACTCCCACTATAATACCGCCAATTATTGGTAGACCCAAAATAGCGCCCTTCATTACATTAAACCCATCAGATTCTAATTGTTTATAATAGTTTACTGATCCTAATACTTCTTCTAGACGCTTTTGATCGGCATCAACATCTGCACCTTGATTTTTTAAAATTGATTGCAAGAGCTCTTTATTACTTCCAAATGCTCTAACATCGTGTCCAATAGAGTCTCTTAATTTAGTTAATTCTTCTATTAGTTGTTGTGCATACTTTTGATTTTGTTGAATTTCACCTCGTAAATCTGTAATCCCTTCTTTTAAAGTTTCTCCATCCCCTGTATTAATCGCCTCTATCATTGTTTCATAATAATTATCAAATGTTGTATCGTATTCAACAATACCATTCAATGTATCTAAAAGCTGTTTTTTTACTTTCGTATCCCAAGTAACGGCATGTGCCCTTGCATTCTTTTGATCTTGTACGATTCTACCAGGTAAATCTACATATCCATTAATGGTAATTCCCTCAAAATTCACATCAGGATTCTTAATTAACATATAAGAATAGGCATTCATAGATTTTGCAAATAATCCAGCCTTTTGCAAGGTCTCTTTCATTCTCGCTTCATTTGCAGAAAGAGCCGTATCTCCATTGTTCGTTTGTTCAATTTCACTTGCAAAAGTTGTTACTGGTGAAACTACATTAGCAGTTGTAATAGTTAATAGCGTCGATACAGCGAGTAATTTGTAAGGGATTTTTTTTATCATTTCATTTTCCTCCAATTTAGGTTTTAAATTTCAGTTCTACTCCTGTTTAAAAGCAATATCTTTTGAAATGAATTCTGCATCTTTATGAATATCATTCCAACTTTCTTTAGCGGCTTTTAAATCATCTGGTATTAAAGAGAATTTGTGGTCTTGCATAGAATCGATATTATCCAATAAATCTGTATAATTTGCGCCCATTGTATTCCATTGCTTTTGAATATTTGTTAGAGACAATATCGCTTGATCTACAGTCTGGTATAAATATGCCAATGTTTCTTTCGCGTTAGTAAGCGAAAGAACTGCTTGATTAGCACGATCTGCCTTCATACTTAATTCTCCGATTTTGTTAGAAATTTCATTATAGGAGTCCATATGCTTAGATGCTGTGACACCAGCCGCAGTTCCTAGACCGATACCAGCTGCGCCAAGAGCCGAGAGTCCACCAACAACAGCCGGTGTTGCTGTACCGCCAGTTACAACAATAACTACCGCTCCTCCAATAGCTGCAATAACTAAGATAGCTGCTCCCAATCCACCACCAATTGACCATGCTAATACATCATCAAAATGTTTTTTCTGAGTGGAACGAAGTTGCTCAATTTCAGCTTGAAGTTGTGGAATGGTTGCCTGTTGACCTGCTAATATTGCAGTTAATCCACCTTTCCCATCCGGACCACCAACATTATTTTTAAAATCTGTAGAATTTTGATATAGTTTCCCTTTGAAGTCTTGTAGCATCTTAATCACATCTGTAACTTCTTTTGAATTTGTATTGATTGTAGTAATTAAATCATTTATACCCTCTTTTAGACCTGCCTTATCTTTCTTTTGTACAGTTTCTACTAATGTGTCGTAATAATTTTGAAATTGTTCATCGTAATTTACAATATTACGAGCAGTTTTTTGAATCTGTGGCTTCGCTGTATCTAACCAGTAATTCGCATTGATTCGTGACAGCTCTTGATTAAGGTGAATATTTTTGAGCAACTCTCCGCCCTCTGACCCTAAATCGATATTAGATAAATTTACATTTGGTTGCTTAATCATTGTTTTTGCGTATAAATCCATTACTAGAATATGAGACCCTGTTTCAGCCAATGCTTTCTTCAGTCCTTCGGGGCCTAATGCATAATTGCCTACTTTTTGTTCTTGAGCGGTCGTTTCTTGTGCAAATGCATGAATAGTGTTACCGGTAGTAGCAGTTATAACAGTTGCTAATGTAGCTAAAGTTAGTACTTTGAATGGAAATTTTTTCATGACTATTCTCCTTCTTTCGCTAAATGCTTATAATCTTTTTGAATTCTGAAAAAACGCAATATCAAAATTTATATACTTGTTCTTCAAGGTAACTTATTACATTTTTTAATTGTCTTAATGTATCTTTTTGAGACTGCTCGTTAGTTGTATCAACATTAGTAGATAATTTTGTAATGCTATTTTTTATTAGATTTAAATCTTCTTTATAGCGCTTTAGTAGATCAAGTTCTACATCTACTTGATTTGCAAACGTATGCAAATCATTTTGTGTAAGAAGAAGCATTGATTTTTGTAAATCAGCTATTGATAATTTCGTTGTTAAATCATATATTTTTTGATTTTGTTTCTCTAAATCATCTAAATATGCTCGCTGTTCTGCTGTTAATTTATTTACTTCAGCAAAAACGCCAAATGTTTTCTTAATCTTTTCGGTATCAATGACCTTCATCAGGTCATACTCTTGTGTTTTTGCTGCGGCTGCGGCTGCTATTTCACCTTGTTTGCTTTTCTCAATTGCTTCACGAGCTGCTTTTTTTGCTGATTCAATCTCTAGAGCAGTTTTACCTTGCTCTGTTGCTTCTTGCACTGCTTTTTTCTCAGCTTCTAGAATAGAGTTGTTAATTTCTTTTCCTTTGTTATACGCTGCCACCCCTGCTTGAGCAGCTGGTTCAATAATTTCTTTTGAAAGACTATAAACTTCTTTGAATATAGCAAATCCCTGTTCATTTAAAGCCCCTGGTATTAATGCAATTTGCTGTAAATCATTTTGAATTGCTTTTTTGGTATTTAATATTTCATTTTTTAACTGATCTATTTTTCCTGTTCCATCTGTACTTAGTATGCCTTGAGCAGTTGCCACATTGGTATCAAAATCTTTTAATTTTTTATCAAGTTGTAATTTAAGATCTGTTAATTCATTGATTTGCCGTTGCGTATTTTCTTGATTCGTCATAGCCATTTCTTGAAGTACTTCAAGTCTATCCGAAAACCCTTCTCTATCTTCTTTATTGTCTACAAACGATTTTAATGTCGGGTAATAGCTATTAAATTTTGTTACAAATCCTTTACTTTTTGAATTTAATAGAATTAACTGTGGATAGAGTTCCGATGACCATTCCTTCATATCTTGTTTGATTAGGAATTGATTTGTATTTAAAGCTGTGACTTCCTCTAACTGTACATTAGGACTCATTAAAGATTGATCAATATACGTTTGGATTAATTTAGATTGCGCACCTAATTTTCGTAATGAAGAGGAAATATCCATGCCTTCCTGTTGAGTTTCCGCTTGAACGATTGGTGTTGCGAGAGTATTGATAGGAATATTTCCTCCAGTTACAATGGATGTGACTAATAATCCTGTAATTATTTTAGTTTTCATTCCGTACACTCCTTTACCATTGTTTTTATAACTTAATTCATATAACTTGTACGACCTCTCTCTTTGTAAACTGGCTCGGAAGGAGAAATCTTTCAGATAGGGTAATATCGTTATTTTTTACTTCTAATAGGATGTAAGGATTTTACTTATCTCTCATTTCGATACTCTATTTTTTCAAACATAAAAAATTTGTTAACTATATTTGAATCAAGCACCCTATGAATAGTAAATTATTAATTCTTCCCTAGAATTGCGTTTTAACTTACGGAACCGCGAGAATCAATATACCACTACTTACAGTTAATCTTGTCATAACATTGTTTAATTAAAATTCCCTAATATAACTCTCAGTTTTGTCAGCAAACTCCTTACTAGACAACAAAAGGTGAAATTATACTGTACATCGCTTATACTTTTATTGCGGAATAACTTCACTTTTGTTATGCAGAAACTTAGAACACGTTTATTACAAATTTGATTCTTAACCTCTTGTAAATAAATTTACTATTCGGAAAATTATTTTCGACATAATGTTACTTACAACTTCACTATAATTCCTATTAGCGTAACCTTCTCCTTTCTGTCTGGTCATACCAGTTATGTTGTTCATTAAAACATTAAATTTTTAATGCGTAAATAGAAAAATTTTGTCGATTAAGCTCGATAATTTACTGTTAAATAAAAATATGTCCCGAAAAAAATTATATAAATATAGTTATTCGTAAATTTCATTTCTGTAATTGTAATGATTACAAATTAATGTGTATACGGTTAAAAATAACTATTTTCGCTCAACCAAGAAATTTTATTTTAGAAAAAATACTTATAGAATAATATATCCCCATACATGGCGATAGGGTGCTCGTTTTCTATTTATGTATAGAAAAACTTGTCTACTTTTAGACTGTCATCCTACACACAATTATAGTAACGTGAATAGTCCGAAACAAATCTGTTTCGGACTGAGGGTTCAATATTTTATCCACTTTATTCAACGTTTTTATATTTATAGTTAGAATTTTCTGTTTTTTCTAGGTAAAAAAACTGGATTACTTTATTTAATAGATACTCCACCAGAGACACTCAGTTTTGTTGGTGCTGGCGTATCTCCACCATTAAATGAAGATTGTTGTGATACATTTAAACTAATCATACTACAAGCTAATGTACTTACTATTATCGTACTGAATAACACTTTTTTTATTTTTTTCATTACTTTAACGCTCCTTTTCTTAAATGTTTCTTATCAGCATGATTGCTAATATAGAAATACTTGCTCGCTTTAACATGATTATTTGCCTCGTAAAATTGTAGTGCTAAAATCTCTGCATATTCTTTTACACAATCCCACATTTCCTCTTTTTCAAAATAAGAAATGGCATCAGTAACTACTTTTTCTAGTTTAATTCTAGGCAGTTCTGTGATTAGTTCATTTAAAACTGCGAAACGGTGTTTATATTCTTCATTTCCTGACTCATTTGAATATTTCATTCCTTGCTCGATATATGCTCTTGCTGTTTCAACGCCTTCTAACTTATAATATGCTCTTGCTAAGACAAATAATGCTTTAAAATGGTTCGGTATGGTATTTATAATTTCAGAACTCTGTCTAATCGCTAATGGATATAAATCTTGAATATTATATAACCAGCCTAAATTGGATCGTACTCGTAATAATAATTGTTCTTCATCATACTTCTTAAAAACATCAATGACCATATTGAGACATTCTTCCGCTCTTTCAAATTCTCTTAGATCTATACAAGCCAGTCCATATACATTGTCGCACAAAGCGATATTAATTTTATAGCCTACATGATTTAAATATATTTCTTTGGCTTTTACTGCATGTTGAATCGCTTCAAATGGTTGATAAGATTGATAACAGTATGTTGAAAATCTATACTCAAACTCAGCTTTTTCTATTTCGTCAGGTATATCTTTTAAAAGTCCTTCCGCCTTTTCATAGTGTGCTTTTGCCTCAGTATAATTTGCTATAATCGTAGAGTGGATTGCCTTAAAGAAATAATAATAGTAAGCTAAAAATGAAAATTCCTCTTTAATATGAGGTAGTTTTTCTATTTGATTAAAAGAATCTTTTGTAATACTCATTCCATCTACCAAAACTTTATATCTAAAATTCAGTAGGGAATAATAGAATAATACATATTGGTCTGTTTCTATTCCTTTTAAACTTTCTTTTACTTTTAGATATGTTTGTTTTGCTTCTACTACATGATATAAACGAATTTCTTCATACCATTCATGTAATAATTCCATCAATTGTTTATTACTTTTTTCTTGAACAGTCATAATATCCCCCATTTCTCTGTAAAGGCTTATTCTGATAATAACAGGAATTCGATAAATTAAATTTAATCACGATTTTTTTCATAAATATACAGAATATTCTGAATTTATAAGTTGTCCATACTTTTAAATTTGAAAAGTATAGGTAAGGTAGTACAAGTTTCGTTAATGTATTTTTTGATTTTTTTACAGTTTTCTATTAAATACTTCTTATGAGAGGGAGCGTAGGTTTTTGATAAGTATCATAGGAAGCGTAACTTTTCATAAAATGTAGGTTTATAATTCCGCTAAGTAATTATCATAATGAGAGTATACAGATGTATCAAACGAAACTTTTACTTAATCAAATATGATTTTATACTTTCTTAGTTTTGGTTAGGGAAATTTATATACTTTAAAGTAAAGAGCTTTATTTTATAAAGGGGGGAATTTTTGGGGTTATAACTCATGATCTTTTGATCTAAATTTATTTTAAGTGTTGAAAGGTTTGTAAAAAATACTTTACGAATTGTAAAAAATAAATTACAATTTTTCTGAGAGGTGTTCCTATTGTTACATAATAGAATTGTAGTTTGTCGAGCAGAAAAAGGTTGGACTCAAGAAGAATTGGCAAAAAGGGTTGGTGTTAGTCGACAAACTATCGCTACTCTTGAAAAGAATAAATATAATCCTTCTCTAATTCTTGCCTTTAAAATCGCAAATGTATTTGAAAAGCCGATAACTGACGTGTTTGATTATCAGGAGGAGTGAGTCATATGTTGTGGTTAAAAATTTTATTTTTAGTTGTAATATTCATTAGTCAGATGTACGTAATACAATTTCAGTCCAGTGATGAAGCAAAAGACGAAAGAGGGAGAGAAATTCAATATAAAACAAATAATGTGTTGTACAATATCTTATCTGTAGGTATCATTGCCATTTTTATTTTTCAATCAGTAGAAATAATTTCTTTAGAATTTCTACCTGATTTATTATTATATTTTGTGCTTTCATTAAGTGTACTTGGCAGTCTTATTATATTTATCAATAGACACAGCAAAAATTACTAATATAGTGTATTTGATTATGATGAAGGTAGAATGATAACGATGTACAAACTGTATTAGAATGGAGATTTATATGGCAGAGGTAGAATAAGGGGACTTTCAGAATTGAAAAGTATGAATGTTGCGTAAAAGGAATGTAAATTTTTGGGAGTATAAAAATGTATAGTAAATTGAGGGTGTATGCTAGATTATAATGAACAAGAAGTCGGGTGGTTCTGATTCTTGGTGATTGATAGGTCGTAAGGTCATAAAAAGTCTTGTTTTGGTCGCTAAGGCTTTTTTTATGCTGTATTCAGGCATAAAAACCTTGTATATCTCGAATAATTTGCCAAGCTGCAGTACGGGCTTTGTTTTTTCAATTGTAAAAAACATATTTGACTTACATGGCGCGAAGTATGGTGTAACTAATACCGAGAATGGGGTAGCGTTCTACTTTGCTTAGAGAAATGGGATATAGAGTAGTGAAGTGTGATAGAAGTGATAAAGATCTTACTGAAGTGTTAAAGGGGATTTACATTCATTTAGAGTATTTAAAAAAGGTGTAAAGTCAAATTCTATGGATTCGCACCTTTTTATTTAACTTGGACTTTGTTTAAGCCCGTTAATATGTTCATTTTTAAGCGTTTATTGCATTTAAAATTGAAACTTTATTTGTTGTAAATAATACATAATTTTGTTTTACCGTTTTGATTACAATACGATCCGTTGTTCCATATGCAGTGCCAATACGGATTGCACTAGTATCTTCAATACCCGCATAGGTAGCATCTTCAGTAACCTCAATTACATCACGTAATGGAATCGTAATCTTCGCCAATTGCCATGAAATTATTAACTCTTCTTTTGTTTTTTTTACATCAATACCTAGCATTATACCAAGACCTTTCTATAATAGAATGCTACACTTCTAATCTTATTATACAAATTTTTAGATTAAATTTCCATATGTAGGAATAGAATTGGTTTCTACGTGTTAGTATCTTTAGTGTGTCAAACGAATAGGAGGATATACTGTCTTTCTGTTAAGAAATATGTTAAGAACAAAAGTTCACTTCAAATTAATATGAATTTGATATGGTTGTAGTATTATGAACGAGAAACATTAAGAGTGGCAGGAAGGAAATGAATAATGAGAATTAAATTAGTAGGGATTTTTACTTGTATGATTGTGATACTTGGTATCTTTATCGTTTATACCAATCAATCTATTGGTAAAGAACAAAAAACAACAAACTATGAAACCCATGAAAACTCCATAAATAAAGAGAAAAAAGGTACTTCAAATAACATAGCGAGTTCTTTTGCTAGTGTACAAGCTGTAGTTAATAAAGAATCTGGATTGCCTGAAGACTATAAACCGGAAGATTTAGTTGTACCAAATGTACCATTCTCATTCAGTGGAACGCTAGAAAAGAGTTACCTTCGTAAAGAGGCAGCAGAAGCACTAGAAAGGTTATTTGATTTAGCAAGGAAAGAAGGAATCCAGTTGAATGCTGTTTCAGGGTTTCGCTCCTATGATTATCAAAAAAAACTGTATGCAAACAACGTGAAAAGAAAAGGACAAGAGCATACAGATCGCTTCTCGGCAAAGCCTGGACATAGTGAACATCAAACAGGATTAACGATGGATGTTTCTTCTAAAAGTGCAAATAATGAGCTAGAGCTAGTCTTTGCGAATACGAAAGAAGGAAAATGGCTGAAAGAAAATGCGCATCGTGCAGGATTTATCATTCGTTACCCAAAAGGTAAAGAGAGTATTACTGGATACGCTTATGAACCGTGGCATATTCGCTATGTAGGAGATATTGCTGAAATTATATATAAGGAAAAATTGACTTTAGAAGAATATATGAATCTGTGAAAATAGAATTGAAGAATTAAATTGGTTTGCGATAGCAGTAAGGTTGTAAAAGATAGGGTTATGAAATAAGGTATTTCTTAATGCTCTTAAAGGGTATATCATGGGATTGTAAACGATACTACTATTTTAGAGATGAAAGATGGCGAGTAATATCTTTACAGTAATGTGAGATGTAGGATCTTGCGTCAGTTGCAGAATGATAGGTATTAGGTTAATATATGATGGAATCAGAGAGCAACGTAACAGAATATAAATATTACGTATTAGGTTTTTTACTAAATAATAGGGCATCATTTTAATTAGAATGATGCCCTGTTATTTTTGCATAATCTATTGAATTACTTTTTCAATTTTAGGCATTACAGCAATTGGTGGTAAAGATTTGGTCCATGCAGCAGCATAAACATTTAACTGTTCACCTATAGTGTAATTTTCACCATCTGAAATAGGAACCCTTAAAATCTTATTTTGATTTACTAACTCCCACCAATCACTTTGGTAAGCGAGAGCTTCATCTTTTGTAGATGTAGAAGCAACCACTAAATAATTGTTTTCTACTGAAATGACATATCCGGTAAAAGGATCTTGTTCTTGTTTATGAATAGAATAAATAGGTGCAGTGCTTACAGACGCCTTATTAGAATCTGCAAATGCCGGTGTTAATCCGAAAGTAAATCCACATCCTAATGTTAAAGCTGTTACGGTTGTTACTAATTTTTGTTTTTTTGTAAACATAATATATATCCCCCTTATATTTTATCCTACACTAGCCATTTTCAAGTTCTATGCATATAAAGCCTTTTAATATTAAGATATTTAACCGATCTGTCACAAATATTCCATAAATGTTAAATATATCTATTGATGGAAGTGAATTTGTGTTATAATTCACTAGGTGAAATATTATTATTACATTCATCCCCTGATGAATGTATACCCTTCCTTAATTGTAAATATGTTTGATTTTATTGGTGAAGAGGGAGGAAATCCCTCTTCTTTTTTGTTCCGTCTAAAGTTCGAAGGTGCCTTGAGCAATAAAATTTGATTTTTTTAAAACAGATGAATTACACGCGTTCACTTTATTTAGAAGTGAGAGTGGGGTAGTTAAAAGAAAGAAGGGGAAATTAAGCTCTGTCTATTGATAAAAATTTATAGAAATAAAACTAGGATGTTACTATTGGACAGGGAGTAAATCACGATTAATATACTAGGTATTACGAGTACGATAGAAAATATATAACTTCATAAAAAGAACTCCTATGTTACTTAGGAGTTCTTTTCGGATGAAGTTAACAAATTTATAGAATGTTGAACATTAGTTTGTTTTTTCAACAATAGGAGAAATAGCCTTCGCAGGAACACCAGCAAGTAAAATAGGGCTAAACTCAAAAGATGCAGCATAAACGTTCACCGTATCACCGATTATAATATCTTGTAATACTTCGGTTGAAGTTTCAACTTCATAAGTTATGTTGTTACTTGAAACTAAGATTGAATTATCAGATTTCCCTGTAACATTTCCTTTGATTTTTTTGTATTGATTCTCTAAAATATTTTGTTCATTTCCTTTTTGAATAATCGCGTTTCTTGCATCGAAAGGTAAGTCCATTAGAAGAATAGGGGCCATTTCAAATGCTTGAGCATAAACATTTACTGTATCGCCTATCTGAATGTTTGGTAATACTTTTGGATTAACATGGGCAAGAATGGTTTGATTTTCACTTGAAATTTCTAAGCTATCTTCGGATTTTTTTGTCACTGTACCAGAACGTTTTTTTAGTTGTGCTAAGAGTTTTTGTTCTTTATCTTTACTCATTACATGGTTTTCTTGTTGTTTGTTAGATTCTTCGTTTATTTTAGAAATAGAACTTACATCAGTGTAAAATACAGTTTGTCCATAGATTTTTTGATGTTTCCATTGATCTTTGTTAGCAACTTTAACTTTGTCTCCGTTTTTAAAATTAGAGTTACTACCATTCGGGAAGTCTATAGTAACTTCTTGATTATTTCCATTAGCATTTTTATATGCAACAGTCACATAATAAGAATCTGCATCATTTATTACACCAACTACAGCATTTTCTTCTTTCTTTGTTTGGTGGTCGATTTGATCAGACTTTGCAATAAATTGTGCAGCCTCTGCACGGGTAATTGGTCTATTAGGGGACCAGTTTTCTCCATCTTCAGTGCCCTTAGAAATTTCTGTTTGTATTAAAATATTGGCATATCTTTCTCCCCAATGCCCTTTTAAATCCTCAAATGTAGTTACACTATTTTTAGTAACTTTACTTTCTAATTTATAAGCATTTGCCACCATTGAAGCCATGGATGCACGATTAATCAAACCTGTTGGAAGGAAGTTACCATTTCCATCTCCTTTAATAACACCTGCTTTTTCAACAGCTGCAATGTAAGGTGCTGCCCAATGGTTTTGAGCATCTCGGAAAGATGGTTTAGCATTCTTATTAATTTCTAATCCAAGCATTATAGCCATTATTTTGGCAGCTGAACCGCGGTCAATTGTTTCAGCAGGAGCAAAAGTACCATCGGGTTTTCCGTGTAATGCGCCTTTTTCAACTAGGTAATTTACAGAAGGGCTTGCCCAATTTGGGACATCTGGAAATTTATGAGTATTTGCAAATGCACTAGATGAGTAGGATAGTAGACTTCCAGCAAGAATTCCTGTAGCAATTAATTTGTATTTCAAAATGTAACACTCCTAAAAATTATTACAGCTTGGTAAATCTATCATTTATAGTTAAACTCATAAGTAATATGACCTAGTTTAATAGATTGGGTTGATATTATCACTATATTACGGATAAATAATATATTGTTGATTAAAACTATTATTTCGAAAAGAATTCACAGACATACACTTGTAGTAAGGGAATATTTAATATATTTACCAAGCTTATGTAACCAGTATAGTTACTTATATATACGAGTGTCAATTAAAAAAGAATTACATTTTTGTAAGATAACCATGTTAATAATATAGTAAGTAATTATTATATAAGGTGAATAATTACTCATTATAATAACTATAAGGAAGTAATTACTTATTCATAGCTAGACATTCTATTTGTATTACCTTTCTTTCGGTAATACAATTCCTTTATATAATTGAACTGTTACGAAATAGTAAATTGAATAAATAACCACAAAAATTAGAATTGGTAACCAAATACGGAAGTATGGATCGATTAATATAAATCCAAATATATTCATACCTAGTAGAACATGTACAATTCCTACTATAGCTGGGAATAAGAATACAAAGAATAGCTCTTTATAGATAGACTTTGTTAATAATTCATGACGGACACCAATTTTACGTAGCATTTCATAGCGTACAATGTCTTTTGAAGCACCGGAAAGGATCTTAAACATTAAACAACTTGCCATCATCGCAAGGAAAGCAATACCTAAGAAGAATCCCATAAATACTGTTCCACTCGCACTAGCAAATAGCCCATTATATATTTGATATTTACTGAAAATGTCCTCAGCTGTAACATTTTTATATTTAATTAACTGTAATTCATCAATTTTTTTCCACTTGTCTAAATATGATACAAAATCATCCGTTTTCCCAATTAACGCTACATTCTCTTTTGCTTGTATTTGATCGTACGTTTTTTGATCTACTATTTTATCTATTTTGTCATTATTACCTAAATAACCTGGATGAATGCGATTTAAGGCTTGATTCCACTCATCTGGAATGACACTTATATTCTCCTTATTTTCTATACCGTAAACTGAAATTGCTCCTACAGGAAGATTCTCAGAAACACGTTTTTCTTTATATTTACCCTTTTTTTCTGTTTCAACTTGAACAAGTGGACGGTTTTTCTCTAAATCTTCTTTTAGATTATATATATATTTCTCATCTACTTTATAACGATATTCATTCTTTTCTTTAAATGTAATACCATCTAAAATGTTCTTTTCTTCTGCTGTTGGATTATGAATGACTACATCATATATCTCAAGGTTATCAGTAGATTTCATTACGTCATTTTTGAAAGCCATCCCCCCTGAAATTGCTCCGGCACCAAGTGCTACCAACATTGCTACTGTAGCAAGTACCCTTGTTAAACTATTAATACGGAAGTTTAATTGGGCAAATGTAAAAGCATTAAGGCCTTTTTCACTATAATTTTTATTGCTTTTCAACTTCTTAATAATAATCGGAAGAACAGAAGCAAATAACATATATGTTCCTGCTGTAGTTGTTAACATTGCAATGAAAGGACCCTGCTCTTTTAATTTATTCATATTCATCATGGAAGCATAGCCAATTGCTAATAAAAGAATAGCTAAGAATGAAATTACCCAAGTCCGCTTTCCATTGCTTATTGTGCGTTCTGCTGAAGCGTCTGCATGTACAAGTTGCAGAACAGAAATTCGTGATAATTTCACACTATTCATAATGGCAGATAGTATAAATATCACCAAGAAAAACATACAAGTAACTAACATCGATGGTATATAAAACGATTGATAACCATCTGCGGTGAAGTCCAATTGCTTCATAAGGAGTTTACCTACTCCTTGAGATAATCCTACCCCTACTGTAAGTCCAATTACTAAGGACACTGCTCCAATCACAATTGTTTCCAGAAACATAAGGGTTGTGACTTTATGCTTTTTTGCCCCTAACATCATATACATTCCAAATTCTTTTTGGCGAAGAGACATTAAAAAAGAATTTGCATATAGAACATAGAAGAATGTAATGATTGCTAATAGAACTGAGCCAGCTTGAAAAACAGGGCCGATTGACCGAATAGTAGTATTCGCTTCAACAAATGCTTTATTTAAAGCCAATGTTTGAAACATGTAAAAAATTGAAATTGACATAACAAGACCAATAAGTAACACGGTATAATCTTTCATCTTACTCTTTAGTCCTGACATAGAAAGCTTAAATAACATGCTAAACCTCCTTTCTTATCCTTTTTGTGTACCTAAGTCTGCAAGCACATCTAAAATTTCTTTATAAAACGATTCGCGCGTACCACTACGATGAATTTCCTTATATAGCTCACCGTCTTGAATGAATAAAATACGCTGACAGTAACTTGCGCTATATGGATCGTGCGTGACCATCATAATAGATACACCTTGTTTTTCATTTAAGTTTTTCATTGCATCTAATAAACTTGTTGCGTTTTTAGAATCAAGCGCTCCTGTTGGTTCATCTCCTAAAATAATTGCTGGTTCATGTACAAGTGCACGAGCCGCTGCTGAACGTTGTTTTTGTCCACCAGATACCTCAGATGGATATTTTTGAAGAATTTCTGAAATCCCTAACATATCCGCTACCTTTTCTACTTTCGGTCCAATCTTTTTAGAAGAAATGCCTTGTAATGAAAGTGGTAACGCAATATTTTCATAAATTGATAGATTTTCGAGCAAGTTAAAATCTTGAAAGATAAAACCTAATTTTTGAGAACGGAAATCTGAAAGTTCTCCTTGTTTCATTTTTGTGATATCGATACCAGCAATCTCAACAATGCCTCCAGTTGCTGCATCTAATGTTGAAATTACATTTAATAATGTTGTTTTTCCTGATCCGGATGGTCCCATGATCCCAACAAATTCACCTTCTTGAATCGAGAACGATACATCTCGTAAAGCGTGTGACTGATTTTCACCTTTTTTACCGTACACTTTTTGAACATTTTTTACGTTTACAACTGAGTTGCTCATCATATTCTCCTACCTTTTCTTTTCACTTGAAATATCTAGTATTTATTTTTCAATCTTTCTTTTGCTTTTTCAGGAACATTTTCTTCCTGTACTTTCTCAAATTTATAAACATATTTTCCTTTTACATGTACTTTTAAATAAGAATTTACATACTCATCCTTACCAGGCATCCCTACTTTGATGGTATTTACATCTCCTAATTCATCAACCCCGTCTAAGGCATAATAATAACTTTTACCATCGTGTTCAGGATCAGGTTTCGCTTCACCTTCTGTAAGAACGTATACATCTTTTTCTTCCACTAGTGGATTAAATCTATCTATTGTATCTCCTCCTACATAAGTTAATAATCCACCTCCTACAACAATTAATCCTGAAACTGCAAGCAATGCTTTTTTCATTTTCTTTTCCACCTTTCTTTTCTTATATAATTTATTTTGATATCATCTATTCTTTTAGAATGGATATACTCTCTAACACATTTCTAAGTATAAAGAGCGTTTCTTAACAAAAAGTGAGGTAGCTTCTTAAGTTTTTCTTAACAAAAAATTTCACATTGCAAAAAAAAGAACCCTTCTTATAAGGGTTCTTTTTGTAATACTATTACATACTTAATATGTTCCGGTCTCCTTGAAAAATAATAGAAAAATGATATTATTCTGCAGCAATAGGTAACGTAATAATAAATTGTACCAGCCCATTTTCATATTCAGCTCGAATATCTCCACCTTGCATATCAACAATGCTTTTAGCAATTGCTAGTCCAAGGCCAGACCCCTCCGAAACTCTACTTCTTGACTGATCCTTTTTATAAAAGCGTTCAAATAAATGTTCCAGCTCTTTTTTTGTAAATTCTTCACTTGGATTTTTCACAGAAATTTGAATGGTTTCTTTTTGTCGTTGTAGAGAAACCTTAATTTCCCCTTCATCCTTACTGTATTTAATTGCATTCATTAATAAATTATCAAATACACGAACAATTTTCTCCGGATCAACTACAGCATGTATTCGTTCTTCTGGAAACTCTTTCTTAATTGAAAGACCATGTTCTTCAGCTTGTGGAACCAATTCTTCAATTAATTGATCTAACATTTCATTAATACATATCTCTTGTTTTTCTAGTACAATATTCTCATTCGTTAATTTTGTATACTCAAATAAATCTTCTATTAAATTTTTGAGTTGTTCAGATTTTGAAAAAGCAATTTTTATATACTCATCATATTGTTCTCTGTTTTCATACTTTGCATCTTGTAATAAACGCAAATATCCCATTATGGAAGTAAGCGGTGTGCGTAAATCATGCGAGACATTTGTAATCAATTCATTTTTTTGTCGTTCAATTTCCCTCTCTTTTTCTATATTCACCATAAGTCCTTCGGCCATTTGATTAATATTTTTTGTTAACAAAGCCATCTCGTCTTGTCCCTTCTCTTCAATTCGATATGCTAAGTTTCCTTTTGCAATTTCATTTACGCCTTGTACCATCACTTCAATCTCTTTCATTTTTTTCTTAGTAATATAAAAGAAAGAAAAAATAAATACAATAACTCCCAAAAGTGTTGGGAAAACTCCCTCTTTTATATCATAAGTAATAGATCCTTTTGGGATCCCACTTACAAACATATATAAATTTTTATCTTCAACCGTAATTGGATAGAAGGTGAGGAACTCTTTACGTATTTCCTCTGTACTTGAAGCATCTTTATTAAATTCAACTTGATTTACTGCAAAATTCATTACATTACTAATTGTATTATGCAAATTAATTTCTACTTCTTGCGCTTGCTTCGTTTTATATAAAACCTTTCCAGTTTCATCTGTAATCAATACTTTTAAAGCCGTTGTATCCTCTTCGGCCTTAGTATTAATTATTTCTTGCAGGCTAGTTATTTTATTCTCACTTATTGCTTTTTCTGCAATTTGCTTTGCTTGAAGGTTAATATTCTGCATACCCGTACTGTAGTCAACATAAGCTGTTGAATTTGCTCCTTCAGCAAGTGGAGCTACGGCCCTTGATACAACAAACCCTAGTAATGCACAGAGAAAAAAGGTTGTAATAAGCTGTATTCTAATACTTTTTAAAATATAATATTGCAATTTTTTAAACACCCTTTGAATTTTATTATTAAAAGGATGAAATAATTTAAATATCTTTTTCAATTTTATATCCTACTCCCCAAACAGTTTTAACGTAACGAGGTTTTCTCGGGTTTTCTTCAATTTTTTCGCGTATTTTCCGAATATGTACCATCACGGTATTATCAGATTGAAAAGCCTCCTCTTTCCACACTCTTTCATAAATTTGCTCTGCACTCATTACCATCCCTTGATTGCGAGCAAGTAATTCTAAAATAGCAAACTCCCTCGGAGTTAATTTTACCTCTTGATCGGCGATAGTTACTTTATGTGTCATTACATTGATTTTCATATCTCCAATTTCAACTTCGTTTTCATTCTGCAAGCTTATTCCACCATTCATTTTCATGTATCTTCTAAGCTGTGACTTAATTCGAGCAATGAGTTCTAATGGATTAAAAGGCTTTGTAACATAGTCATCTGCACCCGTTGTTAGCCCTAAAATTTTATCCATATCTTGCGTTTTTGCAGATAACATAATAATAGGCATTTCTGCTATTTCTCGCACCTTCATACACATGTGGATACCATCAATTTTGGGCATCATAATATCAAGGACAATTAAGTGCACCTCGTTTTTCTTTAGTAGTTCTAACCCTTCTTCTCCATTTTCAGCTTGCAAGACCCTATAGCCCTCATTTTTTAAATAGATGGCGATGAGTTCTCGAATCTCCTTCTCATCATCCACTACCATTATTGTTTCTTTACTCATAAAATCTCCTCCGATGTAATTTCCAAAACTTATGCTTTTCTCTATTTACTTACCGTAGTACTTCGTTTTTGTATATATACATACCAAATACAAGCAACGATAAGGACAATACCACCAAAATAAATACCGTATTCTGTTGTGATTTTTACAATTGTGTCTATATGATTTCCAAATAAGGAACCAAGTAAAAAATAAACAAGTGTCCACACAAACCCCGTGGTATATGAATATAGAGCATATTTTCTATAGGACATGTTGTTCATGCCTACTAAGTAAGGGATAATGTGTCTAACGACAGGTATAAAGTAGCTGGTTACTAATGCATAATGTCCGTATTTATCAATCATTTTTTGTGATTGTAGCAAATACTTTGCCTTTTTCTTTTTCATTAATTTATCAAGTACCTTGGTACCGAATACTTTGCCCAATAGATAACCTAAAGAAAGTCCAGAGACAACTCCTAAATAAGTTAACAAAAAGGCTGGAATTACACTTAATATACCCACTGATGATACAAAACCACCGCTCATAACAATCATTTCATCTGGAATTGGCATACCAACAATGCCGAGCCATAAACAGAAGAATAAAGCGGTATAACCATACTGCTCAATATAAGACAATAATTCATGTAATTCCATTATGCATATGCTCCCCTCACCGATTTTTTACAGCTAAAGACATAGGCTGGTGGGAAGTTAAACCAAACTTTTTTTAATTGGATATCTGGAAAAAAGTCTTCAATAAATCCTTTTTTGACAAGTGAATATTGAAAGGTAATAAACCTACCATTCTCACGTAACGACTCCATTACGTTATTTAAAATACGTGATGATTCTTCTTTTGGCAAGGAAGTGAAAGGTAATCCTGATAATACATAATCCACACCTTTTATTTGTAACTCTTCCACATACCTTTGAATATTTTCAGCTGACCCATGTATGACTACGACACTTGCATCATCCTCATATTGCTTCTGTAACTTTTTGAAAAATACTTCATTAATTTCAATTAGAATAAATGTTGTTCTTTTCTTTTTCCTCTTCATAATCTCTTTCGTAAAAGATCCTGTTCCGGGCCCTAATTCTACAATACATTTTGCCACTTCAAAATCGATTGCATCTACCATTGCTTTTGCTAATATATTAGAGCTTGGTGCAATTGCACCTGTGTTTTTTGGGTGTTTTATAAATTCACTTAAAAATGTAATAAATTGCATCTTTATCTCCTCGATCATTTGATTTGGTGTGAAGTAGATTTCAGTATAAATTTTATTTCTTAACAAATATCGAGGAGGATTCTTAAGTTTTTCTTAAAAGAATATAAAACTCCACTTTATAAGAACAAACTTGTATCATTTGCAGATAACATTGTCAGAAAATGTAGCTTTAAAATAAAGGGTACAGTACTCACCTTCGTTCGCAAATTTAGAAAGATACAAAAATAATAGTAGGGATTATTTGTTGGATGAAAAGAGTTCATTATCCAAAAGAAATAAAGTAGAAAATAATTAAAACGCAATAAGGAAGTCTGCCTTAGGCGTAAATTATGTGATGGGTACCGATGAATGAATGTCACTAACCGAAAAAAGTTTAGGTTTATTCTCGCACAATAATTATTTGATGGATTTTTTACTTAATAAGATTTTAGTAGTTAAGTGGTGTATTTGGCTGCTTTTCTGTTTGCGAAATTACATGACCTATAAAAACACGTTACTATTCTCAATCAAATAAAAGAATAGTAACGTGTTTTTTGATTTATAAATAGCCTAAACTCAAAAGGTCATGAATGTGGGAGTAATTCAAATCTTTCATTGATAAGTTACTGAAAACACTTTGTTTTAATGGAAGATTCACTCTAAATGACAACATGAGATTGTCGGTATTTACCAGGTGTTTCGTTGGTGAATTTTTTAAAAATTTTAGTGAAATAGCTTTGATCACTAAAATTAAGCGAAGCACATATGTCTGATAAGGGATAGGTTGTGAAAGTTAATAATTTCTTCGCTTCTTCAATTCGTTCACGTTGAATGTACTCAATTAATGATATACCGACTTCTTTTTTGAATAATATAGATAAATAATCTGAATTCACATTTGCAAATTTAGCAATTTGTTTAACAGATATTTGATTGTAAATATTTTTGAAAATGTAGTTTTTACAAATAGAAATAGTCTTTGAATGTTGCTGTACTTTTTGTACTTTTACACGGTCTGCAAAAGCACAGAAAACATTTCTTAATAAATCCCAAATAGATTCTGTGTCTTTTAAATCTTCTGTCTTTTGAATATATAGATCGTAAATCTTGTAAGCAATCCCGGAAGGAAGCCCTCCTTTTATAGCATATCTAGTAGCAAGTGTGATGGATGAAATACAAATGTTTTTATGACGTCTTAATTGATGAAATGAAGAAAAAGATGAAAGAGTCTCTTGTTGGAACTCGTAATAATATTTGAGTACGGTTTCTTTATCCCCGTTTTCTATAGCTCCAAGTAGTTGTTGCTCTATATACAAGTTATGACAAATAGATTCGTCTTTTTGCATTGAAAAATATATATCTTCGCTTAAGATTCTGCTATGACTTATATGAAATGAGTCACTGTTATTTGAAAAGGTACTTACATCTGAATTTTTTTTATAGAGAATGTTATAGAATAATATTGCTATATTTACAAAGAAATTTTGATCTTTGATTGACAATGAAAAATAATGGTTAATTGTTTTTTTATAATTAGCAATAAAATTAAGGTCACTATCCGTTTTACTTGTAGAAAAATTTACATGTGTTAAGGGCCCAATAATAACAGTACCGTTCACCATGTAATCACTTTTTATGTGAATTAAAATAAAGTGCCCTAAATGATGGTGAGTTCTGAAGATTGGGAAATTATATGAATCATTTTTCTGTAAAAGCACATGTAACTGCTCTATGTTTGGTGCATACCACGAATGTGAATCATTTTTTGATGTAAACTCTATAAGAATATTTTTGTTACAATCTAAAAAACAAACTGGAATTTCAAAAGATTGGAAAAACATATTACAAATATACTCTATCTCGACTAGACTGAGCTTTTTAGTCATATTCTTCCTCCTTACAGTTGTGCGTAATAGTTGAATGATTACATATTCCTTTTTTCAAAAGTAGAAACGGAAAAACTTTATCTATAAAAATTATAAACTTCTAAGAATAATACCATAATTTAACATGAATAGCACATATTATTTGAATATACAGGTAATAGTTTTAAAGAGTAACGTAAAATATGACTCGTCACACTTATTTGCTTGTTATTGCTTATATGTATTAAAAAATGATTTAGATTGAATTTTAAATAGGGATAGGAAGGGAGAGATTAATGGATTGACGCAAAGTATTTAATGAAATTTAGCGATGAAAGTTAATATGTAACGATTTTTGAAGTAGGGATATAAGTGTAATTTATGGGAGAGAACTACATTTATCATACGGAGAGACAACGTAATAATAGAAAAGAAGAAGAGTAAATAAGTGATTGTAAACAATGGATTGTTGGACGGCTATGTTTTATGTTATTTGTTTAGATCTGATACTTGGCACACTATTGCTTTCAAGAAGGTAATAGTAATTAAGAGATTTTTAAAATGATAGAAGTAGTAAAGGGGGATAAGAGAAATGAAAAAAATATTTAGTGTGCTTTTAATGTTTTTCTTAACATTTTCTACATGGTCTAGTGTATTAGTAAAGGCAGCGTCACCATCCAAAGGTACTTTAACCATTCATAAATATGAACAAGAAAAAGATGGAGCACCAGGACTAGAAGGTGACGGCTTTGCAAATCAAGAGGTGCCAACAAATGCGAAACCGTTAAAAGGTGTAACGTTTGAAGTGAAAAGGGTTGCATCGTTTGAAAAAATTTCAAACGATGGGAAAATCGTAAAAGAAGATGTGAAACCTGTAATGGGAGCAACTCCAACTCAAGTAGTAACAGATGATAATGGACAAGCTGTATTAAAAGAACTTCCGCTAGGACGTTATGAAGTGAAGGAAGTGGCAGGACCTTCACATGTTAACCTAAATCCAAATACGTATACAGTGGATATTCCATTAACGAATAAAGAGGGTAAGGTGCTAAACTATGATGTTCATATGTATCCGAAAAATGAGATTAAACGTGGTGCAGTTGATTTAATAAAAACTGGTGCAAATGAAAAAGCGTTAGCAGGTGCAGTATTCTCTTTATTTAAAAAAGATGGTACGGAAGTGAAAAAAGAGTTAGTAACAGATGGTAATGGGCATATTCGCGTGCAAGGATTAGAGTATGGGGAATACTATTTCCAAGAGACAAAAGCACCGAAAGGGTATGTAATAGATCCGACTAAACGCGAGTTTTTTATAAAGAACTCCGGAACTATTAACGAAGATGGAACAATTACTTCTGGTACAGTAGTTAAAGTAGAAGTGAAAAACTATGAAGAACCCACTATTGATAAAAAGATTAACGGACATTTAGAAGCGCTACCAATTAATCCGTTAACTAATTACAATTATGATATTAAAACAATAATCCCAGAAGACATTAAAGAATACAGAAAATATGTAGTAACAGATACTTTGGACAATCGTTTAGTGATTCAAGGAAAACCAATCGTTAAAATTGATGGAGCGGAAGTAAATGCAAGCATTGTTGAGGTAGCTGTAGAAGGGCAAAAAATTACAGCTACAGTAAAAGATTTCACACAATTAGATGGTAAAAAAGAATTCCATTTGCAAATTAAATCACAAGTAAAAGAAGGCGTACCATCTGGTTCGGAAATTTTAAATATAGCAAAAATTGATTTTATAAATAAAAATGATGTAATTGGAGAAAAGGAATCTAAACCTGTAGTTGTTGTTCCGACAACTGGAATAATTGAGTTAACAAAAATTGATGGTGCTAATAAAAAGAAATTAAAAGGTGCAGAGTTTGTACTTAAAGATAAAAATGGGAAAATAGTTGTTGTAGCAGGAAAAGAAGTCACTGGTGTATCAGATGAAAATGGTGTTATTAAATGGACTAACATTCCGTATGGAGACTATCAAATTTTTGAAACGAAAGCACCAACATATACAAAAGAAGATGGTACAACAGCTTCTTATCAATTATTAAAAGACCCGATTGATGTAAAAATTAGCGAAAATAATCAAACGGTTAAATTAACGATAGAAAATAATAAAAGTGGATGGATGCTTCCAGTAACGGGTGGTATAGGAACGACTCTTTTTACTGTAATAGGTCTTGTGTTAATGGTTACAGCAGCATTTGTTTTCTTTAGAAAAAAGTTTGCTAATAATTAAGGTTTTAGGAACATGTAACCATGTGATTTGAAAAGGGGAGAAGCAAAATGCTTCCCTCTTTTCGATATTTTAGTATATGCAGAGGTGGAAATATGAAACGAAATCTTGTTTTAGGTGGTATTTTTTTATTTGGATTAGGTATTTTTTTATATCCTACTATTAGTAATTGGTTGGCGACTCGTGCACATTATTCTGAGGTTAGCTCTTACGATAAGAAGATCAAAGCACTACAAAAGAAAGAACTCGAACGAAGAGAAAAAGAAGCAGCCGAATATAATAAACAAGTTCAAACTTCCGTGAAAACATTTGCAGATCCATTTTCTGAAGAAAAAAGTAATCATCAAGCGTATGCCGATGCCTTAAATTTAGGTGATGTAATGGGGTATATTGAAATATCGAAAATTAATATAAAACTACCAATCTATCAAGGGACCTCTGAGGAAGTATTAAGTCGCGGGGTAGGTCATTTAGATTATTCTTCGCTCCCGGTAGGTGGAGAAAATACGCACACTATTTTAACAGGGCATCGTGGTTTACCATCAGCAAAATTATTTACAGATTTAGATAAGTTGAGTGAAGGAGACCGTTTTTATATTCACTCTTTAGACAAAGTTCTTGCCTATAAAGTAGATCAAATTAAAATAGTTTTACCACACGAAACGGACGATCTACAAATTGTAGAAAATAAAGATTATACAACATTAATTACGTGCACGCCTTATGGAGTAAACACCAATAGATTGCTAGTTCGGGGTGAGCGTGTAGAGTTCGACCAGGAAGAAAAACAAGGAATGAGTACAGAGGTATCTATGTTTAATAAGTGGGCGGTAATAGTTCCAATCCTATTGTTATGTATGCTTCTGGTCGTAATTTATAAGAAAAAAATAATTAGATAGAATGTATTTATCCCGCATTAATGAATAGTGTATCCAAAAATTTAGGGAAAAGCAAAAAAGGTATATAGGGAAGAATCACTAATAAAAGTGCACTTTATTCGACTGTAGAAAAAATACGGTAAAGGTGGGAACAAAGGAATTGAGGCTACTATTAAAACTGGTAAGTATTCATTTTATGGTTTTGTTAATGTTATGTGTAAGTTTTGTCGTCTATGTACCAAAAGAAGCATATGGATCCACGATAAATTTAGAAGGTCTAGGTGATATATCGCGTTATAATGCTGTTGTCTTTGGTAACCATAAAGCAGTAGGTGGCGATATTGAAGGAGCAATCGCAGTTCAAGGTGATATGGATGCATCAGGTTATACGATTGTAGGTGCTGCAGCAGGAACATCTAATATAGTAGGTGAAAAATGGAGTGATGAGGGATATCCATCCTTGTTATTGTCTGGAAAATTCAAAAAATCAAGAGAGGAATCTTTTATCATTCAAAACGGAATAGTCGTAATGACAAAAGAGAGTGATCCAGATCGTATTATACAATCTTCTTATGATCGTATCGTTTATAAAGAAAAACTAGAAATTGACGCGAAATTTAATGAATTTCGCAACATAGTCAAGCAAGTCGGTAAAAATGCAGGTCAATATAAAACGAATATCCCCATTCCAAATATGAGTTATGGTATTGGAAAAGATATAAACAATCCTAATATTTATGTTTCATCAGAATTGACCGGGAAAATCAATTTAGATATAAGAGATGTATTTTTACCCAATGCTAAGGGTAAAGATTTTATTGTTATGTATTCGGATGCAATAGAAGTTACATTTAAAAATGGATCCATTCTATATGACACGAACAATATTGGAAGGGCTACGGATATAGTTCCTACATCTCAACCCTATTCTCCTAATTCACCGTTTACTGAGCTATACGGGAAAGTGATTTGGGTTTTTCCTAATGCGAAAAAAATCACAACAGAGGGATATGGTGTTGTTGGGAGTGTGTTTGCTCCAAATGCTGTATTAGAAACAAAAGGCGGCTCAATTAATGGACAAGCATTTGTCAGTACGATACTACAAACTGGTGGATTTGAATTTCACAATTTCAAATTTAACTGGCAACAATGGAACAAGCCTAGTACAGGAAAAGTAAAAATAAAAAAAGTTGATAGTAATAATGATAATGAAAAATTGCTCGGAGCAAGGTTTCATATTGAAGATTCAAATAAAAAAGTAGTTGGGGAGTTAGTAACAGATGAAAAAGGAGAAGCGATATCAAAAGATTTGCCAATAGGTAACTATACCTTAGTGGAAGTAGAAGCACCAAAAGGTTACGAATTATTAAAAGATAAAATAGCTGTAAAAATAGAAAAAGATGTAGTAGTAGAAATTAAAATAGCAAATAAGAAATTACCAGATCCGATGGGGAAAATAAAGTTAGTGAAAGTAGATACGAGCGATAAAAATAAACAGCTAGCAGGAGCAAAATTTCATATTGAAGATTCAAATAAAAAAGTAGTTGGGGAGTTAGTAACAGATGAAAAAGGAGAAGCGATATCAAAAGATTTGCCAATAGGTAACTATACCTTAGTGGAAGTAGAAGCACCAAGAGGTTACGAACTTCATGAGTCTATAAAAAGTTATGGACAAAAAAAGATGAATAGTTCGACTAACAATAAGTTATTTTGAAAGAAATCTTTTGAAATGGACATAATAGAAATAATAATTAGAAACAAATTTAATAAAAAATGATGAAAGACTTAAGAAGGTGAATATATTGCGTAAACATTCACATGTGCATTTTTATGTATTGATATTGGCTCTAATAGCTTATTTAAGCTTTTGCTTTATATTTTTATTTGTTTTTCCGAATCAGTATTTTGTATCAGATTTTAATATACGATTCTCATCTTTAGTTGTTGAAACTATTGTACTTATTTCATTACTCTATTCTATAGTATCCAGAAAAGTTAAGTTAGGAGTGTTTTGGGCTAGTATTACTATTGCAATAGGGTGTTTCTTGATAGGGAATTTTATATCTGCTTTTCAAGTATTTAATGTAGAATTACCAATACAAAATTTTAATATCTCTGATGTATTTTTGTTGTTTTTCTTATTCTTCTTTCTCTTTGCGTTCTTTTATAAAATCATGATGGAATGTAACAAATGGGAGAAAGCGTATTTAATTTGTGATTTATGTATTGTTGTTACTGCTATTTTCACCTTAGAGTGGTACCTATTTAATAAACCTTCTGCAAATATTTTATTCTTATCAATTGGAGATGTTTTTCTTTCATTTATTTTCCCGATTATAGATCTATTGCTTCTTTTACTAGGAGTTAGCCTTATCTTTCGACCAGCAATTTTTAATGCGAAAAGTAAATTATTTATTTTCATCTTAGTATTAACTGGATTGTCTATTACGGACTATTTATATTTCTATTTACAAGATGATTTATCACATCGTTCACTCATATTATTAAGGTGTTTGTATAGAGTTTTTCTATTATTTATTGCCATTGCCGCTACTATCCCAAGGAATGCATCTTCTAGAAGAAATTATTTTATTATTAATCCGACATTTGGAAAGAAACTTCTTGTCATATTTCCTTATCTTGCAGTTGCAATCTTAATTGGTTTTACTTTAAAAGAGCAAACTTCTTCAGCTACACTGATTACGGGCAATTGTATTGCCTTTGTATTTGTACTGATTCGTCATACAATTGTACGAATGCAAAACAAAGATTTAACCGAAACATTAAAAGTGTTTAATAATCAATTAGAGCAAAAAGTATCTCAAAGAACAGCGGATTTAATAAAAAAATCTAATGATTTGGTGAAAAATCAAGAGAGGTTTAAGTCCTTATATGAGTACCACCCAGATCCTATTTTAACGATTGATTCAAATGGTACCATTTTAAATATAAACCAGTCTGGAAGTATATTATTAGGGAAAGACAGTGCTGCATTAATAGGAAAAGAGTGCTTCTCTATTTTTTTTGATGAAGATAAATCTGAATTGGAATCGGCTATAAAGAAAGGGAAACGATGTAGTTCATCTTCGTTACAGTTACGTGTGAAAAATAACAATGAGAAGGATATACTTTTTTGGTATGTCACTATAGTTCCTATTATGATAGAAGGACAACCCTTTGGGAGCTATGTAATGGTAAAAGACATAACGAGGATGAAACAACAACAGGAAGAGATAAATTATCTTGCATTCCATGATACGGTGACGGAGATTGGAAATCGTATATTCTTTCAACAAGAATTAGATAGATCCATTAAGCGTGCACAAAAAACAAAGGATAAGTTTGGCCTCTTGTATATAGATTTAAATCGTTTTAAGACTATTAATGATACACTGGGTCATTCGATTGGTGACAGGGTTTTAAAAGAAGTTGCTAAACGTTTTAGGACATGTCTGTCACCGCCTATTCCTCTAGCAAGAATAGGTGGAGATGAGTTTGCAATCATTGTCCATAACCACACGGAACAGCAGCTATTGGATTTGTGTAAAAATCTATTTCGTATAACTGATGAACCATTTGTAGTAAATTATCATAGTTTTTACTTATCTCTTAGTATAGGAATAGCAGTGTATCCGTTTGGAGGAATAAATACTACTACACTTTTACAACACGCTGATATCGCTATGTATAGTGCAAAGGAAAAAGGTAATAATGCTGTTTGTATGTATGACGAGACATTATCTCAAAAAGTAACTCGTCGATTACGATTAGAACAGGATTTACCAAATGCAATTGAAAATAATGAATTGTTTTTATTGTATCAACCACAAATTGATAGTAAGGAAGGAAAGGTTATTGGTGCAGAGGCTTTAATACGTTGGCAACATCCAGAGCTTGGGCTGATTTCTCCTTTTGAGTTTATACCTATAGCAGAAGAAACGTCGCAGATTATTTCAATTGGGAAGTGGACGTTACAGAAAGCGTGTCAACAACTGAAAGAATGGCATTCTATGGGCTTTTCAAATCTAAAGATGGGGATAAATTTATCAGCTATAGAGTTTGAACAGGAAGATTTTGTTCAAACGATTATTTCTACTATAGAAGAAATAGGAGTACCAGCTAACTTGATTGATTTGGAATTAACAGAGCGAATTGCCATGGTAGATGAGAAAGAAACTTTATCGAAGTTAAAAGCCTTAAAATCATATGGTGTACATTTATCAATTGATGATTTTGGTACAGGATATTCTTCATTAGCGTATCTACCTTTGTATCCAATTGATACTTTGAAAATTCCAAGAGAATTTGTGAATAGAATTGGAACTTCAAATGATGGAGATGAAATTATTCAAACAATTATTTCGTTAGCCCATACTTTAAATATGAAAGTAATAGCAGAAGGGGTAGAAACGAAGGAGCAATTAACAGTGTTACAACAAAATGCATGTTATCTAATTCAAGGTTATTACTACAGTAAGCCTGTAAATGAAGATGAATTTATTAATTTTTTAAATACGACACAAAATATATAAGTCCCAAAAAATATATGAATTAAAGTGAGAAGACGTTCTACTCATATGGAGTAGAACGTTTTTCTTATGTTTACTTTCAGAAGGTATGCAGTTAAGTTTCTGTTTTTGAGAGTAAATTTAGTATCCATATTCTCATTATTAGATTTGTTTTGAACTACACGCTTATTTAAGTGAATAAAAGTTAGAATAGTTAAGGAAAAGGATAATTTTGTTCTCAATTAACATAATTTTCAAAAATAAAATCTGCGGATGTTAAGATTTGTTATATAATATAGTTGTCAAAGTACTACCCCTGTAGTTTCTATGATGAATTGGTAAGATAGTTTGTTTGTCCCATATATTCACGTGATATAAAAAAACTTGTAGAGATTCCTGCAAGTTCTTTTTTTAAGGATTAAATGTGAATCTGAAATAAAGTAACGAGTTTTTGAGGGGAGAAAAGTAAATGTTTATAAAAGCAGAAAGATTACTAATACGAAAATTTGAATTCAAGGATTGGGAAGCTGTTCATGAGTATACATCAGATAGCGATGTTATGAAATACATACCTGAAGGGGTTTTTACTGAAGAAGATACAAGAAATTTTGTAAATAAAAATATGGGGGAAAATGCTAAGAGCTTTCCTGTGATACTAATAGGTGAAAATATCCTGATTGGTCATATTGTTTTTCATAAATATTTTGGTGAACATACTTATGAGATTGGGTGGGTATTCAATTCTAAATATTTCAATAAAGGATATGCTTCTGAAGCAGCACAAGCTACATTGAAATATGGGTTTAAGGAAATGAAATTACATAGAATTATAGCTACATGTCAGCCAGAAAATACCCCATCATATCGAGTGATGGAGAAAATTGGAATGAAGAGAGAAGGCTATTTCAAGAAGTGTATACCCCATGGAAATGAATGGTGGGATGAATATTATTACGCCATTTTAGAAGAAGAGTAGTGTCTCAGAACGTATTATTAAAATCAAAATCATAATTAAAATTGTGCTATCATTTTTTGAGAATTGCTTGGTCTATAAAATAATTAAAATGTGGGTGGTGCTCTATGCCTATCAAGCTAACATTATACAAGTTTAATTTCATGTAAGATTTTTTCTTTTTTCTAAAGATCCAGTGTAAGTTCTTTAAAAATTTGCATACTAAATAAATCCTATCGGGCTTCAATTTTTTTGATTACGCTACCTGATTGTGGGACATAGAAAAATTATATACGATGCCTAAGATATCAATGACTGTTTTCTTCTTATACCTATCGGATTTTCGTCCGTTTTTCTGTAAGAGATTAAACAGATGAAACAATATCTTTGTTAATTCTTGGGTTTCTTTTGTAAAGATTGATAAAGAAGTGAAAAATATTCTTTTATGATATAAATCGCTTTATATTCGCTTAATTTTCGTTTCTTTTTGCTGAAGAGTAATTGGTGCATTTTGAAACATGGTGGAGGAATAAAAAAAGGTGCTAATTAATTGTCCATATAAATGACATTTAAGTCGTCCTTAATTGATGTACACCCCAAATGTTAGACACGAACAACAATTGGAGTGTACTTTTTTATGGTTAAATTTACACGAGAGGAAAAAGTAAAGATAGTAAGAAGGTTAGATAAACATGATGGAGTGAAGAGATTTGTAAAATCTATAAAGGTTCATCCAAGAGACCCGTTCCCATACCGAACACGGAAGTTAAGCTCTCTAGCGCCGATGGTAGTTGGGACCTTGTCCCTGTGAGAGTAGGACGTCGCCAAGCAACTGTAAGACGAGTCAGAATGACTCGTCTTTTTTGTGTTTAATGAAGTAATCTTGTAATTAATGTCGCCTCTATAAGTACGTTTATCTAACAAGAAACACCTTGAATTAATTATGATTTCACATTTAAATAATGTACCTTCAGAAAAATGTGGCCAAGTTGGTTAAACTGTCTATTTGTTAACAAAAATATATACAGGATAATGCCCTCTGTAGCCTGTTCACCCCTTCTTTTATTTCTTCAGTTGTTAAATGTCCGTACCCTATAATAATTTGATTATGATGTTTTCCTTTTTTAATGGCGTGGTCTTCCACGGGATATACTTTTACTCCGAGTTGTTGAGTTTCCTCAAGTAATTCTTTTGTGAATTGAACTTGATTGAATTCAACAATCAAGTGTAATCCTGTAGAATGGCCGAAAATATTGATCTTATTTGAGAATGCTAATTTTAATTGCTGGATAAGGAAGTTTCTTCGATTTTTATAGAGTTTTTTCATCTTCATAATATGCCGTTCTAAATGATCTTCGGTAATAAATTTAGCAAGAACAAGCTGATTTAAAGAAGGTGTATGTAGATCTGAAAACCATTTTACTTTGCGACATTTTTCAATAAGGTGTGAGGGAAGAACTAAGTATCCCATCCTAAGGGCCGGTGATAAAATTTTACTAAATGAACCTATATATATAACACGCTCGGGATCCAATCCCTGTAATGAACTTACGGGTGAGCCTTCATATCGAAATTCACTGTCATAATCATCTTCAATGAGGTAGCAATTTGTTTTTCTTGAGTAGTTAATCAATTGAACCCGTCGTTGAATCGGTAATGTTCCGCCTAAAGGAAACTGATGAGAAGGAGTAATAAAGATAAATTTTGGATTTTTATTTACAGGTAGCAAAGATGTATCCATCCCATTATCATCAACTGGTATAGGATAAAGGAAGGCTCCTGAATTTTTAAAAATTGTTTGAATGTCATTGGTAATAGGATCTTCTATTATTACTTCATCACCCGTTGATAAAAGTAATTTAGAAACAAGTGTTAAAGCTTGAGTTGCACCAGAAGTAATCACTAATTGTTCTGGATGACAAAAAACTCCTCTTGTTTTTAATAAATAGCGTGATAAAGCCGTTCTTAATTCGGGACGCCCTTCGGGAATATCGTATCCAAACGTAGAAGGAGGTGCTTCGTGCCATATTGTGTGAGACAAATTTGCCCATCTCTTGCGTGGAAATAAGTCTAATGCTGGTATCCCTGAACGAAAATTAATGATGTTACTGTCTTTATTTATTTCTTCGCACCAAGATAAAGAATCAATTAGAGTTGATTTTTTACGTTGTTCTAAATAAGTTCCCTCGGCAATGAATGTTCCTGCTCCCTGTCGAGCGACCAAAAAACCTTCGGAAAATAATTGATCATAAGCTTCTAAAATTACATTCCTAGATACGTTTAACTCAGAAGATAATTCCCGTGTTGATGGTAACTTTTCTCCGGACTGTAGGTCTCCATTTAATATTCGCTCACGTATTTGGTAATAAACCTGTCGAATTAAACTAATATCTAACGATCGATCAATAGGTATCCAAAGCATATAAAGACTCCCTTCATCAAAATTGGTACCATAAAAATTTGGCTAAAATGGTACTAATACGAACCATTTTAGCATGCTATAGTTGGATCAAATAGTTCTAAGGGAGATGAAAATGTGATGACGAAAGAATTTCAAGTAGCTCAGGCATTTAAATCGATTGCACGAAATGAACATATAAAATCCTATGTACAACAATCCAGGGAACTCTATGTGTTATTGTTGCAAGCTGCGAAGCGCTTTGTCACCGGAGAAACGAGACATGAGGGGATTGTGACGGCAAAAGAACTAATTACAAAAGGGTATCATACTTCACTGGAGTATATAGGGGAAAATAAGCTAGATATAAAGGAGTGTTATAAAGCAAAAAATGAGTTTTTGAATCTTATTGGGGACGTGGGTGCTCTTTCTATAAAACAAACAGTATCACTTGATTTATCGCATATTGGATTATCTATAGATCCAGAAATATCTTATATTCATTTAATGGAGTTGGCAGAGAAGGCAAATGTACAAGGAACTACCCTTATGATAAGTATGGAAGAATCATCTAAGGCAGAGGATATTCTTTCTATCTATAAAAAAACAACAGAGCAATATCCTAATGTAGGGATAACAATTCAGGCACATTTATATCGCTCGAACAATGATATTCAAGAACTCCTACATTATCCAGGGAGAATACGAGTTGTAAAAGGTGCCTATCAAGAAGTTCCGGATATTGCTATGCCTAGGTCAACCGATTTAAATCAGCAGTATCTTCAAATTGTAGAACAACTAATTGAAAACAATCACCCTCTATCTATAGCTACACATGATGAAATTCTTATTAAAGAGATGGAACAACGTCGATATTTTAGTCAATCTAATGTAGAGATAGAAATGTTATATGGAATTCGTCCGGATATGTTAAGTGATTTGAAAAACAAAGGATATAACGCTAGAGTATATTTGACTTATGGGAAAGAGTGGTATTTGTATTTGTGTCACCGGATAGCTGAACATCCAGAAAATCTATATCATGCTGTGACAGATATGATACATTCATCTTCAGAGCAGCGGAGTCGGGAATATTGAATATAACTTTTATCTTAAATGTAAAAGTTATTTTGGCTATGGTTATTGCGAGGGAGTTTAGTTATAGTAAGGAAGTTAAATAATTGTGGCTGTGTCCCAAAAGTAAGAGTTAGATTTTTCCTAGATTAGAAATTCTGGCTCGTTTATATAGGAATTTTAAGCTTGTAGTTAGAAATAAGTGAATTTGTAATTCTATATGTATTTCAAAATGAAGGATATATAAATAAGAACAATAAAATTACATGTTATAGGTATAGAATAAACATACTTAAATGTTATAAAAAGTGATATAAACAAAAAGAACACTCGTTCCTTTCCGGTGTGTTGAGTATACTAGATCGATTGATGTTCGTATTTTTAATCCTGTATATATGCTGAAAAAGAAATGCTATTAATCGGTTCGGACCTTGAATGTAGTTTGTATGCATATCTTAAGTTTCTGCTAAGAGGATATAACAGCTATTACCACTAGGCTGTATGGAAATGGATGAGGCCTAAAGATGAAAGAGATATAAGATGGATATTTCAGTGACGCAGGATAGTTAGTAAGTATATTTGTATATATTTATGAGTAAACAGATAAGTAAGGATTACCTCATATAAGGGGAACTCTATAACTAGAATAGTATACAAGTTTTTTATGAACTTCTGTATCGTTGTTTATTATAAGAATACGTATATCTTTAATCCTTTCTAATGGGGTGCGTGATAAACAAGGAGGTATT
>NZ_CP034686.1:5212500-5232500 GCF_007363175.1 Bacillus sp. BD59S
GGGTCCACAAATCGCGTTTGTTGAAGATTTAGATGTAAATTTAAATTTAGTACGTAGAAAGCTTCCAACACCTTATTTACAAATGAAGGAATTGAAAGTAGGCTCCCTATCTAACACAACCGTTGCAATTGTATTTATTGAGGGAATTGTAAATGATCAAAATCTACAAGAAATTATAAAACGGGTGAGTCAAATAAAAACAGACCATGTTTTGGATAGTACTTATTTGATTGAGTTAATTGCAGACAATCCTAATACTATATTTCCTCAATTTTTGAATACAGAACGTCCAGACCGTGTAGCAGCTGTATTGGCAGAAGGGAAAATTGCACTTTTTGTAGATGGCTCACCTTATGCAATCACTCTTCCAACAACATTAATTGACTTTTTTTCTACGACAGAAGATTACACCATGCCTTGGATTATTGCCTCTTTTTTTCGTCTATTAAGGCTTTTTGCTTTTATGTTTTCTGTCTTAACGACTCCATTATATGTTGCAATCTTAACATATCATTACGAGCTTATTCCAAAAGAACTTCTTGAAACGTTAATCATATCGAGAAGTAAAGTACCTTTTCCTCCATTAATTGAAGCGCTTTTTTTAGAAATAACGATTGAATTACTGAGAGAAGCGGGGGCACGTTTACCAACTAAAGTGGGTCTAACTGTCGGTATAGTAGGTGGTATTGTAATTGGACAGGCATCTGTAGAGGCAAGTCTTACAAGTAATGTACTTATTATCATTGTTGCACTTTCAGCGCTTAGCTCATTTACAGCACCAATATATCGAATTGGTAATACAATTCGAGTAATTCGTTTTCCTTTTATAATATCTGCACACCTGCTGGGCTTATTAGGAATTGTTTTAACAAGTTCTTTCCTTTTAGCACGCTTATTACGTACAGAATCATTAAAACGTCCTTATTTGTTCCCTTTTTATCCTGCACGCCCTACAGATTGGAAAGACAGCATTATCCGTTTGCCGATCTCAGCGATGTTTCGACGTCCTATTTTTTCAAGATCTAAACAGCGTTTTCGTTTTAATCCAGAAGAGGTAGAGAAAAATAAAATCAAATCACGAAATGATTTTGATGATTGAAATTAACAGGGAGGAGCATTATGAAACAGATCCCAATTGAGTATCAAGTCTCTCCATATATGGTGTTTTTTTTAATTATTACTATACAGATGGGGGTTGGTATGCTTGGTTTTGAAAGGATTAGTGCAAAATTAGTTGGAAATGATGCGTGGATTAGCACGCTGCTTTTTGGAATATCTGTTAATCTTATGATTTGGATTATATATCAGATTTTAAATCAGGGTAATGGAGATATCATTGCAATCAATCAAGACGTACTTGGAAAATGGATTGGTGGATTGTTCAACTTCATTTTTTTATCTTATATTGTATTGTTAGGTGCAACAACACTACATACCTATATCGAAGTAGTACATGTTTGGATGTTTCCTTCCATTTCATCTTGGATTATAGCAGGGGCTTTTTTGGGTCTATGTTATTACATTGTGACTGGAGGATTTCGTGTAGTTGCTGGAATCGGCTTCTTTGGAATCGTTATCCCAAGCATTCTAATCTTCACATTTTTTTATCCTTTGCAGTATGCAGATTTCCAAAATTTATTTCCAATTGCACAGCATTCATTCCTAGAAATTATGAAAGGAATGAAAGGAAATATGTTTAGTTTTTTTGGATTTGAAATGTTATTGTTATACTACCCATTTATTAAAAAGGCAAGAACGTCTCAAAAATATGCGCACTATGCAAATTTAGTAACGACTATTGTCTACACATACCTTATGATTTTAACTCTTGCGTTTTTTAGTGAAAAACAACTAGCGAGCGCGATATGGGCATATTTAAGCATGATTAAAATTATACAATTTCCCTTTATAGAGCGGTTTGAATACATTATTGTTTCTGTTTGGGCTTTTTTTATATTACCCAATGTTTCCTTTACATTATGGGGAGTAAGTCGTGGTATAAAAGAGGCACTGGGAATAAAGCAAAAATATGTTTTGCCAGTTATCATCCTGTTCATCTTTGTTTTATCATTTTTCTTGAATAACCGTAATAAAATTAACTTATTAAATACTTGGACAGGTCAAATTGGCTTTGTATATATATATGTATACCTACCTATATTATGGCTAATTCAAACCGCCAAAATAAAGTTAAGGAGATAAACATGAAGCGATGGATACTTTTCCTTATAGTAAGTGTCTTCTTAATAGGTTGTGCTAAAACGAAAATTGTGGATGACATTGACTTAGTTCAAGTTGCGGCATATGATACCGAAGCAAAAGGTAAGCTAAAAGGAACCTTTGCGATTTCAGCTTATAAAGGAGGCGGGGAAGGTGAAACGAAAATCTATTCAGCATCAGGCCAGACTGGTAGAGAAGTTCTTGCAAGAGCATCTGAAAAATCTTCTGGACCTCTAGAGTTGGGGCAATTGCGTGTTATTATATTTAATGAAAAAATAATTGAAAAGGGAATGCAGGAAATTTTAGAGACTTTGAACCGAAATCCTAGTGTAGGAAATGCAATTTATTTAGCAATTACAAATGTAAAAGGGGAATCACTATTAAAGGGGAACTATTCTAAAGAAAAAGAAATTGCTTCCTATTTATCCTCTTTACTGGAGCAAAATATGGACAATGGAACGCAACCAAAAACAAATTTTTTTATGTTTTTAAACCAACTTTATGATGATGCGAGAGATTCATATTTACCGATGATATCTAGAAAAGGTAACGTGTTGGAGTTAAATGGAATAGCCCTTTTTAAAAGATGTAAAATGGTTGATACAGTGAAACCTAAAGATTTATTTGTATTTAAATTGTTGACTGATAATTTTAAACAAGGTACATACCAATTCAAACTACCTGGTTCTTCAAATACCTATGCCACGATAGAGAATATAAAGGCTAGAACAAAATATAAGATGGAGGGGAATAGTAAGCATCCATTCGTAAATGCTCATATTCAAGTTAAAGCTGAAATTCAAGAATTTACAAAAACAAAAAATCTAGATAATCCTAAAGAAATAAAAAAATTAGAAAAAATCATGGAAACAGAAATAGAAAAAAAAGCAACTACATTGATAAAGAGATTTATAAAAAAAGGCACAGATCCTATAGGACTTAGAAAGCTTGGTAGAACTCATGTGAGAAAATGGAACAGTCAAGAATGGGAAGAATCCTATAAACATTTACTTTTTCGTGTAACAGCTGATGTAAAAGTAACCCAATCTGGTGTTACAGAATAAATAAACAAAATAAAATATGGAAAATTTCAATAAAAAAATATGGCCTCGTAGGAGATTAGGGAGAAGAGAAACTAGTAACAAAGCATCTCATAAACATCAAGATGCTTTGTTACTAGTTTTTTACCTGTATAGCCGCTATGGCTAAGACAATTGCAGATATCGCTAAATTAGCAGGTGTTGCAAAAAGTACTGTATCCCGTTACTTAAATGGTGGATATGTAAGTGATAAAACAAAACAAAAAATTGAAAGTATTATTGAAATGACTAATTTCTCTCCCAATACATTTGCACAAAGTTTAAAAGCAAAAACAACAAATTTAATTGGTGTCATTATCCCCCGATTAGATTCCTTCGCCACAACAAAAACACTTATCGGGATTGATAATACTTTGCGAGAAAATAACTATCAAATGCTAGTTGCAAATGCGAATCAAAAAATCGAGACAGAAATTCAAGCAATGGAAAACTTTATAAAACAAAAAGTAGCTGGCATAATTTTATTAACAAAAACTTTAACAAAAGAGCATAAACAAATCATCGCTAATTCTACTACCCCTATTTTATTTGTTGGTCAACAGTATGAGGATCAATATTGCCTCATTCACGATGATTTTGACGCTGCTTATGAGCTAGGCGCATACGTATTATCACAAGGCCACCGTCATATCGCCTATTTAGGAGTAGAAAAAGATGATATTTCAGTTGGTGTAAATCGAAAAAATGGTTTTCAAAAAGCAATTAGAAATTTAGATCCTACTTGCATTGTTTCTTATTACGAAACAACTTTCCGAATAGAAGATGCGATGAAACAAGTACAGCATATTTTAGATCACAACCGTCCTACTATTATCGTATGTGCTACAGATAATATCGCTCTTGGAGCAATGAAAGTAATTCATTCCAATCATCTTTATATACCAAACCATATTTCTGTAACAGGATTCGGTGGATATGATATTTCTGAAATGGTACACCCTAGCTTAACGACAATCGCATTTGATTATGAGTATGCTGGTAAGCTTGCTGCTACTTCCCTTTCGCAGCTTGTTGAAAATAAAATAATTCCTAAATTATTACACTCTCGCTATACATTAAAAATCCAAGAAAGCGTTGACAAAATTTAAAGGCGCTCTATAATAAAATTAAAACCGGTTCCATATTTTAAAAACAGGATTTTCGCATCACGTCCCTGTTTTTTATTTTAACTAAAAACGGAACCGGTTCCATAAATAAAAGGTGTATTAGTAAGGGGGAATTTTTATGAATATGAAACAAATCGCAACGCAAGTTTTACAGAACATCGGCGGAAAGGAAAACATTATTCGCGCTACACATTGCGCTACTCGCCTTCGTCTTGTACTAAAAGATGAAACAAAGATAAACGCAGTAGAAATCGAAAACATCGATGGGGTTAAAGGTGCTTTTGCAACGTCTGAGCAATATCAAATTATTTTTGGAACTGGTGTAGTAAACAAAGTATATGATGAATTTTCAAAACTAATTGGAATGGCCGAACTTGATTCTCCAGTATCAAACGATATTCCTAAGAAAAAAATGAATCCGTTTGCTCGACTTGCAAAGACATTATCCAATATTTTCGTTCCAATTATTCCAGCTATTGTCGCAAGCGGTTTACTTATGGGTCTACTCGGAATGTTGAAAGCGTTTAAATTAGTTCCTGGCGATCACTCACTTATCCAATTGCTTGATATGTTCTCCAGTGCAGCCTTCATTATTTTACCTATTTTAATCGGGGTTAGTGCTGCTAAAGAATTTGGCGGAAATATTTTCTTAGGTGCAGTTGTTGGTGGCATATTAACTCACCCGAGCTTAACGAATCCTTGGACGCTTTCAAATGCAAAACCAAATGTTTTACATTTCCTTGGTATGGATATTGATATGGTTGGCTATCAAGGTACTGTTTTACCTATTTTATTATGCGTATATGTTATGAGCACAATTGAAAAAGAACTCCGAAAACGCGTTCCGAACTCTTTAGATTTATTAGTTACACCGTTCTTAACAATTATTATAACTGGCTTTTTATCACTTATTATTATCGGACCAATTGGATATAAAATCGGTGACGGTATTACGTACCTTTTAAATACAATTTATCAATTTGCAGGACCAGTAGCTGGCCTTATATTTGGTGGTCTATATTCAACAATCGTTCTTACTGGCTTACACCATAGCTTCCACGCTATTGAAGCGGGCTTACTCGCAAATAAGGATATCGGGGTCAATTTCTTACTCCCTATTTGGTCAATGGCGAACGTTGCTCAAGGTGGTGCTACTTTAGCAGTTTATTTCAAAACAAAAAACAAAAAAACGAAAGAAATTGCAATTCCAGCAGCAGCTTCAGCATTTTTAGGAATTACAGAACCAGCTATTTTTGGTGTCAATTTAAAACTTGGTAAACCATTTATTGCAGCAGCTATTGGTGGCTCAATTGGAGGTGCTTACGTTGTTTGGATGCAAGTTGCCGCGAATGCATATGGTTTAACAGGTATACCAATGCTTACAATTGTTGCACCTCTTGGCATGATGAATGTGATTCACTATGTAATCGGCTTCGCTATTGCGGTTATTACTGCTTTTGTTGCCACATTAATTTTATATAAAGAAAGTAAATAACAACGGGGTGAAAACCTATGGCGAAATATAAAACAATACTACAATCTAATAAAGAAGAATTACATTCTTTAAATGAAATTGCAAATCAAGATTCATGGAAACCCATTTATCATATCCATCCACCATATGGATTAATGAATGACCCTAACGGTGTATCATACTACAATGATGAGTATCACGTTTTTTATCAGTGGTATCCATTTGGTCCAATACACGGAATGAAACATTGGGGGCATGTAAAATCAAAAGACCTTATTAACTGGGAGCGCATGCCAGTCGCCATTATCCCGACTGAAAGCTATGAATCACATGGCGCATATTCCGGTAGTTCTATTATAAAAGATGGGCTCCTTCACTTATTGTATACTTAATACATCAACATTAAAAATTCTTCATTTAGGGGCTACTTTAAAACCTTAAGTTGATGGGCATGTGGCGGACCCTACTAATATTCTTGCTTTTAAATCATTTTCAATATATTATATTTATATGGTAATATAAGAATTACGGTATACAGAAAGGGATCAAATCTATTAGTAAGATTTAAATTCTTTTCAAAGATAAAAAGATTTTATCAAAACGTAATATAACTTATGCTTGTCTTTTTAAGATGTATCTAGTAAAAACACATTTTTTATCAATACAATTGTGTTTTCAATATAAATGGAAACTTTTAAATAGAAGTTTATTTACTTTCAATGATAGGGGTTAGCCGCTCTAAAACATAGAGAAATAAGGCACCATACATAGTATCTGACAAACTTGAGAGGTTTTGTATGTAGTTTGCTCATCACAGATAAAAACAAAAGAGCCTTACCTATCTAGGCAAGGCAAGACTATACTAGTTTAGTTATATAATATTTACATAACAACTAAGAAACTAAAAACATATAACACCAAGTAGCAGAAACCTAATATTCCTCCTACAGCTAATACCTGTTTAGCCCAAATTTTAATTTTCAGATTACTGTAAATTACTTGTACTCTTCCCATATTTCCTCCTATTAGTGAAAACCCTTAAAGACTCACTCCTCGATATGATACCATTAAAGAATGACTAATAGAGCCTATTTTTTGTCTAAACGTATAAATATGCAATATTGCATACAAAAATGTATTGTTATAAATGAAAACGCTTACTATAATAAAGTTATAAAGATTCACACATCTTAATACAAAAACAGAGGAGAGAATACTATGGAAATCGCAATGGCAGTTTTAAAATTTATTGGTGGAGCAATCCCATTAATTCAAGAACTTCTAAAAGCATTTATGTAATTTCATTCTTTATAAATATTATCATACAAATGATCTGTATATCAAAAATGAATTGATTTACAGATTATTTGCGTGAGCAAGGTCTCTTTAACATTATTAAGGGGATTTTTTCAATTTTAAGAACTTCTTAGTCTCATCGTACCCTGTAACAAACCCTAGAATAGATTGATAAGTTTGCAATGTTACTGCCAAACAATTTGTTCTTTCACCTTTAGGCATCTAGGTGCAGCCCTTTTCGATTCCAACCATGCTTTTTTTCTCAGCCAGTTCCTTGTACTTCATACCTTTCATGTAATCTTCTTGAGCTAACACGTGTTTTTGCTTCACTTCATATCACCCACCACTTTCTATACAACTAGGAAGAAATTCGTTTATTTTCCTCTTCGAATAACTTTTTTACAAAGAAAAAAGCCCTGCATTTATGCAGGGCAAATATAAATTAGGGACTTTATTTAGATAAAATTACTGACAAGATTTCATACTACTTATACTTGTGGAGACGGGAATCTTGCGGCTTCAAAATGCGTACTATTTTCTACATTTGAAATAACTCCAGCTACGCTACTTTGTGCAAAAACCTCAACTATATCCCCTGCATTCAATTGAATTATCGATGAAACAGCTACAACATTAGCAAAGTTTATTGGGCCAAAAAAATCATTATCTATTGCAATTGCCGGATTCCCATTAACACGAATTTCTACCCGCGCTCTATAGTTCACGTTTAGATTATTGGGAATGAACGCAATTGTTCCAATAACAGAGTAAACACCTCTTGTCTTTGGTATAAAAATAGATGTTGCTGGGTTATATTCATTTGCTAAATCAAATTGTTCATTTTGGAATAAAACTTTAACAAATGTATTTGCTGGCAAATTTTGATTAACTGTACTCACAGCTCTAAAAGCAGATGCTCTTACAAGATTATATCCGTTATCATCAGAACAACAATTCACTTTTACATTAAACCAAGGCTTTTCCTCATGCTTTTTATCACATTTGTCATAACTCTTACTGCTTTTATGACAGTCATGATATTTCTTTTTGGAATCCTTACAATAATCATCGTAGTAATAAGACATACTAGATTCCTCCTTTAAATTTATTACTACATACTATGTAAGATAGATTAGATAAGTTTGGACGAGCTGTTACTATTTTTAATAGAATTACAAATCTCACCATAATGGCAGAACACAACTAAAGTAAGCAACTGGAAAGCGATGCTCAGGAGTATAATAACAGTCTTTCTGACATTTTCATTATCTGTATTTTTAGCCATTATTTTGTTTGTGGTATATGGATTAAGTTAAAAAGAAAACCTTTAGGTACCCCTGAATAAAACTTAATATTCCGTCAATAATATAGACAACCCAATTCGAACCATATTCCATGATTGGAGCAGTTAGCTTTTACTAACTGCTCTTTTTTATTTTTAAACTAATACAAAATGAAATTTTTACCACATAGCTACATTTAATCAAGCTACCAATTGGGTTTATACATATTTCCTTCGGATTTTGCCAACCACCAATAACAGTAAGGGAATCCCTAGCTCATAGACGGGAAATGCAATTGGAATCACGAAAAATATGTAGTAATAATGGGTAAATGTCTGGATATTTTTAACCGACACAGCTATGATAAACGAAATAGGAGCAAGAACCCAAGCTACTTTTCGCCAATCCCTCAAATGAAATATTTGTGCTGTTCCATAACAAGCGAGAAACATGTATAACGCCAGTTTAACAAAAATACTAAAAAACCAAATAATAACAATCAAAATATCCACATTTTGAATGAACTCCATGACGGATATGTACCGGCTTAAATCGTAAACCGGATACAAAAAACTTGAAGGCAAATTCGGACCGAATGTTAAAATGACCGCTAATGTTCCGATTGTTACCATGAAAACGGCCAGTCCTACTCCCCACATCGCCCGAGATGACGCTTGCTCTGGTTTGTCCATAAAGAAAACGAACATTGTCATCATGACAGCTTCTCCAAAAAATGCGGCTACAGGGGTATAGGAACCTTTAAGGATGGGAAGCCATCCAGAATCGTGATAAATAGGACGCATATAATCCCAATTCATATTGCCAACATTTAAAAGGATTACAAACGTTATCATTAAAAGTACCATTGGCCCTATGATTTCACTTAAGCGCCCAATACCTTCCACCCCGCCTTGGTAAATGATAAAAATGAGCAATAACATAGCAGTAAAGACAATAACCCACAAAGGTGTATTATGAAACAAAGCGATAATAATGAATTCACCAAATTCACGGACGGTTATCCAAATTATCATGTACCATCCAAAGAAGTAGGGAATCATCAGTAGCTTTCCTAGCCATTTACCAAGAATGGTTTGACTAAATTCAATCAAAGTTTGCTTCGGATAAAGCGAACCAAGTGTGGTTGCCAAAAAAGTAAGAGCAATCCCAACACACCCTGCAATCAAGATCGAGATCCATGCATCTTGTTTGGCAGTGCGAATCGTCGCTGGAATAACTAGAAGGAGTGATTGTCCCACTTCAAATGTGAACATCATCCAAAAGATTTGTCTGCCAGAGATTTTCATTGAACTTCTCACACTTTATATTCCTCCTTATTTTTTTATTTCATTTTTCTTTAACTGCAACGATGGTCCAGTTAGTCCTACTCGCCGAATAGTAAGCTTTGTATGAACAGAAACCTGCACTCTTCGAAATTGTTTACTCCAATTCTTTTTTAGCTCTTTCCATTCGGGTGGATATTTTTGATGAACGGCCTCCCCAAATCCAAAGATATCGGTTCCGTATTGTTTTTGAATTTTTTTAATAGTTTGGAGAGCTTGCTTTTCGGATTGTTTTTCCAATGCATGTTCTAAAAGAGTAAGATTTTTTGGCTGTGAAAGATCTAAATTCGTATTGTTTTCCTGAATCGTTCCTTCACCAGAAAAAACAATGTCACACTTAATTGTGTCCCCTTTTATAGTAGGTATGATTTTTCTATTGATCTTTGTCATATATAAACTTGCACTACCATTTCCTTCGGAGACCGTTGCTGTAACCGTCTGTTTACTTAAACGATTCACTATCCAAAGAGTAGTTAACCATTCCTGCATGTTTAAGTATCCTACCAATTTGAAGTCGTTGTTAAATATAGCACCGCCTACAATTTGAAACCCTTTGACCTCGGTTTTACCTTTTTTATTAGACACATTTAGTTTAATAACGGGCAAAATCGGGGTGATTCCATCACTCGTACCAGCAATAAGAAAATTTAATAAAGACATATCTCCCAATGCCTCTATTTGCGTATGCTCTTTAAGTGCCCCAAGTGCTGGGATAAACTCTAAAGGGAGGGATGCTTTCAGAAATTCTTTTGCAGTATGCCCCTTTATTACAAACGCATCTGCTCGTAATCGAATATCAGGATCGCGGCTATATGTATCTAAAACTGGAGTGAGACCATTTTTAGCCATTTTTTCTCCAATCAGTATTACACGCTGGTGCCCTCGAAAGATTTCTCTCGACATTTTTGTTTGCATCATTTGTACAGCTTCATGTGTATCCCTTCCAGTTCCGGATTCTATAAAAACTGCTTTTCCTGCATTACTTCTTCCGCTCTGTCCCATTCCCATTTTTGATGGGATGATAAACTGAGCGCTAATTTCAACCTTGTTATTCTTTGTTTGATCAAGTCCCCATCCTAATTCTATTGCAAGATCATTTAATTCTGTACGATCCCAGCAGCCCGTCAAAAAAAATAAAAAAACGACTAATATCATACAAAGTGCCCTGTGCAGGATCTTTTTCTTCTGATTAGATCCTCAGTATTTGCTTTTGGAATCATTGATACTAAATTTCATGTAGAATTCAAGTGAAAAAGGAGCAAATTAATTTGCTCCTTTTATCGTTATAAGATTTTTAACTTCTATCCTTGAATACACTATCTAGGATTCTATCTTAGAATCTGAACTTATATCTTAAATCCACCAATTAATTCTTGAAGTTCTTCGGCCATCTGTGCTAATTGTACTGCTGAAGAATTTATCTCTTCCATAGAAGCATGTTGCTCCTCAGATGAGCCGGCTATCGTTTGCATACTTGAAGAATTCTCTTTCATAGCCATAGATATTTGATTAATTGATGTATCGACTTTCATTGCATCACTTGTCATTTTATTTGATAATTCCACCATACCATGTACTTTTGACACGATATCATTTGCAGATTTTGAAATTTCATAAAAACTTTGTTTTGTATCATTCGCAATCTGAATTCCCGACTGCACTTCAACTCCTACTTCATTCATAGCTTTTACAGTCTCATGTACATCTGCTTGTATTTCATTAATTAAGCTTCCAATTTCCATTGAAGATTCGGATGATTGCTCCGCTAACTTCCTAACTTCGTCAGCAACAATTGCAAATCCACGCCCCTGTTCTCCTGCTCTAGCCGCTTCAATTGCTGCATTTAATGCTAATAAATTTGTTTGTTCTGCAATAGTTTGAATTGCTTCTAATATACTTCCGATTTGCTGCGATTTCTTATCTAATAATTTAATTACATTATCGGATTGAGAAACAGAATGATGTATCGACTGCATTTGCGTTACAGTTTGTTCTACTAATTGTTCACCTTCATTGGCTTTTTGTTTTGTGTATATGGATGAAGCCGATACTTCAGAAGCATTCTCAGCTACGTATTGAATATTTCGTGTTACCTCACCAATTAATTTCGCTCCCGACGCAACTTCATTATTTTGAACTTCTGCACTATTTGATATTTCTTCCATTTCTTTTGTAATTTGTTCTGTCGCAACACTTGCTTGCTCTACGCTAGCGGTTAGTTCCTCAGATGAAGCTGCCACATGTCCTGCAGATGTATTAATTCGAGAAATTATATTACGTAACGACTCTGCCATTGTGTTGAAACTACCACCTAATTGACCCAGTTCATCCTTTGAACGAATATCTATTTTCTCAGTTAAATCTCCCTGACTAATTCTTTGAGCTGAAATAACTAATTGTCTTAATGGATTAATAATAGATTTAAGAATGAAGAAAATTACAATTCCACCTAACAACAATGAAGCCCCTATTATAGTGAGCGTTTTATAAAAAATAGGATTGGTAGCCTCTTCAATTTCTTTCGTAGGCATTACGCCAGCTATTTTCCAACCTGTTTTTTTGTTTGTCTTAAAGCTTATGTTTCGATCCTCGCCATTAAGAGTATAAGTAATTACTCCATCTTCTTTCTTGTATAGTTCATCTGCTAATGATTTCTCTAATTTCTCCCCTGGCTTAAGTGTAGGATGAACAACTATAGTCTTGTCTTGACTTACTATAGATACAAAGCCTTGTTTTCCTATTTTTATCATTTTAGATGTTTTTACGATATCATTAATATTCAAGTCAACACCAATGACACCACTTTTATCAGCATTTTGCTTTGCAATTGCTATTACCATATTTCCTGTAGCTTTTGATTTATAGGGAGACGAAACAATAATCTCTCCATTAGCTTTTACTGCATCTTTATACCAACTGCTTTCTAACGGGTTAAATCCTTCAGGTATTTTTCCAACGGGCGCATGAATAAATTGATTATTACTGGATGTAGTATAAATCGTTTCTATTTCTGGATGTAACTGTATATATTGATCAAATTTACCTTGCACATTTTGCAATTGGTCAGCGTTATAATCACCTTGTGTAAGTATCTTTGCAAAATGAGTTACATCTACATGTTTATTTTCTAATTCATCATCAACTATCTTATTTAAAATACTCACATTATCTTTCGCAGTTTGTAGAATTGTTTCATTAAGATCTGTTTTTGCTTTATCATAAGACGATACTCCTACGATAAGACTTGGTATAATTAATATTGCAATAAATGCCATAGACAACTTCGTTTTAAGCTTCATTTGTTCCAATCTTTCTTTTATTTTAAACACTCTCTACTTCTCCCTTTCATTCTTATAACTGATATAGTTTATTTAATTGTTTGCTCCTTTATTTTTTCTACATTCATTTATGGTATTATTCGAAATGAAATTACCGTTACATCTCTTTACCCGTATCTTCTCATATAGTGTTTTAAGCGAGATTGAGATAATTATATTCACAAAATAATTGATGCACCGTTAAAAAGAATGAGCCCGGTACAATACCGGACTTATATTTATACAACCGCTTTATTTTTCTATTTAACTGTTGGGATTCAGCTCATAATGAAACATATTTTTACATAAAAGACTTTCGTATATAAATTTTTCAAATGAGTTATTAGCGAATTGTTGACCAATATCACTTTCTGAGTGAGTAATTTTTTAGATTGATGATGTAATAAATTTTGTTTTTTTCTTTTATGTAAAATATTCTAGTTTTGCATTAGGAAAGAACTGTTTCATATAGGAATACAGATAGTTTTTTATATCCTCTTCTTCTTCTTTTTGATAAATGTATTTTCCGATTCCATATTTCCCCCATTTATACCTTCTTTTCTCTTCATCTAATTCTAATTTTGTCATTGGGTAGTTTTTTTCAATAACCCTTTTAGCTGGCTTTGTAAAACGGTGTTGAATAAATTCAAATGTAATATCATCCCGTGCATCAAGAGGTAATTCAGCATTTAGGCGTTCAAACATATGATAGTATCCTTCCTTCCAGCCTTCATGCAGGTAAATAGGAGCTACAATGAAACCAAGAGGATATCCAGCTCTAGCTACTTTTCCTGCTGCCTCAATTCGTTTCGCTAAGGGAGAAGTTCCTGGTTCAAAGTTTTTAATCACATAATCAGCGTTTACACTAAAGCGAAATCTTGTTTTTCCATTATGTTTAGCATCAAGTAAATGATCTACATGGTGGAATTTCGTAACAAATCTCAATTTCCCATATTCAGATTCTCCAAAATGCTCAATGGCCCGTTTAAGGGTATGCGTTAAATAATCGATTCCTACAATATCTGAAGTACACGACGCTTCAAATCTTGTTACTTCAGGTGCACGCTCTTTCATGTATTTATCAGCAGCTTCTAAAATTTCTTCAACATTTACATACGTTCGTATATAAGGCTTACTTCCCATCGTTGTTTGTAAATAACAATAATGACAATGTCCCATACATCCCGTTGCAAAAGGAATTGCATACTCTGCTGAAGGCTTGGAAGTATCGAATTTCAGTGTTTTTCTAACACCAACAACCAGCGTGGATTTTGCTACTCGATACTTTTGAAAATCGTTATCCCCTGGCAAATCTCTTACTTGATTATGAGAAGTAGTATTTCGAATTTCAACATCCATCTTTGAAAACTTCTCAAACAGCTCTTTCCCCAAAGGATAATCTAGTGCTTTCGGTTCAAAATATACGAGCTTAGGCATAAATGGCTTATTCATTCTAACATCCCCTCTGAAATATCACCATAATAGTAAGTGTAAGCTTGGTTTGCCTCATCTTCGGTAGCATATATAGCCATCTCATTTGTTAGTGGATAATACGTTTCGTAAAGAAATAGCGCTAATTCATTAGGTCTTTCAGGATTATTTACAACTGCTGCAGCTTGTATGTTAGCTACGTCTTGAGTATGAGGATTTCGGTAAAAAATATAAACAATGTCACCAGCATGATACGTATTACTTTCAGAAGAAAATTCCATTCCATCACCATCTCATTTCATAAAATTCAATGCTCACAGTTTTACTTTCTAATTTCCTTGTAGTGTAACTATTTAATTACATTGATAATGATTACGTCATACAAACATATTTTGAAAAATGAATAATAAATGTACTCCCAAAAAGGCAAGCATATATCAATGCTTGCCTTTCGTTCTAACGACGATGTTCAACAAGATCGATTACACCTAAAACGACGTGTGCTAAACCAAAACCAAATACTGTATTTGCAATCATTTTATTAGTTCCACGAGTTTGTTTAAGAGCATAACCTGCTGCTGTCACTGCTGTACCTAAAGCTGTTGGAATTAATCCTTCACGAATGTCCACAGTGATGCCTCCTTGTTTCGTAGTTAGTAAATTTGTTTTAATAACTCGAAGTAAAGTATTAAAACAAGTATTAGTATTTTTCTTTTCAATAAAATTATGTAAAATTTTTATGAATAATATTTTAAATCCATAACAGCTATAAAGATTGAAAAAATTATTAATTAACAAATAAGAAAATATCTTCAAAACGTATTTGCATATAAAAATTGTATACCTCAGACAAAAAAATTCTTTGTGGAAATTCTCTCCATAAAAAAGTGCTCCTACATTTATATAGGAGCACTTTTTTTATGAAACACTATTCTTTATTTGCCTATGAACCACTTTATTATAATAACCATGCTTTACAACTTGCCTAACATCATCCGTATAGACATATGATTATTATATATAATTTTTATTAATACGTTTAGCTAAAGTGTTTGAACTACTCCCACTTTCACTTCGTATATTAGGATATCTCCCGCAGTCCTTGCGGTTAAAAGTCTTATTAATTCATTCTATAAAAAGCTAATTGTCAAAAATGAATGAGTACTGAAATTTGTTTGTAAATAAGCAACTGAGATATAAATATATTTGTTGTTTACCATTTTTATTTTATTAATAATTTATAAAAGGGGTTTAAAAAACTAGAAACTTATAGTATCATTAGTTTTTGAACCGAACCGTCCGGTTTGGTATTTATATAATTATATTTTAAAAGGAGAACCTAATGCAACAAGAAAAATCAAAGATTCTAAGTAATTTCATTATGGAGGTAATAAAGTGAGCTTTATAAAAACGAATACAAAAGAACTTGTTATGCTAATAATTTATATACTGTTTGCACTACTTCAAATTGGCTTGTTCATATTATTTGGCATATCCCTTTTAACTAACAGCAACTTAGTTGAATCAGAATTTGCTCTTAGTGCCATCGGTTTGACTGTACCTGCTATTGTAGGAATCATTTTCTTTAGGAAAGAAATTATTGAAAGTTTTACTTATTTTAAAGAGAAAACAATTTTGAAAATAGTAAGCGTTCCTATGGTGGTTTTACTTATGGTAATTGTGGAAAATTCTATTATGCATTTTCTAAACATAGGTCAGCTAGAGAACCAAGAACAGGTCCTTTCAAAGGGCGCAGAGGTGCCTATTATATTCACAGTACTTCTATTTGGGATTATAGGACCAATAATTGAAGAAATTATATTTCGTCATATATTAGTAAATCGTTTTTCAGAATATATTGGTACTGCTATTGCATCCATCGTTTCGATTATAATTTTTGCAGGTCTTCATTCAAATCAACTTTCGGATCTTGCTATATATTTACCTGGCACGGTGATGCTTACTGCGGCTTATCTTATTTCTAATAGATCCCTTGCATATGTTATAGCGATACATATGTTAAACAATTTTAATGCTATTTTTTAATTACATATGTCATAGAGAGACACATGCAATTGAATATTATAAAAAATTAGGAGGGTGTCAAACATGATTGTAACAACAACTTCTGGAATTCAAGGTAAAGAAATTATTGAGTATATTGATATTGTAAATGGTGAAGCTATTATGGGGGCCAACATTGTACGCGATTTATTCGCTTCTGTTCGTGATGTTGTCGGTGGTCGTGCTGGTTCTTATGAAAGTAAGCTAAAAGAAGCTCGTGATATCGCAATGGATGAAATGAAAGAACTTGCAAAACAAAAAGGTGCGAACGCTATCGTTGGTGTTGACGTAGATTACGAAGTAGTTCGTGATGGAATGTTAATGGTTGCTGTAAGTGGTACAGCTGTACGTATATAAGTAAATAAAAAAACGGATCCCCTCCTTAAGATTTATACTTTGAGGGGGGATCCTGGTTCTGTTGCAGATTTTAAAGACAAAAAACAGAAGTTGATAAATCATTGTACGTCGAAAACCCACAGTTTGAGTGTAAACTGTGGGTTTTTTATAGAGGCCCCATTCCATCACTATCTTCAATATTTTCATTTAGAAAGAAATGATTACCTTCAAAAGAATGAAAAGTACATGTTTTATTTGTATATTTATTCCATTTTATTACTTGATCATATGTAGTAAATTCATCATTTTTCCCATTAAATATAAGAAAATCAATATCACATGGTTTTATATTATTATCATGAATGTATGTCTCGACAATCTTAAAATCTGCTCTTAAAATAGGGAGAAAAATCTCCATTAATTCTTCTGATTGAAGTACCCCAGATGGTGTACCTCCCATTGCAATAACTTCTCTTTTAAATTGTTCGTTAGAAAGATTATGTCGGATATTTTTTATTTTACTATTTGGATGATTTCTACCCGATAAAACAAGAAATTTAGGTAATTCGTTATTAGAATCCTGTATTTTCCTGGCTACTTCATAGGCAATCAAACTCCCCATGCTATGCCCGAATAAAATGTAGGGCGAAGCGTCAATTTGCTTAACTATACTAGTGTAGGCATCATTTACGGCCTCTTCCATACCTTGGTACAAGCTTTCTTCAATTCTATATCCTCTACCAGCTAATTCTATCGGGACTACTTCAATATATGGATTAAAGTAATTTTTCCATTTTGCGTAGTTAAACGCAGATCCCCCAGCATGTGGAAAGCAAAAAAGTTTAGTCTTCTGCATTGATTTTCTCCTTACTTTCAAATTTGTATATAGTTTGGCAAATTGTATAAATGTCTTTAATTATTATCTCTTGCGGAAATTCATCTCTTGTTGCACAAACAGATAACTTATAATTTGGATCAATGTTATATTGTTTAAAGTAAAAGTTTTTAGGTATATTCTTGTATGGAATTACAGTTTGTGACTCTTTTTTTATAGAGAATGAATTTAACGGGATATAAAGTCCTTTTCCAATCGTTTTGATATAACTTTCTTTTAATGTCCATAAATCATAAAAATAATTAATTTGTTCATCAGAATTCATATTAGATATATCATAAAATTCTTCCTCTGAAAAAAATTCATGTGCTAATTTAAAAGCCTCTATTTCTGAAACTTTTTCTATATCAATACCCACATTAAAATTAGCAGTAGTACAAACCACCCATTCTCCTGAATGTGACACATTAAAATGAAAGTCAGAAAAGTTTTCAACAAAAGGTTTTCCATACTCATTATATATAAATCTAATTTCTTCATTATTAATTTTATACTTTTGGCAGATTAGAGATCGGATTAGTAAATCCCCTATCAGGTTCCTATTAACGTCGCATGAGTTTAATAAACGCTTCATTCGTTCTTTCTTCTCATTTGAAACCAAGTTACTAAGTTGCTTAAACAAATGACTTTCAATATTCTTTGGTATTTTCACAGCTTGAATGTGTATGATAAATCACTTCCTTTTTTAAAGGATGGCTTCATATATGTGCGTTACATAAATTCAAATTAACTTTATTAAATTGCAAATACAATAGAAAAGGTGCATATATACTTGACTCTTATACACATCTGACGCTGCCGACGATCTTACGCGTGTGGCACTCACAGATCGCCTGCGTCCTTAGGATATATACCTAATAATCGCTTTTTCTTCAGTAATAATCCCTTGATCCAACAACTCTTTATACCTCAATATTTTTTCAGCCCCACGGTTCTCCATGCGTATATTGTATAACGTTTGTTGTATTAACCTTTGATTGGTCCGTTGAAACATTTACTCCATTTAATAGTATGACCGTAATTATTAATCCAATTGAACTGCTGATGATTCTTTTCATTTTAAAGCCCCTTTCTGAAAACCTTTTTCTTTTTCTTTATATCCTAAATAGAAGTATTCACTGGATTTCATTGAATTTCCTTCTTCATGGTATTTAACCGCTAATTTTTCAGCATATTCCTGGACATATTGCCATAAACCTACTTCATTAAAGAAAGATATTCCTTTAGAAATAGCTAACTCTAATTCTTCAGCTGAAACATTCTCATTCATTCCCTTTAGGATTGTAAAGTGATGTTCATATTCTTTTTGTTCTAGTTCATTACAGATTACTAATCCTTTTTCAATTAAAGATGCTGCAAGCTTTGTGTTTCCTAACTTCAAATTCTCTCTAGCTTCCAAAAAAATCGCTCTAAAGTGATTCGGAATTTTTTGTGATACTTCTGATAAGTAACGAAGTGCTAAATCAGATAGGTTTTGCTCCGCATACATAACCCCTAAACTATGTCGAACTCTTAACATTAGCTCCTCTTCATTCTGCTTTTTCAAAATATCCAGAGACGACATAAAATAAACTTCTGCCTGTTCAAATTCATTTAGCTTTACACATGCTAAACCCATAACATTGTCACATGCTGCGACCTTCCTACTATACCCGTACAGCCCTTCAAATACATTTCTTGCTCTAGTTGCATATTGAATTACTAAAATAGGCTGGCAAACATGATAATAATAGCTGGATAGCTTAAAGTTAAATTCTGCTTTTTCGATTGGATCTTGAATATTTTCTAACAAAGATTCTGCTATTCCATAATGCTTTTCAGCCACTTTAAAATCACCGTTTACCGTAGCATGAGAAGCCTTAAAGAAATGGTAATAATATAATAAAGATTCATCTGATGGCGCTTCATCTAACTTCATTTTTCTTAGATCATTCTTAGATATGTCAGATTGATGGGGATAAAACTCTGCACTTAACATTTTAAATCTAAAATCTAAAAGTGAATAAAACTCTGTATTCTTTTGATCTTCTTCCATACTATTAATTTTTGTATCAATACTTTGTTTTAATTCCTTTGCCTTAACGAAATTCTGTGAACGAATTTCTCGATACCACTCATGTAAAAGTAAAGTGATT
>NZ_CP034686.1:5235000-5272500 GCF_007363175.1 Bacillus sp. BD59S
AAGCGAGTCTGAATAGGGCGTTTAGTACGTGGTCGTAGACCCGAAACCAGGTGATCTACCCATGTCCAGGGTGAAGTTCAGGTAACACTGAATGGAGGCCCGAACCCACGCACGTTGAAAAGTGCGGGGATGAGGTGTGGGTAGCGGAGAAATTCCAATCGAACCTGGAGATAGCTGGTTCTCCCCGAAATAGCTTTAGGGCTAGCCTTAAGTGTAAGAGTCTTGGAGGTAGAGCACTGATTGGACTAGGGGTCCTCATCGGATTACCGAATTCAGTCAAACTCCGAATGCCAATGACTTATCCTTAGGAGTCAGACTGCGAGTGATAAGATCCGTAGTCAAAAGGGAAACAGCCCAGACCGCCAGCTAAGGTCCCAAAGTGTGTATTAAGTGGAAAAGGATGTGGAGTTGCTTAGACAACTAGGATGTTGGCTTAGAAGCAGCCACCATTTAAAGAGTGCGTAATAGCTCACTAGTCGAGTGACTCTGCGCCGAAAATGTACCGGGGCTAAATACACCACCGAAGCTGCGGATTGATACCAATGGTATCAGTGGTAGGGGAGCGTTCTAAGGACAGTGAAGTCAGACCGGAAGGACTGGTGGAGTGCTTAGAAGTGAGAATGCCGGTATGAGTAGCGAAAGACGGGTGAGAATCCCGTCCACCGAATGCCTAAGGTTTCCTGAGGAAGGCTCGTCCGCTCAGGGTTAGTCAGGACCTAAGCCGAGGCCGACAGGCGTAGGCGATGGACAACAGGTTGATATTCCTGTACCACCTCTTTATCGTTTGAGCAATGGAGGGACGCAGAAGGATAGAAGAAGCGTGCGATTGGTTGTGCACGTCCAAGCAGTTAGGCTGATAAGTAGGCAAATCCGCTTATCGTGAAGGCTGAGCTGTGATGGGGAAGCTCCTTATGGAGCGAAGTCTTTGATTCCCCGCTGCCAAGAAAAGCTTCTAGCGAGATAAAAGGTGCCTGTACCGCAAACCGACACAGGTAGGCGAGGAGAGAATCCTAAGGTGTGCGAGAGAACTCTGGTTAAGGAACTCGGCAAAATGACCCCGTAACTTCGGGAGAAGGGGTGCTTTCTTAACGGAAAGCCGCAGTGAATAGGCCCAAGCGACTGTTTAGCAAAAACACAGCTCTCTGCGAAGCCGTAAGGCGAAGTATAGGGGGTGACACCTGCCCGGTGCTGGAAGGTTAAGGAGAGGGGTTAGCGTAAGCGAAGCTCTGAACTGAAGCCCCAGTAAACGGCGGCCGTAACTATAACGGTCCTAAGGTAGCGAAATTCCTTGTCGGGTAAGTTCCGACCCGCACGAAAGGTGTAACGATTTGGGCACTGTCTCAACCAGAGACTCGGTGAAATTATAGTACCTGTGAAGATGCAGGTTACCCGCGACAGGACGGAAAGACCCCGTGGAGCTTTACTGTAGCCTGATATTGAATTTTGGTACAGTTTGTACAGGATAGGCGGGAGCCTTTGAAACCGGAGCGCTAGCTTCGGTGGAGGCGCTGGTGGGATACCGCCCTGACTGTATTGAAATTCTAACCTACGGGTCTTATCGACCCGGGAGACAGTGTCAGGTGGGCAGTTTGACTGGGGCGGTCGCCTCCTAAAGTGTAACGGAGGCGCCCAAAGGTTCCCTCAGAATGGTTGGAAATCATTCGTAGAGTGCAAAGGCATAAGGGAGCTTGACTGCGAGACCTACAAGTCGAGCAGGGACGAAAGTCGGGCTTAGTGATCCGGTGGTTCCGCATGGAAGGGCCATCGCTCAACGGATAAAAGCTACCCCGGGGATAACAGGCTTATCTCCCCCAAGAGTCCACATCGACGGGGAGGTTTGGCACCTCGATGTCGGCTCATCGCATCCTGGGGCTGTAGTCGGTCCCAAGGGTTGGGCTGTTCGCCCATTAAAGCGGTACGCGAGCTGGGTTCAGAACGTCGTGAGACAGTTCGGTCCCTATCCGTCGTGGGCGTAGGAAATTTGAGAGGAGCTGTCCTTAGTACGAGAGGACCGGGATGGACGCACCGCTGGTGTACCAGTTGTTCTGCCAAGGGCATAGCTGGGTAGCTATGTGCGGAAGGGATAAGTGCTGAAAGCATCTAAGCATGAAGCCCCCCTCAAGATGAGATTTCCCATAGCGTAAGCTAGTAAGATCCCTGAAAGATGATCAGGTTGATAGGTTCGAGGTGGAAGCATGGTGACATGTGGAGCTGACGAATACTAATAGATCGAGGACTTAACCATATAATGTAATGAGAGGGCTCTCTAGATAAAAAAATTTACTTCGTGAAAAAGTTACTTGCTATATTATTAACCTTATTACCTTACAGAAGTGTAATGATCTTTTTGTTGACGTTCTTTAAAATCTGTAACTATAATGATTACACGATAATTGATAATGAGAATCAGTTGGTGAATAGATGTGATTGGAGATGTTTTTAGTATATGAAAAAAGTCATTTTAGCTGGTGCATTAGGAATTGCAGCATTTACAGGAAGCAATATACCAGGATTAGATTCACTAACAGCAAGTGCAGCTGTACAAGAGTTCAACACTACAGTTGAGGGGAAAGTAATAGAAGTACAGTCAAATTATTTTATCATTGAAAGTAAAGAATTAAATGAAAATGTAACTATTTATACTGATTTTCAAGCAAATGCAAAACCAGGTGAATATGTAAAAGTAAATAGTAATGGTCTATTACTTCAAAACGCATTTACTACAAGCTTAACGGCTAATTCTGTTGAGCATTTTGAATTAGCTCCTGGAAACTATGAGAAATATACAGTAGGGCATGTAAGTGAAGTTTCTTCTAATGAGTTATTAGTTACATATATAGATAATAACGGAAATTCAGAGGATCTTTGTGTACCTCTAAAAAAAACTCATAACTTTAAAGTTAATAACTTAGTGAAAGTAGAAAGTGATTTTTGGGCGAGATCCATACCACCTATAGCTGTAAATGCAAAAGTAGAAAAAGTTAAAACGCAAATTAATGATTATAGTACTAGTACTAAGTCTTTAGAAAAAGAAGGTACAACATTGAAACCAGGAATGTATGAAAAAGAAGATGGTCAACCTAATTTTGTAATCGGAGAAATTACAAAATTAGACAAAGATTATACTGATTATGTAGCTGTCAAGTACCCTTCTAAAAATGGGAAAAATGATGTTGTTTATGTGGATTTAACACAAGGTCAACATTTTAATATAGGTGATATGGTTCGAGTAGATTTTCATGATGGATCTAATTTCCATGGAATCGATAAAACAACGTATGACCATATCCAGAAAATTAACGATAAAATTAAACAGAATACAAATGAAGAGCAATGGGTTTGGTCTTGATTTTAATAAAATAAAATTATCCATCTATAATGTATATACCAATTCAAAGAGTCTTGTAATATGTTACAAGGCTTTTTTGAATTAGTTACTTTAAAACATTATCTTCTGGTTCATTTTTATTAGCTGCTTGCAAAAATGTTATATTTCTGTCGTGGACACCCATTCATATAAGTAACTATAATAGCTACATCAATTGGGTATATGTTACATTTATATAATTTCTCAGAGATACATATTTATATAATGATTTTCCTGTTTATATTCTTTTGACTGGAAAGTCTATACCTTTCATATACTTCTCTTTTACATGAGCTAGTAAGTCCCTCAGCTTATTCTCTGCAGGGTGTTCTTGATTTTCTGGAACTTCTCTCCCGTATGATGAGAAGATTTGTGAGCATGCACTAGGTGTGACTTCCAATTTCGCGTATGAGAATGTATGCTCATTTTCTTTACCAATGTTTTCAGTAGTGCCTCCATTTGAACCAACGTGTATACAGCTTTCGTCAAGTTTGGTGCGCTTACCTTCCTTGTTAACCGTGTAATATGTGTCATTGACTTCTCCATATTTCATATTAACTGTTGATGTCACTGCGGTCCCGTCTGTAGAAAAAGTAACAACACGAAACCCATCTTCTTCTGGCAACAACTCAGCTCCTGGAACATTATATAGAACCAAAAGGTCTCCTTTGTATGCTTCTGGAATGAGATAAATGGTATCTGTAGTGTCTTTTCCGAATCGGACACAACCGCTTAAAAGAATTATAATAAAGATCCCGCAATACATGATAACTATTCTCATAGAGTCTCTCCGGTTATGTATAAGAATGGTATAATATGTATTATATAATTCAATATATTTCTTTGGATAGAATAAGTTTCTAGTTTGAAGTCAATTTTACTATTGTCATATAAATGATTGATGTCAGTGGATGATTGGCATGAAGAGAAATGGAGTGAATTAATGAGCAGACGTTTTGCATTAACATATGAAAATAAGATTTTGAGAAAGATAATGATTACCGTAAGCATTGTCATACTCGTTTTCATGGCAACAGGGGGTGATTCTGTCCAAAATGATGCAAAGGATGTAACGGAGATTCCGCTAAACAACAAATTAGAATCCCTTATTTCAGAAAGTATCATTGCCTGGAACCAAGACAAATTAAATCATACAGAAAAACAATTTGAGACGCATGTAATCTATGGAACTGAAATGAAGGATGAAAAAATGTATGTCTACCTTCATTCCCTCATGCAAGGATACGACCGCGAAACACAGACAGTTTCTCAAGCAGGACATTTACTTCCAGTCCGTGTGACAGTCATAAAAAATGGGGATGATTACATCATTGAAGATTACCGTGAACCAGGAGATGGTACTGAAAATGAACCTACTTTGCGCAACATGTTCCCGAAAAAATATGCGGATCAAGCACTCACTATCTCAAATGAAACGATTCAATCATTAGAATCTCGTATGCAAGAATCTGTTTCTAAGTGGCTGGAAGATACAAGTAATAAGAGACAAGATAGATAACAAATAAAATATTCAAAATCGAATATTATACAAAAAAATAAAGCCTTTTCCCCAAACGCAGGTAATTGTAATATTGCAGGAGTACTTGTGCACCAGGACGTGAAAAATTCAGGGCAAAAGTTGGCATGTTGCCGCCTAAATAGGAGACGCGGAAGATTAGATCCTCAGGGAGATCATCCGCTTCCCTCCAAATTATCCAACCCAATCCAGGATAGACTAATCCATATTTATGTCCGGATACATTGATGGACTTTACCCTCGGCAATTGAAAATCCCAGACTAAATCTGGTTGAAGAAACGGGGCTATAAATCCGCCCGAAGCCGCATCCACATGCATAGGAATGTCAAGTCCCGTCCTCTCCTGTAAATCGTCCAACGCTTTTGCAATGGCAGCAACCGGTTCGTAACGTCCGGTATAAGTCTCACCGAGAATCGGTACCACACCAATCGTATTTTCATCCACGGCTGCAATGACCCCCTGAGGATCCAATCGGGAATGCTCAGGGCTAACCTTTACATAGCGTGGTTCAACCTCCCAATAGTTCGCGAATTTTTCCCAAACGACTTGAACAGCAGAACTAAACACAATATTAGGCCGATCCACCGACTTCCCCTCTCTTTTGCGTGCATTTTGCCAGCGTCTCTTTAACGCAAGCCCCCCGAGCATACATGCTTCCGACGATCCAGTTGTTGAAACGCCCATAGTTGTAAGGGGGCTAGGGGAATGCCAGAGATTGGCTAAAATGCGAACACACCGCTCCTCAATTTCAGCTGTCTGTGGATATTCATCCTTATCAATCATGTTCTTATCAAATGATTTAGCATATAGCCGCTCTGCGGTAGGCTCCATCCAGGTGCTAACGAACGTTGCAAGATTCAAGCGTGCATTGCCATCTAGAGTAATTTCATCATGGACGATTTGATACGCTGTTTCTGGTAACATGCCTTCATCAGGCATGTTAAATCGCGGAACGACTGATTCTCCTTTGCGGGCAAACAGAGGATTTATAGAAAATTCGGGAGGCAGCTCCATTTGCACATGACGCGGTAGATATTGTGGATTATCTGGCATAATCTCTTTTTCTTCATATGTATCGTTTTGAACTTCTTCTTTTCGATCCTGCGGCATACTAGTCCCCCTTAATTAATGGTTTAACAAATATATTATTTACAAAAATATATTTGTTAAACCAAGGAGGAAATTCTATTAAAAGGTACTGCCACCATTCAAATTAAAGAAATATAGTTTGTGATTATAAAATAGAAATCGATTTATATTGTTATAGAGGGAGTATTGAAAGCTAATATCGTCATTTTAACAGATGGTGAGAGTCAAGCCCTGATTGCGGATTTAAAAGGGTTTGAAAAACGTAGTATTGAAGAGCCTGCTGCCGAAATCTCTGTTCGCGGTCCTCGGGACGGTTTTACAGAAACGTTAAGAGTCAATACGAGCCTTATTCGCCGAAGAATTCGGAGCCAAAAACTAAAAATGGAACCCTATTCGATTGGGGAATTATCACAGACAGATGTGGCGATTGCCTACATTGAGGGCATTGCTCCAGATTCCGTTTTGGAAGAAGTTCGACAAAGGATACAGCGAATTCAAATTGATGGGGTGCTGGAGTCCGCTTTCATTGAAGAGTTTATCGAGGATCAACCTTTTTCTCCCTTTCCGCAAATTCAGAACACCGAGCGGCCAGATGCGGTGTGTGCAAGTCTTTTAGAAGGGAAAGTCGCTATTTTAGTGGATAACACCCCCTTCGTTTTAATCGTTCCTATGACATTTTGGACAGGTCTGCAAGCAGCGGAGGATTATTATGAACGCTCGATCTACACAACCTTTATTCGATGGATACGTTTAGTATTAATCAACATTTCATTATTTCTTCCTTCTCTCTATGTTGCTATTACAACCTTTCATCCGAAATTAATCCCAACAAATTTGCTTATTAGTATTGCAGCTGCTCGAGAAGGCATTCCTTTCCCTGCTGTCATAGAAGCGCTAATGATGGAATTTTTATTTGAAGGTTTGAGGGAAGCTGGCGTTCGGTTGCCAAAACCCGTTGGATCAGCAGTTAGCATTGTGGGAGCACTTGTCATCGGGCAAGCTGCCGTGCAAGCAGGTATTATTTCTGCACCTTTGGTTATTGTTGTCGCGACAACAGGTATTGCGTCGTTTGCGTTCCCGCGCTACAACTTGGGAACAGCTTACCGGATGCTACGCTTTCCGATGCTGTTATTGGCGGGGATGCTTGGACTATATGGTATTGCAATAAGCACCCTTGCAATTTTGATTCATGTAACTAACATTCGTTCTTTTGGTATTCCGTATCTAAGCTCGGTTGCTCCTCAGACTCCGCGTGATTTAAAGGATGTTTTGCTCCGAACACCGCGGTGGAATATGACCCACCGCCCTATAATGGTATCCGGTGAAGATAAAATACGTTTTCCAGATGGACAACAGCCAGGTGCGAAACGAGGAGGAGACACAGAATGATCCTGCACAGGGTATTAATATAATGAAAAAAGAGTTATATCCGTTGTTTTATATACTTAGGAGGAATTATAATGAATTTTAAACATGTACTTGTAACAGGATTAATTACCGCTACGCTATTCGGCACAACGAATACTCATGCACAAACTGCAGCTTTCACTGATGTACCAAGTGGGCATTGGTCTGAAAGTTCTATTAACTACTTAGCTGATAAAAAGGTAATTAGTGGTTATGGAAACGGAAGATTTGGTTTTGGAGACAATGTAACTCGTGGACAAGTATCTGCGATTATTTCAAGATACCTAAAATTAGAAAACAATGGATCTACAATCAAAAATTTCTCTGATATCCATGGCCATATGTTTGAAAACAGTATTAAAGCAGTTGTTCAAGCAGGAATCATGAAAGGGGACAATACTGACAAATTTAGACCCGATGATACATTAACTCGATACGAAATGGCTGTTATCTTACAAAATACTTTTCATTTAGCTGTAAAAACAAACGACCTTTTCCATGATGTTTCAAATAATCATTGGGCAAAAGACTCTGTTCGTTCATTGTATAGTAATGGCATCACAAACGGAATTGGAGACTATCAATATGGCGGAGAAATGAATGTAACAAGGGAACAATTTGCAAAATTTATGTATAATGCAATTTTTGTAAACCCTAACTTTGTTCCTGAGTCTATTCCTCAGAAAGATGGGGATGAGCATAATTATAAAGAAATTCATAATATATTGATTGATTCTGGATTTGAAAAAACCCAATATAACTACCGATATGATAAAGATGGTAAAGCATATAATAACCTTATGACTTTTGAATTTTCTTCTGACGATGACAGAGCATATAAAATGTTTATTTCTAGTGATGATCCTGTATTAAACGAGCCTGTGAAAAAAATCCTAAAAAACCTCCTACCAACTAAAGGAGATTATCTGTACAATATAATGCAAAATCCTACTGCAAGCTCTCGAACAATAGAATTGGATGGTCGCAATGTTGAAATTTATAGGGATGGCTATCATATAAATGTTTTGCTTGGAAAACGAAAATAGTAAAAGTTACTTATAGATGATTTAAATGGTCCTTTTGCATAGGGCATTTAAAGGAGCTGCTCATAAATTGGTTTCACTGCTTATGGGACGGATAAGGCCTTTACAACAAACAATAATTGCAACTAAATTATTTTTACATTACATTAAGATTAGAGAATATTATACTAATAAAGCACTAAATAGTAGGTGGAGAAAATGGAATTTAACGATTTGGGTATTACCATTAAAGAACTTCGAATGAAAAAAAATATATCACAATCCGAATTATGTCATGGAATATGTTCACAAAGTCAAATTAGCAAGATAGAAAAAGGTTTGATTTATCCATCTAGCATATTGTTATATCAATTATCAGAAAGACTTGGTGTTGATCCAAATAATATATTTGCACTAACTCAAAACAAAAAAATAAAATATATAGAAAACGTGAAATATGTAATACAAGATTGCTTAAGGCAAAAACAATATAAAGAACTTTATGAAATAGTAAAAAAAGAGAAAAACTTAAATAATTTTCAAACAAAAGAAGAGAAACAATTTCTACTATGGAATGAAGCAATTGCTATATTTATGGTAAAAAAATCAACAAAAACTGCTTTAACTCTTTTAAATCATGCGTTAAAACTAACTTTAACCAATTCTGATTTTTTATCAGAAAGAGAAATAGATATTATGCAGACTCTGGCTATATTTTATGCAGAAAACAAAGAATATGAAAAAAGCATTAATATATTAAAAAAATGTTTGACTAATTTTAATAAGTTAGATTTTCCTAGAAATAAAGAAATTAAATTAAAAATCATTTTAAATTTAGCAAAATGTTTAGACTTCACATATCAACATGAAGAGGCAATAAAATACGTTGATAAGGGCATCAAATTAGCAATTAATCTAAATACTTTATACCTATTAGGTGAACTATTCTACTTAAAAGGTCAGTATTTATTAAAGATTAAACAACACAATGTAGAAGAGGTTGTTTGTAACTGGAAAAAAGCATTATTTATATTTGAACTAACAGAAAAAGAATATTACTTAAAAATACTACCAGATAAAATTATTGAAATACAAAATAAAAAACACTCATAATTCCGTAAAAACTACTTACAAATCCCTATAGGACTTAGCGGCATATGATGCCGAAGGAAATGCATACAAGTATGAAGTAAAAGAACAACCGGTGGATGGATATAAATCAGAGGTACATGGCTATGACATTACGAATACAAAAGTAGCGAAATTAACAGTAGAAGGAACAAAAACGTGGAACGATAACAACGCAACAGATCGTCCAAGCTCGATTAAAGTAGACTTACTACAAAACGGTAAAGTAGTAGATACAAAAGAAGCAACAGCGGCAACAAACTGGAAATATGCATTTGCGGATGTAGAAGCATATGACGCAAATGGAGTAGCATACAAGTATGAAGTGAAGGAACAGCCAGTAGCGGGATACCAATCTGACGTACACGGCTATGACATCACAAATACAAAAGTAGGCGAAACAAAAGTAGAAGGAACGAAGACATGGAAAGACGATAACGCGAAAGATCGTCCGGAAATGATTACAGTAGACCTTTTACAAAATGGTATAGTGATTTCGACGCAAGAAGTAAGCAAAGTAACAGGCTGGAAATACGAATTCAAAGATTTAGCAGCGTATGATATAGAAGGTAAAGCATACAAGTATGAAGTGAAAGAGCAAGCAGTACCAGGATATGAATCAAAAGTAAGTGGTACTGACATCACAAATACAAAAATAGGTCAAACAAAAGTAGAAGGAACGAAGACATGGAAAGACGGAAATGCGAAAGATCGTCCGGAAATGATCAAAGTAGACTTACTACAAAACGGTAAAGTAGTAGATACAAAAGAAGTAACAGCGGCAACAGAATGGAAGTACACATTTGAAAACCTCAAAGCATACGATGCAGAAGGTAAAGCATACAAGTATGAAGTGAAAGAGCAAGCAGTACCAGGATATGAATCAAAAGTAAGTGGTACTGACATCACAAATACAAAAGTAGGCCAAACAAAGGTAGAAGGAACGAAGACTTGGAAGGATGGAAATGTAAAAAACCGTCCGGAAATGATCAAGATTGATCTATTACAAAACTTAATTTCAAACCAACAAATTCACTTATTTTACATGGATAATATAATTTGATTAACTTCTTTTCAAACTGTATTGTTTGAGATTTTCATAAGATAGGGATTGATAAGATATTTCTGTTCCGAACTTATTTATACTTACAAAAAAATCAAGAAAATAGAGGGTAAACATTACCTAGAATATTAGGATCGTTTTCATTAGGAGGATTACAAAGCATGGCTAAAGTTGATAAGGTAAAAGAAAAAATTATTGAAACATCTTTATATTTATTTAATACTAATGGGATAACTCGCACATCCATCCAGGATATAATGACAGCTACTGAACTATCTAAAGGAGCTATTTATCGTAGATTCAAAAATAAAGAAGAAATTGTCCTTGCTGCCTACGACAAAAGTGGTGAAATTATGTGGAACCATTTTCATAAAGCGATGGAAAATAAAAAGACAGCAATCGATAAAATCCTTGCAATTTTCCTTGTATATCAAGATGCAGCTAATAATCCTCCTATTGCTGGAGGCTGTCCATTACTTAATAGCGCCATTGAAAGTACTGGAGTATTTCCAGAATTACAAAAAGCAGCAGCAAAAGGCTATGATGATACAGTAATGTTAATGGCCTCTCTCATAAAGGAAGGAATAGAGAAACAAGAACTTAAAGAAGATATAGACATTATATCGCTCGCTTCTTTTCTTGCCTCTTCAATGGAGGGAGCTATTATGGCAAGTCGAGTATCTAACGATAATATACACCATCAATATTTCATTGAACAAATAAAGCATCATCTTTACTCTTATTCTAAATAAGTGAGAACTTGCATCGCCTTCATTCAATTTTTATAAACTTAAATTCAATAAATACTCCTCATAAAAAGTATCTTCTGTTTATGAGGGGGAGATATTTTTTTAGCAGAGGTAGCTTACAGACGTATATTCTATAACCTATAACCTTTTCAGAAATCATTCATATTTTATTTCTGAAAAAGTTGCTCTGTTTTGTAAAAAGGTGGTTGCGGAAACAACTGCCTTTTTATTTATGAAAAAATGAAATTTTTATAATAAACCTTCAATCTTTGCTATTGCTTCAAATATTGGATAGATTTGCTGTGGCACCACCGCGTTACCTAAGAATCTCAATCTATCTTCGTCCAATCTTGTGGCAGTCCCATCATCCATTCCACAAATTGCAGGTTGATTTTCTTCCCAATATGTTCTGGAAAGTGTTCCCCGATTGATCCTGGTAATGTCTTTCCGTGGCTGCCGTTTACTTCTGAAGGGCACAACCCTCGGATCGGCTTGTAATTTTGGCTTGTCGTTGGAGTGGCCAACAATAAATGTCCGGTATCTTTGATGTGGCGCCCCAACACTGACAGCCGGAAATACGAACGTCCTTGTCGAGTAATTTTCTTCTTCCAAGTCGGAGAGCACGGTGTCCAAGCCCATTGTGACGTGTCCAGCAACATTTTCTCCAACAAACCAAGTGGGTCTGAGTCCTCTAATGAGTCGGAAGACTTCTGGCCATAACCATCTTTCGTCTTCTGCACCTCTTCGCTTACCAACAAGACTTTCTCCCTGACAGGGATATCCTGCTGAAATAACTCCAATTGAATCAATGTCAACACCTCCATCTATTAAGGATTGTTTCGTAAGTTTATATAAATCCGGGAAAACAGGAATGTTAGGATAGTTCTTTCTAAGTATCTTCTGATTGAACTCTTCTATTTCGCAAAAGGCTAATGTTTCAATTCCAGCCCAATCTGCTGCCATGCTTATTCCTGCAATTCCCGAACATAGATCCAACATTTTCATTTCCTATTCCCCTTTGTATTAAAATCTCATAGGGGGTTCCTCCTTTTCCTTGCTACCGATAATGAGACGTTATGTTAATTAGAAATGTATACGATATTCATAAAATCCGAACTGTTCAATTTGTAAAAAAAACTATAGCTGAAATTCTTTCTTTATAATTTCAGCTACTTCTGTAGCATTTAAATTCGTATTATTGATCCTTATATAATTTTTCTCTGTAATTTCTCCTTCTCTTGAATTTAATCTAAAATTTTCAAATGTGCTTAATAAATTTTGTTCAGATTGTTCAATATTCCTTTTTGTTGGCTTATGTTCAAGTCGATGAGGTGTTTTATTTCGTTGAAGTCTTTCTTCTACATCAGCTTCTAATTCAACAAAATAAATATTAACCCCTTGGGAACGAAAAATATTACATATACTTTCAACATCATCCCAATCTTTCTTTTCATTAAACGCCCATACGTATGTAAAAATCATTCCATAATGTTCACTATTTGAAAATGATTGAAATATTTCCTTTCGAAAAAGATGTGTCAATCGCCACATTTCCGAAGAGAATCCATACAATGGCTCCAATAAATCAATTGTCATATGGTTATGAAATAATTTTAAATCAGTCATCTTTGCTAGTTCTTGTCCAACTGTCATTTTCCCAACTGCTTGTGGCCCAAATATCAAAACAAACTTTTTCATCAAATTCCCTCCAAAAAATAATAAGACATTAATTACAAAATAAGAGATTCTGTAAATGTATCACAATCAAAATATTTTGTAGAATCTATATACTTTTCTGCCTTTTGTATTTATAAAAATAGTTGTCTTCCAATAACGATAATTATGTAAATAAGCTGTCCATATGGGGGATCAGAATTTGCTCTTAGTGCCATCGGTTTGACTGTACCTGCTATTGTAGGAATCATTTTCTTTAGGAAAGAAATTATTGAAAGTTTTACTTATTTTAAAGAGAAAACAATTTTGAAAATAGTAAGCATTCCTATGGTAGTTTTACTTATGATAATTGTGGAAAATTCTATTATGCATTTTCTAAATACAGGTCAGCCAGAGAACCAAGAACAGATCCTTACAAATGGCGCAGAGATGCCTATTATATTCACATTACTTGTATTTGGGATTATAGGACCAATAATTGAAGAAATTATATTTCGTCATATATTAGTAAATCGTTTTTCGGAATATGTTGGTACTGCTATTGCATCCATCGTTTCGATTATAATTTTTACACTTCTTCACACGAACCAACTTTCGGATATTGCTATTTATTTACCTGGCACGGTGATGCTTACTGCGGCGTATCTTATTTCTAATAGATCCCTTGCATATGTTATAGCGATACATATGTTAAACAATTTTATTCCTTTTATTTAATTGCATATGTCATAGAGAGACACATGCAATTGAATATTATAAAAAATTAGGAGGGTGTCAAACATGATTGTAACAACAACGTCTGGAATTCAAGGTAAAGAAATTATTGAGTATATTGATATTGTAAATGGTGAAGCTATTATGGGGGCCAACATTGTACGCGATTTATTCGCTTCTGTTCGTGATGTTGTCGGTGGTCGTGCTGGTTCTTATGAAAGTAAGCTAAAAGAAGCTCGTGATATCGCAATGGATGAAATGAAAGAACTTGCAAAACAAAAAGGTGCCCCTTTTAGGCGGTTTTCTTTTTCAGATATTTGTATCACAATTATTTTTTTGTATGTGGTTAAAACTAGTTTTTAAGAAGCATATGCTTTAGCAACTGCAGAAATTCTTTATCACTTTTATCATCTTTTATATAATCCTGTTCATAGTTAAAAATCATTCGTACTAACATAAATGCTGTTAGCGGTAAAGGTACCTTATGCAAAGCTCCTTGCTGATAACCTTTTTCGAGCAAATTACTTATCATTTTAATTGCTTCTTCTTCAGATTTTTTAAAACAAGCTGTAATTTCAGGTGAATGGTACTCTTTATATTCTTGAAAGAGTGTAGAAACAAAGGGATCTTGATGATATTCTAGGCTGATATAATGAAGGATTTTTTGTATTCGAAGTAAAACATCTTTTTCCTCTTTATATAAATCAAATAATTGTGAGCGTTTAAGCTGAATATGACGCATATAGCAGTCACATAATATTTCAGTTTTATCTGTATAGTAATAATAAATAGTTCCTTTACCAACTTTAGCTTTTTTTGCAATTTCATCAACCGTTGTGTTACGGACACCACGCGTAGAGAACAGTATTGTGGCAGATTGAATGATTTTCTTTTTTTTATTTTCTTTTTCTAATTTGATCATTGTCTACACCCTATCCTTGAAATATTTAGCGAAGTTTTCTTTCATTACATTCTCTATCAGTCTATTTATCATTTTTTAACGCCTAATAGAAAGTCCCCTAGTTGCTCCTTATAGAATAACACACATCATTCATATTTCTAGTATATAACTATAATAGAATACAACTTTATCAACTACAGCCAACGATTGTATTAGGTGGGGATTCAAGTTTTCAAGATGGCTCTGTTGTTCTTAGTCAACAACCAACGCAAGGATTCTTAGGAATAATAAACGGTAAAGATTCTAACGGAGACCCGTATTTCGTAAGCTCAGTTATGTTTAGAAGATCAGGCGATTTAATCCTAAAGGGTGGCATGAATGGGTCTGTAACCGTTAACTCGGGTAAAGGTATAAATAATTACGCAAATGGTGGATCGTATTGGGTAGAAGCTACTGATGGTATCGGATTAAAAGGCGGAAATAAAAGTGTATTGATAGACAGTCGAACCGCTATTGTTTTCAGCTTAAACGAAAAAAATATGCTTGATGTAGTGGATAACAATGGAGAAACGGATTTACGATTTCAAACAGTACTACTTAGAAATGGATCAGTGCCTGGTTATGCTGGTAAATTACAAGTTAAATCCGGTTCAGGTACTTCTTATTCCCCTGTAGTAGCAAGTAATTTTGAAACTTCATCGCAACGCAAATATAAAACAAACATTCGAGATGTACAGTTCAGTGCTTTAGAAAAAATTATGGCGTTAAATATTCAACAATACAATTTGAAAACGGATATGGAACAGCTGTATGAAATGCGGATGAATCGTCAAGAAGACGAGACAGTATTAACTATAAAGGATATTACCACTAGATACGGTTGGATTGCAGATGATGAAAATAATCCTGAGTGTTTTGTTACAAAAGAAAGAAATGCCGCTGAGATATATTCATCTTTGTATTATAGTGAATTTGCCAACCTACTCTATTGTTTAAACTAAGTCATATTACTTATAAGATTCACTATAAATGATAAATTTACTAAGCTGTAATATTATTTTAGGAGTGTTACATTTTGAAATACAAATTAATTGCTACAGGAATTCTTGCTGGAAGTCTACTATCCTATTCTTCTGGTATTTTTGCAGATACTCATAAATTCCCAGATGTTCCTGCATGGGCTGACAAATCCGTTAATTATTTAGTTGATAAACAGGTATTGAATGGTTATCCAGATGGAACTTTTGGTTCTAGCGATACATTAGATAGAGCTTCTGCAGCAACCATTATGACAAAAGTTCTAGGTATACAAGTTGATACAAGTGCAAAACCTTCTTTTACAGATTCTCAAAATCATTGGGCAAGCCCTTATATTGCGGCTGCTGAAAAAGCAGGAATTATAAAAGGTGAAGGGAATGGATTATTTAATCCTTCTGGAAAAGTTACTCGTGCTGCAATGGCAACAATGTTAGTAAATGCATATAAGCTACAGGATAGAACAAATAGTAATGGGCAAAGTAAATTTGATGATTTAAAAGGACATTGGGGTGAAAAATTCGCCAATATTTTAATTGATTTAAAGATTTCTGTTGGTACTGATAATGGTTGGCAACCAAATAAATTCATAACACGTGCAGAAGCTGCACAACTTACTGCCAAAACAGATACCCTTCAATCCAGTCCGAAAAACCCTTTAGAAAGTAAAACAATCATTATTGATCCTAGGTTATAGAATATACGCCTATTTTTATAACGAAAGTGACGAGCTCAGGTTATAAGAAAGGACTGATTATAGTATACGAGAGATTGTTTGAGATTTTTACATATAAAAGAACAGCTAGCAAAAGCTAACTGCTCAATACAAGGAGATACAGAGAAAACTAAATGGAGTTTGGCATACATCCTATCAACATTATGGACATAATATTGAGTTTTATTCGAAGGAATTCATGTTTTACAAATTAGATTATGATAGTTGATATTCTCCATATTGACCAGAAAAGAACCAAGAATTCTAGTGAAATTCCAAGTGTCCTTTTCCTAGTTTTTTGAAATTCTTTTACTAAATAGCCGACAGCACTAATTGCTATAAGAATGAAAAGAATAAGTTCAAGTGTAACTGGCATTTGATCTACTCCTAATCCTTTATTTTAATTTAGTATATAACGATTATAAGATATTTTTTGTGGCTAATGGTGAAAAATTAAACAAAACAATCTCTATATGAAAAAAGGTCCTGTTGTCTCCAACAGAACCCCTTCTAAAATGGCAAAGAGTAACTCTTACCTTACTCTTTGTTTATATACTACAGGAGTGTTAATCAAAATCCAAGGCTCCTTATATTGAGAAATAAAGAAGAGTCATTCTAAAGAATCTTATCATTGTTATAAGTAAAGGAGCAGTTAGCCAAAACTAACTGCTCATCTCCAAGGGGGAACAAGGAGAAAATCTAATGTCATCTATATTATTTTGGTTAAGTTAGAAAGGGCGCACGGTGGATGCCTTGACACTAGGAGTCGATGAAGGACGGGACTAACGCCGATATGCTTCGGGGAGCTGTAAGTAAGCTTTGATCCGAAGATTTCCGAATGGGGAAACCCACCATACGTAATGGTATGGTATCCTTATCTGAATACATAGGGTAAGGAAGACAGACCCAGGGAACTGAAACATCTAAGTACCTGGAGGAAGAGAAAGCAAATGCGATTTCCTGAGTAGCGGCGAGCGAAACGGAACATAGCCCAAACCAAGAGGCTTGCCTCTTGGGGTTGTAGGACATTCTATACGGAGTTACAAAGGAACGAGGTAGACGAAGCGACCTGGAAAGGTCCGTCGTAGAGGGTAACAACCCCGTAGTCGAAACTTCGTTCTCTCTTGAATGTATCCTGAGTACGGCGGAACACGTGAAATTCCGTCGGAATCTGGGAGGACCATCTCCCAAGGCTAAATACTCCCTAGTGATCGATAGTGAACCAGTACCGTGAGGGAAAGGTGAAAAGCACCCCGGAAGGGGAGTGAAAGAGATCCTGAAACCGTGTGCCTACAAATAGTCAGAGCCCGTTAACGGGTGATGGCGTGCCTTTTGTAGAATGAACCGGCGAGTTACGATCCCGTGCGAGGTTAAGCTGAAGAGGCGGAGCCGCAGCGAAAGCGAGTCTGAATAGGGCGTTTAGTACGTGGTCGTAGACCCGAAACCAGGTGATCTACCCATGTCCAGGGTGAAGTTCAGGTAACACTGAATGGAGGCCCGAACCCACGCACGTTGAAAAGTGCGGGGATGAGGTGTGGGTAGCGGAGAAATTCCAATCGAACCTGGAGATAGCTGGTTCTCCCCGAAATAGCTTTAGGGCTAGCCTTAAGTGTAAGAGTCTTGGAGGTAGAGCACTGATTGGACTAGGGGTCCTCATCGGATTACCGAATTCAGTCAAACTCCGAATGCCAATGACTTATCCTTAGGAGTCAGACTGCGAGTGATAAGATCCGTAGTCAAAAGGGAAACAGCCCAGACCGCCAGCTAAGGTCCCAAAGTGTGTATTAAGTGGAAAAGGATGTGGAGTTGCTTAGACAACTAGGATGTTGGCTTAGAAGCAGCCACCATTTAAAGAGTGCGTAATAGCTCACTAGTCGAGTGACTCTGCGCCGAAAATGTACCGGGGCTAAATACACCACCGAAGCTGCGGATTGATACCAATGGTATCAGTGGTAGGGGAGCGTTCTAAGGACAGTGAAGTCAGACCGGAAGGACTGGTGGAGTGCTTAGAAGTGAGAATGCCGGTATGAGTAGCGAAAGACGGGTGAGAATCCCGTCCACCGAATGCCTAAGGTTTCCTGAGGAAGGCTCGTCCGCTCAGGGTTAGTCAGGACCTAAGCCGAGGCCGACAGGCGTAGGCGATGGACAACAGGTTGATATTCCTGTACCACCTCTTTATCGTTTGAGCAATGGAGGGACGCAGAAGGATAGAAGAAGCGTGCGATTGGTTGTGCACGTCCAAGCAGTTAGGCTGATAAGTAGGCAAATCCGCTTATCGTAAAGGCTGAGCTGTGATGGGGAAGCTCCTTATGGAGCGAAGTCTTTGATTCCCCGCTGCCAAGAAAAGCTTCTAGCGAGATAAAAGGTGCCTGTACCGCAAACCGACACAGGTAGGCGAGGAGAGAATCCTAAGGTGTGCGAGAGAACTCTGGTTAAGGAACTCGGCAAAATGACCCCGTAACTTCGGGAGAAGGGGTGCTTTCTTAACGGAAAGCCGCAGTGAATAGGCCCAAGCGACTGTTTAGCAAAAACACAGCTCTCTGCGAAGCCGTAAGGCGAAGTATAGGGGGTGACACCTGCCCGGTGCTGGAAGGTTAAGGAGAGGGGTTAGCGTAAGCGAAGCTCTGAACTGAAGCCCCAGTAAACGGCGGCCGTAACTATAACGGTCCTAAGGTAGCGAAATTCCTTGTCGGGTAAGTTCCGACCCGCACGAAAGGTGTAACGATTTGGGCACTGTCTCAACCAGAGACTCGGTGAAATTATAGTACCTGTGAAGATGCAGGTTACCCGCGACAGGACGGAAAGACCCCGTGGAGCTTTACTGTAGCCTGATATTGAATTTTGGTACAGTTTGTACAGGATAGGCGGGAGCCTTTGAAACCGGAGCGCTAGCTTCGGTGGAGGCGCTGGTGGGATACCGCCCTGACTGTATTGAAATTCTAACCTACGGGTCTTATCGACCCGGGAGACAGTGTCAGGTGGGCAGTTTGACTGGGGCGGTCGCCTCCTAAAGTGTAACGGAGGCGCCCAAAGGTTCCCTCAGAATGGTTGGAAATCATTCGTAGAGTGCAAAGGCATAAGGGAGCTTGACTGCGAGACCTACAAGTCGAGCAGGGACGAAAGTCGGGCTTAGTGATCCGGTGGTTCCGCATGGAAGGGCCATCGCTCAACGGATAAAAGCTACCCCGGGGATAACAGGCTTATCTCCCCCAAGAGTCCACATCGACGGGGAGGTTTGGCACCTCGATGTCGGCTCATCGCATCCTGGGGCTGTAGTCGGTCCCAAGGGTTGGGCTGTTCGCCCATTAAAGCGGTACGCGAGCTGGGTTCAGAACGTCGTGAGACAGTTCGGTCCCTATCCGTCGTGGGCGTAGGAAATTTGAGAGGAGCTGTCCTTAGTACGAGAGGACCGGGATGGACGCACCGCTGGTGTACCAGTTGTTCTGCCAAGGGCATAGCTGGGTAGCTATGTGCGGAAGGGATAAGTGCTGAAAGCATCTAAGCATGAAGCCCCCCTCAAGATGAGATTTCCCATAGCGTAAGCTAGTAAGATCCCTGAAAGATGATCAGGTTGATAGGTTCGAGGTGGAAGCATGGTGATATGTGGAGCTGACGAATACTAATAGATCGAGGACTTAACCATATAAGTATTTTCGAAACGGGACCGTGAAGAAAGGAACACTCTATATTCAATTAGATATGGAAGAACTCATGAATCAAGTGCCCCCTGGTCAAACATTGGAAATTTCAGAAGCATATATTGGACAGGATCAAAAATTACCAGCTCGTGTTATTATTCATCGATTAACAAAGGAACAAACAGAGAAAAGGTTGAAGGAACAAGCCAAAAAAGAAAAAAAGAAAGGTATTACCTACAAAGAACGAAGTAAGCGGTTGAGTGGAATCAACGTGTATATTACGAATCTTTCAGCAGAAAATGCTTCAACGGAACACATCCATGACTTGTATTCATTACGCTGGCAAATTGAAATTTTGTTCAAAACATGGAAATCTTTCTTTCAAATTCACAAGTGCAAAAAAATAAAGAAAGAACGCTTAGAATGTCATTTATATGGTCAACTCATTAGCATATTACTCTGTTCATCGACAATGTTTAAAATGCGTCAGTTACTCTTAGATAAGAAAAAGAAAGAGTTAAGTGAGTACAAATCTATTTATATGATAAAGAATTATTATCTATTGTTTTACCATGGATTAAAAAAGGACATTCAAGAACTATTAAAAGTTTTTCTGCGTTTATTTTATCTTTTAGTGAAAAACGGACGGAAATCTCACCACATGAAGCTGGAATCGCTAGTAATCGCGGATCAGCATGCCGCGGTGAATACGTTCCCGGGCCTTGTACACACCGCCCGTCACACCACGAGAGTTTGTAACACCCGAAGTCGGTGGGGTAACCTTTTGGAGCCAGCCGCCTAAGGTGGGACAGATGATTGGGGTGAAGTCGTAACAAGGTAGCCGTATCGGAAGGTGCGGCTGGATCACCTCCTTTCTATGGAGAATTGATGAACGCTGTTCATCAATATAAGTTTCCGTGTTTCGTTTTGTTCAGTTTTGAGAGAACTATCTCTCATATATAAATGTATGTTCTTTGAAAACTAGATAACAGTGTAGCTCATATTTTTTAATTTTTAGTTTGGTTAAGTTAGAAAGGGCGCACGGTGGATGCCTTGACACTAGGAGTCGATGAAGGACGGGACTAACGCCGATATGCTTCGGGGAGCTGTAAGTAAGCTTTGATCCGAAGATTTCCGAATGGGGAAACCCACCATACGTAATGGTATGGTATCCTTATCTGAATACATAGGGTAAGGAAGACAGACCCAGGGAACTGAAACATCTAAGTACCTGGAGGAAGAGAAAGCAAATGCGATTTCCTGAGTAGCGGCGAGCGAAACGGAACATAGCCCAAACCAAGAGGCTTGCCTCTTGGGGTTGTAGGACATTCTATACGGAGTTACAAAGGAACGAGGTAGACGAAGCGACCTGGAAAGGTCCGTCGTAGAGGGTAACAACCCCGTAGTCGAAACTTCGTTCTCTCTTGAATGTATCCTGAGTACGGCGGAACACGTGAAATTCCGTCGGAATCTGGGAGGACCATCTCCCAAGGCTAAATACTCCCTAGTGATCGATAGTGAACCAGTACCGTGAGGGAAAGGTGAAAAGCACCCCGGAAGGGGAGTGAAAGAGATCCTGAAACCGTGTGCCTACAAATAGTCAGAGCCCGTTAACGGGTGATGGCGTGCCTTTTGTAGAATGAACCGGCGAGTTACGATCCCGTGCGAGGTTAAGCTGAAGAGGCGGAGCCGCAGCGAAAGCGAGTCTGAATAGGGCGTTTAGTACGTGGTCGTAGACCCGAAACCAGGTGATCTACCCATGTCCAGGGTGAAGTTCAGGTAACACTGAATGGAGGCCCGAACCCACGCACGTTGAAAAGTGCGGGGATGAGGTGTGGGTAGCGGAGAAATTCCAATCGAACCTGGAGATAGCTGGTTCTCCCCGAAATAGCTTTAGGGCTAGCCTTAAGTGTAAGAGTCTTGGAGGTAGAGCACTGATTGGACTAGGGGTCCTCATCGGATTACCGAATTCAGTCAAACTCCGAATGCCAATGACTTATCCTTAGGAGTCAGACTGCGAGTGATAAGATCCGTAGTCAAAAGGGAAACAGCCCAGACCGCCAGCTAAGGTCCCAAAGTGTGTATTAAGTGGAAAAGGATGTGGAGTTGCTTAGACAACTAGGATGTTGGCTTAGAAGCAGCCACCATTTAAAGAGTGCGTAATAGCTCACTAGTCGAGTGACTCTGCGCCGAAAATGTACCGGGGCTAAATACACCACCGAAGCTGCGGATTGATACCAATGGTATCAGTGGTAGGGGAGCGTTCTAAGGACAGTGAAGTCAGACCGGAAGGACTGGTGGAGTGCTTAGAAGTGAGAATGCCGGTATGAGTAGCGAAAGACGGGTGAGAATCCCGTCCACCGAATGCCTAAGGTTTCCTGAGGAAGGCTCGTCCGCTCAGGGTTAGTCAGGACCTAAGCCGAGGCCGACAGGCGTAGGCGATGGACAACAGGTTGATATTCCTGTACCACCTCTTTATCGTTTGAGCAATGGAGGGACGCAGAAGGATAGAAGAAGCGTGCGATTGGTTGTGCACGTCCAAGCAGTTAGGCTGATAAGTAGGCAAATCCGCTTATCGTGAAGGCTGAGCTGTGATGGGGAAGCTCCTTATGGAGCGAAGTCTTTGATTCCCCGCTGCCAAGAAAAGCTTCTAGCGAGATAAAAGGTGCCTGTACCGCAAACCGACACAGGTAGGCGAGGAGAGAATCCTAAGGTGTGCGAGAGAACTCTGGTTAAGGAACTCGGCAAAATGACCCCGTAACTTCGGGAGAAGGGGTGCTTTCTTAACGGAAAGCCGCAGTGAATAGGCCCAAGCGACTGTTTAGCAAAAACACAGCTCTCTGCGAAGCCGTAAGGCGAAGTATAGGGGGTGACACCTGCCCGGTGCTGGAAGGTTAAGGAGAGGGGTTAGCGTAAGCGAAGCTCTGAACTGAAGCCCCAGTAAACGGCGGCCGTAACTATAACGGTCCTAAGGTAGCGAAATTCCTTGTCGGGTAAGTTCCGACCCGCACGAAAGGTGTAACGATTTGGGCACTGTCTCAACCAGAGACTCGGTGAAATTATAGTACCTGTGAAGATGCAGGTTACCCGCGACAGGACGGAAAGACCCCGTGGAGCTTTACTGTAGCCTGATATTGAATTTTGGTACAGTTTGTACAGGATAGGCGGGAGCCTTTGAAACCGGAGCGCTAGCTTCGGTGGAGGCGCTGGTGGGATACCGCCCTGACTGTATTGAAATTCTAACCTACGGGTCTTATCGACCCGGGAGACAGTGTCAGGTGGGCAGTTTGACTGGGGCGGTCGCCTCCTAAAGTGTAACGGAGGCGCCCAAAGGTTCCCTCAGAATGGTTGGAAATCATTCGTAGAGTGCAAAGGCATAAGGGAGCTTGACTGCGAGACCTACAAGTCGAGCAGGGACGAAAGTCGGGCTTAGTGATCCGGTGGTTCCGCATGGAAGGGCCATCGCTCAACGGATAAAAGCTACCCCGGGGATAACAGGCTTATCTCCCCCAAGAGTCCACATCGACGGGGAGGTTTGGCACCTCGATGTCGGCTCATCGCATCCTGGGGCTGTAGTCGGTCCCAAGGGTTGGGCTGTTCGCCCATTAAAGCGGTACGCGAGCTGGGTTCAGAACGTCGTGAGACAGTTCGGTCCCTATCCGTCGTGGGCGTAGGAAATTTGAGAGGAGCTGTCCTTAGTACGAGAGGACCGGGATGGACGCACCGCTGGTGTACCAGTTGTTCTGCCAAGGGCATAGCTGGGTAGCTATGTGCGGAAGGGATAAGTGCTGAAAGCATCTAAGCATGAAGCCCCCCTCAAGATGAGATTTCCCATAGCGTAAGCTAGTAAGATCCCTGAAAGATGATCAGGTTGATAGGTTCGAGGTGGAAGCATGGTGACATGTGGAGCTGACGAATACTAATAGATCGAGGACTTAACCATATAAGAATACAGTCTGGTAATGATGGCAGAGAGGTCACACCCGTTCCCATACCGAACACGGAAGTTAAGCTCTCTAGCGCCGATGGTAGTTGGGACCTTGTCCCTGTGAGAGTAGGACGTTGCCAGGCAAAATGGAGGATTAGCTCAGCTGGGAGAGCACCTGCCTTACAAGCAGGGGGTCGGCGGTTCGATCCCGTCATCCTCCACCATATATGTCGGAGGGGTAGCGAAGTGGCTAAACGCGGCGGACTGTAAATCCGCTCCTTCGGGTTCGGCAGTTCGAATCTGCCCCCCTCCACCATTCTTAATTAATGGGCTATAGCCAAGCGGTAAGGCAACGGACTTTGACTCCGTCATGCGCTGGTTCGAATCCAGCTAGCCCAGCCATTAAGAGCCATTAGCTCAGTTGGTAGAGCATCTGACTTTTAATCAGAGGGTCGAAGGTTCGAGTCCTTCATGGCTCACCATTTCAACAAAATATGCGGGTGTGGCGGAATTGGCAGACGCACTAGACTTAGGATCTAGCGCCTTTGGCGTGGGGGTTCGACTCCCTTCACCCGCACTTTTAATTAAATAACTCATACATGTCTTGCGGAAGTAGTTCAGTGGTAGAATACAACCTTGCCAAGGTTGGGGTCGCGGGTTCGAATCGTCCAGATATTATCATTGAAGCGCTTCCCTCCTTACAAATAAAAAAAGAAGCAACTAAAGCTGCTTCTTTACTTATCTATTCATAATCTTCTGTGTCATCTTCTTCATAATACGTATTCCCATTGTTTACATAAATAGGACCATTCGCAACATCAATACGTAGTACCCATGCCCATGGAACAGCTAAACGTTTATGTAATGCGCGCCAAAAGTTCATTGATTTTCTTTCGTACTCCTGAAACTCCTGAAGTAACTCTTTATAGGAGGAACCGTCTAACTGAATATTTGCTTCTAACAAACGAGAATGGGCATAGTACTGTGACTCTAGTTCAGCAGCAATTTCCATTTCTTCTTCCGTTGCCATACCAATAATTGCTCCATCTGCTGGTGCAATTTCATATACGTTGTGAACTTCAATAAGCCCTTCTTTCTCTTTCTCAAACATGTAAACAGCCTCCTTTAACATATATTTTTTTATGTTACAAAGTCATACTTCTACAATAACCCCTCTTATTCCTCTTTTTTTGATAAACTTTTACAAATTATTAATCTGATGACCTGTATGCTTTATTCTTTCAGCAGAAACTAAACTCTCATTTTGAAAAGTTCAGGTGGCAGTATGAAAGGGCTTATCATAATCTATATTCAGATACATTATTTCCTTTCCATTCGTAATAATCTAAAACCCCTTCATAAATAGCTTCTGCTGCAATCTGTCTGCCGTTTGCTGTAGATAGTTTACTGTAATCGATACCATTATCTATAAAAGCCAATTCCGTTAACACAGCTGGCATATCGTTTTCTCTTATAACATGAAGATCTCCATGTTTAACGCCTCTATCACGCGTTTGAAGAGCCTCTACTAAACGTGTTTGAATTTTTTCCGCTAAAACACGGCTTTCTTCTACATGAGGATTTGTTTTTTCGGATTCAGAAGAATTATAGTAGTATGTTTCTGTCCCCTTTGCATTACCATTAAAAGCATTTGCATGAATGCTTATAAAGATATCACCCTCATTTTGCTTAGCAAATTTAACACGTTCCTGTAAAGAGCTTTTTTGGTCATGTCCAGGCCTAGTATCAGATTCACGTGTTAGTAAAACTGTAAATGGTGTATGCTTTTCAAGCAATTGTTGTAGGCGTAAAGAAGTATCTAATACGATTTTACTTTCTGACAATCCTTTTGTGGGCTTTCCAGGATCTGCACCACCATGTCCAGGATCAATAATGATTGTTTAGGGTAGGGTTCCTTCTTTTTCTTTGCTGCTGACTCACTATTTAGCCCAGAATTTAGAAAACAATGTGTTACCGAAGAAAACAGCTGCTGCATGGGCCAAGCGCGAGGGCGACAAATTCTACCTCGTTAACGAAACATTTAATTCTATAAACTATCTAGGAAAGCTAATACCTCTTAACACACAAATTACGCTCAAAGATGGCTATTGGGAGGGCAAAAAAATTACAGGTCCGAATACGGCGACGCATCAAATTCAGATTCCCGTGATGAATGGGAGGGATACAAAGGAAGCTCATTTCTATACAGAGGATGGTAATGAATATATGGAGATGGCCAGCATTTTATACGTCATTGAATCTAACGTAAAAATCCCTTGATACAGGTCAATTATCGAAAGTTACACTGCAAGAAAATGGGCATGCGAAATGGTTTACGATCCCGCAAACGGCAGCAGGGAAAACAATGAATGTAGAGTTGCCATCAGGAAGTTCATTCGCGGTGTATGATGAGAATGGAGTGTGCGTCAATTTTACGGTTGTTAGTGACTACAACAAAGTAAAACTACCGGAGAACGGAACGGTTGTATTTGCTAAAAAAAACAAGGAGAGAAAGAAAAAAAACAAGGAGAAAAAAAAAAAAAACCAGGTGAAGAAACAGAAAAACCAGGTGAAGAAACAGAAAAACCAGGTGAAGAAACAGAAAAACCAGGCGAAGAAACAGAAAAACCAGGTGAAGAAACAGAAAAACCAGGTGAAGAAACAGAAAAACCAGGCGAAGAAACAGAGAAACCAGGTGAAGAAACAGAAAAGCCAGGCGAAGAAACAGAGAAGCCAGGTGAAGAAACAGAGAAACCAGGTGAAGAAACAGAGAAGCCAGGCGAAGAAACAGAGAAACCAGGTGAGGAAACAGAAAAGCCAGGTGAAGAAACAGAGAAGCCAGGTGAAGAAACAGAAAAACCAGGTGAAGAAACAGAAAAACCAGGTGAAGAAACAGAAAAACCAGGCGAAGAAACAGAGAAACCAGGTGAAGAAACAGAAAAGCCAGGCGAAGAAACAGAGAAACCAGGTGAAGAGACAGGAAAACCGGGTGAAGAAACAGAGAAACCAGGTGAGGAAACAGAAAAGCCAGGCGAAGAAACAGAGAAGCCGGGTGAAGAAACAGAGAAGCCGGGTGAAGAAACAGTTCTAACTTCGGTGCAGGGTAATGTCCATGAGTATAAGCCGGTGCTCCTCCATGATCTCCATCAGCTTCTAACTTAGGTGCAGGTGTATCTCCTACGTTATAGGACGGCGCTGGATAGTCTCCATATCCATAAACTGGTGCTCCTGTATGCCCATGAGTATAGGACGGCGCTCCCCCTGTATGTCCATGTGCATAACTCGGAGACCATCCCTCTCCATGAGTATAAGATGGTGCCCCTCCATGATCTCCTACAGAGTCAGCTTTAACAATTCCTCCGCCATTTCCGTGAGTAACACCAAAAATTCCAAATCCTAAAACAGATAAACTTACAACTGCTGTACCAATTTTCCTTTTCATAATCGCTCTCCTCTATGTGTATTTCATGTAAATTGAAATGAACATATTCTGGATATCCGTCATGATGAAAATTCGACTCATTTCATTACCATATATTTATACTTCTATGTATTTTTTTGTAAAACCTTCTTGAAATCTGAAGGAAATGGTTATTTTTTGTAAAAATCAAAATGTAGTAACAAATTATTCACTTCACAATTTAAGCTTCGTTTCCTAGCTATATTCACCACATCTCTTTCGCTTCTTGATCTTTGTAAATCGTTTCTGTAAAGCTAACTGTGAAACAGATTTTCCAAATAGCTTATAGTATCTATCACTCATTCTTTTACAATAGTTATAAGCGAATCTTGCAGCACCAGCATGATTTCTAAGCACTTGTTCTTGTTCAGGCGTTGGAATCAGTCTGACTTTCTTCGCCAATATCATCAGAATGTAACTCCTTTAATGAAAGATTGGTTCTTCTGAATCATAGCGTGTTCCACCAGCATTCTCCTGAGACTACTCGGATGCAAACCTGTTAATTCTGATACTTGACTAACTCGTAAAAATTTCATTATTATTGTTACCTCATTAAACTCACGATAGCACATATGTTCGATAAATTCAATGAGGTTTGATAGATTTAATTAAATGTATCTCGTTCAACTAAGGGCGCAATTCCTTAGCCAGTTCTCTTATGAACTTCTCCTGTTTTCACATGAGCGCAGACTATATGTTTATCTCTTTAGAGATAGAGGATTTTTCCACCACCATAGGCTTGTGGTGTACTCTCGTCAGTTATACGAGATAGTCGTTGAACGTTCATCTTATCACTTTTTGGTTAAGTTAGAAAGGGCGCACGGTGGATGCCTTGACACTAGGAGTCGATGAAGGACGGGACTAACGCCGATATGCTTCGGGGAGCTGTAAGTAAGCTTTGATCCGAAGATTTCCGAATGGGGAAACCCACTATACGTAATGGTATGGTATCCTTACCTGAATACATAGGGTATGGAAGACAGACCCAGGGAACTGAAACATCTAAGTACCTGGAGGAAGAGAAAGCAAATGCGATTTCCTGAGTAGCGGCGAGCGAAACGGAACATAGCCCAAACCAAGAGGCTTGCCTCTTGGGGTTGTAGGACATTCTATACGGAGTTACAAAGGAACGAGGTAGACGAAGCGACCTGGAAAGGTCCGTCGTAGAGGGTAACAACCCCGTAGTCGAAACTTCGTTCTCTCTTGAATGTATCCTGAGTACGGCGGAACACGTGAAATTCCGTCGGAATCTGGGAGGACCATCTCCCAAGGCTAAATACTCCCTAGTGATCGATAGTGAACCAGTACCGTGAGGGAAAGGTGAAAAGCACCCCGGAAGGGGAGTGAAAGAGATCCTGAAACCGTGTGCCTACAAATAGTCAGAGCCCGTTAATGGGTGATGGCGTGCCTTTTGTAGAATGAACCGGCGAGTTACGATCCCGTGCAAGGTTAAGCTGAAGAGGCGGAGCCGCAGCGAAAGCGAGTCTGAATAGGGCGTTTAGTACGTGGTCGTAGACCCGAAACCAGGTGATCTACCCATGTCCAGGGTGAAGTTCAGGTAACACTGAATGGAGGCCCGAACCCACGCACGTTGAAAAGTGCGGGGATGAGGTGTGGGTAGCGGAGAAATTCCAATCGAACCTGGAGATAGCTGGTTCTCCCCGAAATAGCTTTAGGGCTAGCCTTAAGTGTAAGAGTCTTGGAGGTAGAGCACTGATTGAACTAGGGGTCCTCATCGGATTACCGAATTCAGTCAAACTCCGAATGCCAATGACTTATCCTTAGGAGTCAGACTGCGAGTGATAAGATCCGTAGTCAAGAGGGAAACAGCCCAGATCGCCAGCTAAGGTCCCAAAGTGTGTATTAAGTGGAAAAGGATGTGGAGTTGCTTAGACAACTAGGATGTTGGCTTAGAAGCAGCCACCATTTAAAGAGTGCGTAATAGCTCACTAGTCGAGTGACTCTGCGCCGAAAATGTACCGGGGCTAAATACACCACCGAAGCTGCGAATTGATACCAATGGTATCAGTGGTAGGGGAGCGTTCTAAGTGCAGTGAAGTCAGACCGGAAGGACTGGTGGAGCGCTTAGAAGTGAGAATGCCGGTATGAGTAGCGAAAGACGGGTGAGAATCCCGTCCACCGAATGCCTAAGGTTTCCTGAGGAAGGCTCGTCCGCTCAGGGTTAGTCAGGACCTAAGCCGAGGCCGACAGGCGTAGGCGATGGACAACAGGTTGATATTCCTGTACCACCTCTTTATCGTTTGAGCAATGGAGGGACGCAGAAGGATAGAAGAAGCGTGCGATTGGTTGTGCACGTCCAAGCAGTTAGGCTGATAAGTAGGCAAATCCGCTTATCGTGAAGGCTGAGCTGTTATGGGGAAGCTCCTTATGGAGCGAAGTCTTTGATTCCCCGCTGCCAAGAAAAGCTTCTAGCGAGATAAAAGGTGCCTGTACCGCAAACCGACACAGGTAGGCGAGGAGAGAATCCTAAGGTGTGCGAGAGAACTCTGGTTAAGGAACTCGGCAAAATGACCCCGTAACTTCGGGAGAAGGGGTGCTTTCTTAACGGAAAGCCGCAGTGAATAGGCCCAAGCGACTGTTTAGCAAAAACACAGCTCTCTGCGAAGCCGTAAGGCGAAGTATAGGGGGTGACACCTGCCCGGTGCTGGAAGGTTAAGGAGAGGGGTTAGCGTAAGCGAAGCTCTGAACTGAAGCCCCAGTAAACGGCGGCCGTAACTATAACGGTCCTAAGGTAGCGAAATTCCTTGTCGGGTAAGTTCCGACCCGCACGAAAGGTGTAACGATTTGGGCACTGTCTCAACCAGAGACTCGGTGAAATTATAGTACCTGTGAAGATGCAGGTTACCCGCGACAGGACGGAAAGACCCCGTGGAGCTTTACTGTAGCCTGATATTGAATTTTGGTACAGTTTGTACAGGATAGGCGGGAGCCATTGAAACCGGAGCGCTAGCTTCGGTGGAGGCGCTGGTGGGATACCGCCCTGACTGTATTGAAATTCTAACCTACGGGTCTTATCGACCCGGGAGACAGTGTCAGGTGGGCAGTTTGACTGGGGCGGTCGCCTCCTAAAGTGTAACGGAGGCGCCCAAAGGTTCCCTCAGAATGGTTGGAAATCATTCGTAGAGTGCAAAGGCATAAGGGAGCTTGACTGCGAGACCTACAAGTCGAGCAGGGACGAAAGTCGGGCTTAGTGATCCGGTGGTTCCGCATGGAAGGGCCATCGCTCAACGGATAAAAGCTACCCCGGGGATAACAGGCTTATCTCCCCCAAGAGTCCACATCGACGGGGAGGTTTGGCACCTCGATGTCGGCTCATCGCATCCTGGGGCTGTAGTCGGTCCCAAGGGTTGGGCTGTTCGCCCATTAAAGCGGTACGCGAGCTGGGTTCAGAACGTCGTGAGACAGTTCGGTCCCTATCCGTCGTGGGCGTAGGAAATTTGAGAGGAGCTGTCCTTAGTACGAGAGGACCGGGATGGACGCACCGCTGGTGTACCAGTTGTTCTGCCAAGGGCATAGCTGGGTAGCTATGTGCGGAAGGGATAAGTGCTGAAAGCATCTAAGCATGAAGCCCCCTCAAGATGAGATTTCCCATAGCGTAAGCTAGTAAGATCCCTGAAAGATGATCAGGTTGATAGGTTCGAGGTGGAAGCATGGTGACATGTGGAGCTGACGAATACTAATAGATCGAGGACTTAACCATATAAGATTCATTTCTATTTCTTTTTAGTTTCTATTCTTTAGTAAAAGAACTTAGTAGATGAAAAGGGTAGATTGTACAATTAATTGGGGGATAAGTATAAGTAACTTTGAACAATATTAAGTTCACCATTTTTATGATGTCGCTTTTTCTATAATGGTAAGTTCAAATTATGTTTCTATTAAATAAAAAATACATCCTTATAAGGATGTATTTTTTATTTAATGATAATGTTATAAATTATTCTACATGAACCGATATGCTTTTAGATAATACTTGCATTGAGAAAGGAACTCTAGCTTCAAAAGCTATAGTGTTTGTTGAATTTGGTGTATTTGAGAAGATGTACGAATCTTTGATACGTAATCTAAATGTTTTTTCAGATCCGAATGGATCAGTATAAGAACTGACTTCGTCTAAAGAACTTCCTGCATATCTAATACCATTAATAGTTAAAGCTTCTGAATATGAATCCGGTGTACCTACTTCACTAACTTTCACATAAAGGTAATCGCCCTTAAGAACAGGAATAGATAAGTAAGAACTTAATTCAAGAGCTCGGGAAATGGCTGCTAAAAAGGAAATAAATCTAGTTATGTGGGTCACTCCGCATGTCCATCAAGCTAAACAAGTAACTTACTAGATATGAAACGATTCTTGGTTCAAAACTAGTAATTGATAGAAAAGTAGGCATGCTAAAGAAGCCTATTAAAACGTGATTTTTTCGCTAGGCAACTTATCTATGCTTCACTGTCGTTTTATACACAATCCCTAGAATATCAAAGACGGTCATCTTCTTATACCTATGACATTTACGACCGTTCTTTTTGAGCAGCTGATAAAGGCGATGCAAAATTTTCAAAAGTTTTTCTGTGCCAACGGCTATCGCTTGAAACAGTAATGGAAAGTAATCTTTAATCATATAAATCGCTTTGTATTCACTCAGCTCTTGTTTTTTCTTTTCAAGCAGAAACTGACGCATTTGAAACATCGTAGAAGAACAGAGGAGAATGCCGATGAGTTGTCCATATAAATGGCACTCTAGGCGTTCTCTTTTTATATTTTGACATTCATCAATTTTAAAGAGCGACTTCCACGTTTTAAACAAAATTTCAATCTGCCAACGAAGTGAATATAATGGAAAGTCGGTGGGGTAACCTTTTGGAGCCAGCCGCCTAAGGTGGGACAGATGATTGGGGTGAAGTCGTAACAAGGTAGCCGTATCGGAAGGTGCGGCTGGATCACCTCCTTTCTATGGAGAATTGATGAGCGCTGCTTATCAATATAAGTTTCCGTGTTTCGTTTTCGTTTAGTTTTGAGAGTTCAATAAAAAGTATTGACTCTTAAATGAGGATATGATATAAATAAATCCTGCAATTTGTATGGGCCTATAGCTCAGCTGGTTAGAGCGCACGCCTGATAAGCGTGAGGTCGATGGTTCGAGTCCATTTAGGCCCACCATACAACTTGGGGCCTTAGCTCAGCTGGGAGAGCGCCTGCCTTGCACGCAGGAGGTCAGCGGTTCGATCCCGCTAGGCTCCACCAAAAAGCTATTTTAAATAGCAAATGGTATGTTCTTTGAAAACTAGATAACAGTGTAGCTCATATTTTTTAATTTTTAGTTTGGTTAAGTTAGAAAGGGCGCACGGTGGATGCCTTGACACTAGGAGTCGATGAAGGACGGGACTAACGCCGATATGCTTCGGGGAGCTGTAAGTAAGCTTTGATCCGAAGATTTCCGAATGGGGAAACCCACCATACGTAATGGTATGGTATCCTTATCTGAATACATAGGGTAAGGAAGACAGACCCAGGGAACTGAAACATCTAAGTACCTGGAGGAAGAGAAAGCAAATGCGATTTCCTGAGTAGCGGCGAGCGAAACGGAACATAGCCCAAACCAAGAGGCTTGCCTCTTGGGGTTGTAGGACATTCTATACGGAGTTACAAAGGAACGAGGTAGACGAAGCGACCTGGAAAGGTCCGTCGTAGAGGGTAACAACCCCGTAGTCGAAACTTCGTTCTCTCTTGAATGTATCCTGAGTACGGCGGAACACGTGAAATTCCGTCGGAATCTGGGAGGACCATCTCCCAAGGCTAAATACTCCCTAGTGATCGATAGTGAACCAGTACCGTGAGGGAAAGGTGAAAAGCACCCCGGAAGGGGAGTGAAAGAGATCCTGAAACCGTGTGCCTACAAATAGTCAGAGCCCGTTAACGGGTGATGGCGTGCCTTTTGTAGAATGAACCGGCGAGTTACGATCCCGTGCGAGGTTAAGCTGAAGAGGCGGAGCCGCAGCGAAAGCGAGTCTGAATAGGGCGTTTAGTACGTGGTCGTAGACCCGAAACCAGGTGATCTACCCATGTCCAGGGTGAAGTTCAGGTAACACTGAATGGAGGCCCGAACCCACGCACGTTGAAAAGTGCGGGGATGAGGTGTGGGTAGCGGAGAAATTCCAATCGAACCTGGAGATAGCTGGTTCTCCCCGAAATAGCTTTAGGGCTAGCCTTAAGTGTAAGAGTCTTGGAGGTAGAGCACTGATTGGACTAGGGGTCCTCATCGGATTACCGAATTCAGTCAAACTCCGAATGCCAATGACTTATCCTTAGGAGTCAGACTGCGAGTGATAAGATCCGTAGTCAAAAGGGAAACAGCCCAGACCGCCAGCTAAGGTCCCAAAGTGTGTATTAAGTGGAAAAGGATGTGGAGTTGCTTAGACAACTAGGATGTTGGCTTAGAAGCAGCCACCATTTAAAGAGTGCGTAATAGCTCACTAGTCGAGTGACTCTGCGCCGAAAATGTACCGGGGCTAAATACACCACCGAAGCTGCGGATTGATACCAATGGTATCAGTGGTAGGGGAGCGTTCTAAGGACAGTGAAGTCAGACCGGAAGGACTGGTGGAGTGCTTAGAAGTGAGAATGCCGGTATGAGTAGCGAAAGACGGGTGAGAATCCCGTCCACCGAATGCCTAAGGTTTCCTGAGGAAGGCTCGTCCGCTCAGGGTTAGTCAGGACCTAAGCCGAGGCCGACAGGCGTAGGCGATGGACAACAGGTTGATATTCCTGTACCACCTCTTTATCGTTTGAGCAATGGAGGGACGCAGAAGGATAGAAGAAGCGTGCGATTGGTTGTGCACGTCCAAGCAGTTAGGCTGATAAGTAGGCAAATCCGCTTATCGTGAAGGCTGAGCTGTGATGGGGAAGCTCCTTATGGAGCGAAGTCTTTGATTCCCCGCTGCCAAGAAAAGCTTCTAGCGAGATAAAAGGTGCCTGTACCGCAAACCGACACAGGTAGGCGAGGAGAGAATCCTAAGGTGTGCGAGAGAACTCTGGTTAAGGAACTCGGCAAAATGACCCCGTAACTTCGGGAGAAGGGGTGCTTTCTTAACGGAAAGCCGCAGTGAATAGGCCCAAGCGACTGTTTAGCAAAAACACAGCTCTCTGCGAAGCCGTAAGGCGAAGTATAGGGGGTGACACCTGCCCGGTGCTGGAAGGTTAAGGAGAGGGGTTAGCGTAAGCGAAGCTCTGAACTGAAGCCCCAGTAAACGGCGGCCGTAACTATAACGGTCCTAAGGTAGCGAAATTCCTTGTCGGGTAAGTTCCGACCCGCACGAAAGGTGTAACGATTTGGGCACTGTCTCAACCAGAGACTCGGTGAAATTATAGTACCTGTGAAGATGCAGGTTACCCGCGACAGGACGGAAAGACCCCGTGGAGCTTTACTGTAGCCTGATATTGAATTTTGGTACAGTTTGTACAGGATAGGCGGGAGCCTTTGAAACCGGAGCGCTAGCTTCGGTGGAGGCGCTGGTGGGATACCGCCCTGACTGTATTGAAATTCTAACCTACGGGTCTTATCGACCCGGGAGACAGTGTCAGGTGGGCAGTTTGACTGGGGCGGTCGCCTCCTAAAGTGTAACGGAGGCGCCCAAAGGTTCCCTCAGAATGGTTGGAAATCATTCGTAGAGTGCAAAGGCATAAGGGAGCTTGACTGCGAGACCTACAAGTCGAGCAGGGACGAAAGTCGGGCTTAGTGATCCGGTGGTTCCGCATGGAAGGGCCATCGCTCAACGGATAAAAGCTACCCCGGGGATAACAGGCTTATCTCCCCCAAGAGTCCACATCGACGGGGAGGTTTGGCACCTCGATGTCGGCTCATCGCATCCTGGGGCTGTAGTCGGTCCCAAGGGTTGGGCTGTTCGCCCATTAAAGCGGTACGCGAGCTGGGTTCAGAACGTCGTGAGACAGTTCGGTCCCTATCCGTCGTGGGCGTAGGAAATTTGAGAGGAGCTGTCCTTAGTACGAGAGGACCGGGATGGACGCACCGCTGGTGTACCAGTTGTTCTGCCAAGGGCATAGCTGGGTAGCTATGTGCGGAAGGGATAAGTGCTGAAAGCATCTAAGCATGAAGCCCCCCTCAAGATGAGATTTCCCATAGCGTAAGCTAGTAAGATCCCTGAAAGATGATCAGGTTGATAGGTTCGAGGTGGAAGCATGGTGACATGTGGAGCTGACGAATACTAATAGATCGAGGACTTAACCATATAATCATTATATTCACTGCATTGGCAGATTGAAATTTTATTTAAAACGTGGAAGTCATTCTTTGAAATTGATGAATGCAAAAATATAAAAAAAGAACGCCTAGAGTGCCATTTATATGGACAACTCATCAGCATTCTCCTCTGTTCTTCTACGATGTTTCAAATGCGTCAGTTTCTGCTTGAAAAGAAAAAGCAGGAACTGAGTGAATACAAAGCGATTTATATAATTAAAGATTACTTTCCGTTACTGTTTCAAGCGATAGCTTTTGGCACAGAAGAACTTTTAAAAATTCTGCATCGCCTTTATCAACTACTCAAAAAGAACGGTCGTAAATGTCATAGGCATAAGAAGATGACCGTCTTTGATATTCTAGGGATTGTGTATAAAACGACAGTGAAGCATAGACAAGCTGCCTAGCGAAAAAATCGCGTTTTAATAGGCTTCTTTAGCATGCCTACTTTTATATCAATTGCTAGTTTTGAAACACGGATCATTTCGTAACTAGTAATTTACTTGGTTAGCTTGATGGGCATGTGGCGGTACCCCTTACGCTAAAATCAATGCCGTTGCTATGTAAGTGTAGTTCTTCGCCAATGACCCCAAAGCTCTGCTTTAAGTATTTCAGTGGATATTGCGCTAAGTCACCGATTGAATGAATTCCTTTTCGGTTTAACTTCGCTTCTGTCTTACCCGAAATCCCCCAAAACTTACTAAGTGGTCGAATTGGCCATAATTTTATGGGTACATCTTCGTACTTCCAGTATGCTATGCAATCTTTCGTTTTCTTTGCCTCCACATCTAAGGCAACCTTGCTCATTAAAGGATTAGGACCAATGCCTATCGTGCATTCAATTCTTGTCTTTGCATATATTTCACGTTTGAATTTCAACGCAAACTCATATGGATCGTTAGCAAACAAATGAATACTATCCGTAATGTCCATAAAGAACTCATCGATGGAATATTGGTGGAAGTCCTCTACAGGAACGTATTGCAGAGCTAATTTCGTGATGAAATTAGAGCATTTTATGTAAGTACTCATAATTGGATTTACCACAAGTGCGTCTGCCTGTTCCGCCACCCCGGCATGTCATATTGAAAATTGGAGCGGAAGACGGGATTCGAACCCGCGACCCCAACCTTGGCAAGGTTGTATTCTACCACTGAACTACTTCCGCAAGACATGTTTGAGTTATTTCATTAAAAGTGCGGGTGAAGGGAGTCGAACCCCCACGCCAAAGGCGCTAGATCCTAAGTCTAGTGCGTCTGCCAATTCCGCCACACCCGCATATTCATTAAAAATGGTGAGCCATGAAGGACTCGAACCTTCGACCCTCTGATTAAAAGTCAGATGCTCTACCAACTGAGCTAATGGCTCTTACAATAAAAACTGGTGCCGACTAGAGGACTTGAACCCCCAACCTACTGATTACAAGTCAGTTGCTCTACCAATTGAGCTAAGTCGGCTAAATGGTGGAGGATGACGGGATCGAACCGCCGACCCCCTGCTTGTAAGGTTATAGGGATGAGGGACTAATATCAGTTAATAAGATAGAAGAATATTGGCATATGTACGCGAGAGAAAACGAGTTAAACATAAGTGTTCCAGATGCATGGGTGTTTGGAGATGGTTCCAAGGAAATGAGAGATGAATTAAGAAGTTTAGATGTTAAAAGGAATCAAAACAGGAACATACGCTGCACATTGTGTTTACGGGCTTGAAGGAGAGGACATTCAAAAGTTTGGTCAGTACGATATTGTATTGGCCGGAGACAATACTCGATTAGCAATTATAAAATATACAGA